>NZ_BAABFA010000019.1:0-311692 GCF_039540515.1 Nemorincola caseinilytica | reverse complement strand
CTCGTTGAGCTTTCAAATATGAAAGAAATGGTTATACAAAGAAAGGCAAACTTTCGAACACTTATGGATGTGGACCGGATGGACTACCTGAACCGCGACAGCTTTTACACAGGCGTATCGGAGGGGGTGATAGGCTATGACCGCATACTGCAGATGCTGACGGTGCGTGATAACGAGCTGATGGTAGAAGAGAAAGGTGTGCAGTCGGTAGAGAAATTCATAATAGCGCGCAGGCTCATGTACTGGCAGGTATACCTGCACAAGACGGTGCTGAGCACAGAGCTGCTACTGGTGAATATATTGAAAAGGGCAAAGTACCTGGCCGGGCAGGGCGAAACACTTTTTGCTACGCCGGCCCTGCAATATTTCCTGCAAAGAGACCTGAGCGAAGAAGACCTGCAGAACGACCCCGCACACATGGAGGTATTTTGCGATATGGACGATACAGATGTGCTATCGGCCATAAAAGTATGGCAGAAGCATGATGATAAAATTTTATCCGACCTTTGCCAGATGCTCATTCTGAGAAAATTGTACAAAGTTCTGTTCAGTTCGGGATCTTTGGCAAGCTATTTGAATGATATAAAGGAGCAGGTGATGCGGGAGAAAAGGATAAAGGAAGAGGACCTGAGATATTATGTGTTCGAAGGGGTGACATCGAACAGCACATATAATATAAATGAAGAACTGATAAAGATAGAGACGAAGACAGGACAAGTAAAGAACATAACGGAAATAGATGACTCGTTGGTGAACCAGGCACTTGCCAGAGCGGTACATAAAAACTACATTTGCTATGTACAATAATGGTAAGAAAGTAGCTATAGCCCTCTCTGAATACCCTTTTCTGCCACAATTGCCCGGATAGCTGATATAATAGCAACCATTGAAATAATAGATACATGCAATTCACAGCGCAGCAGATAGCTACACTGTTACAGGGTAGGCTGGAGGGAGACCCCGCAGCTACCGTGAACAATCTTGCCAAGATAGAGGAGGCTCGCGACGGGGATCTTTGTTTCCTGTCGAACCGGAAGTATGAGGAGTATATATACTCGTCTGCCGCATCCATCATAATAGTGAATGAGACCTTACAGCTGACAGCGCCGGTAAATACCACCCTTATAAGAGTGAAGGATGCCTACAGCAGTTTCGCTACCCTGCTGGAGCATTATAACAACATCATATCGGGTAATGGGAAGACGGGTGTAGAGCAACCATCATATGTATCGCCTAAGGCACGGATAGGCGCCAATGTATATATTGGCGCTTTTTCGTATGTAGACGATAATGCAGTGCTGGCCGATGGGGTACAGATATGCCCCGGCAGCTTTGTAGGCAGGGATGTGCGTATAGGCAAGGACAGCAAGATATATGCAGGTGTGCGTATATACCAGGGATGTATACTGGGAAACAATGTGATAGTACACTCAGGGGCCATAATAGGCGGCGATGGTTTTGGGTTCGCGCCACTGAGCGATGGCTCATATAAAAAAATAGCCCAGATAGGCAATGTGGTGATAGAGGACGATGTGGAGATAGGCGCCAACACCACTATAGACAGGGCTACGATGGGATCGACCATAATACGCCATGGTGTGAAGCTGGACAACCTGATACAGATAGCGCACAATGTGGAGATAGGCGCCAATACAGTGATAGCGGCGCAAACAGGCATATCGGGCAGTACCCGTATAGGCAAGAATTGCGTAATAGGCGGGCAGGTAGGTATAGTAGGCCATATACAAATAGCCGATGGTACGCGTATAAATGCACAGAGCGGAGTATCGAAGTCGGTGACGGTAGAGAATACGACTTTGAACAGTTCGCCGGCATTCGACTATAAAAGTTCATTAAAAAGTCAGGCAATTTTTAGAAATTTGCCCGAATTGCAGAACCGCCTGCTGAAACTCGAAGAAACGGTGCAGGAACTGACCGCACTATTGAGCATACAAAACACGGAGTATAAAAAGTGAACGAGGACACAGTAATCAAACACGATAGCAAGAAGAAGGCAGAACAGTACCATGCAGGTACAAGCCCCAATCAGCATACGCTGAAGAACGCTGTGACCCTGCACGGAGTGGGGCTGCACACCGGTAAGGAAGTGACGATGACCATGCGGCCCGCCAACCCGGGACATGGTATCCGTTTCCAGAGGATAGACCTGCCCGAAAAGCCCGTGGTAAAGGCCGATGTGGACTTTGTGGTAGATACATCGCGCGGGACAACGATAGAATATAATGGCGCCCGAGTGAGCACCATAGAGCATACTATGGCCGCACTGGTGGGCATGGGTATAGACAATGTGCTGATAGAGATGGATGGCCCCGAAGTGCCTATAATGGATGGCAGCGCGCGCGAGTTCATGGAGGCGATAGAAAGCTCGGGTATAGAAGAGCAGGAGGCCAAACGCATAGTATATACGATAGACAGCAACATTCACTATTACGACCCTGTGAAGAAGGTGGATATGCTGGCCATACCTGCCAATGACTACCAGGTAACGGCACTGATAGACTTCAACTCGCCGGTGCTGGGCACGCAGCATGCGGTGCTGAGGCATATAACGGAGTTCCGTACAGAGATAGGGCCATGCCGTACCTTCTGTTTTTTGCATGAGCTGGAATACCTGCTGGACAATAACCTGATAAAGGGAGGAGACCTGAACAATGCCATAGTGGTAGTGGACAAGATAGTGGCCCCCGAAGAACTGCAGCGCCTGGCAAAGGTCTTCAATAAGCAGAAGATAGAGGTGAAGCAGGAAGGTATACTGAACAATGTGCAACTGCATTTCTCTAACGAGCCGGCGCGCCACAAGCTGCTGGATGTGATAGGCGACCTGGCACTGGCAGGACACTCTATAAAAGCGCACATAATAGCCAGCAGGCCGGGCCACGCTACCAATGTGGAATTTGCGAAGAAGATAAAGCAGTACATAAAGAAGAACAAGCACATAGCCGATATACCGCATTACGACCCATCGCAGCAGGCCATATACGACATAAACCATATAGTGAAGGTGCTGCCGCATAAGTTTCCCTTCCTGTTCGTAGATAAGATAATAGAGCTGAGCGACAACCATGTGGTGGGCGTGAAGAGCGTTACCTTCAACGAGCATTTCTTCCAGGGCCATTTCCCCGGCAACCCGGTAATGCCGGGTGTGCTGCAGATAGAGGCGCTGGCGCAGACAGGCGGCATACTGGCGCTGAACAATATAAGCGACCCGGAGAACTATGATACCTACTTCCTGAAGATAGATAAGGTGAAGTTCAAGAACATTGTGCGCCCGGGCGATACCCTGATACTGAAGATGGAACTGCTGAGCCCCATACGCCGTGGTATAGTAGAGATGAAAGGCACTACCTATGTAGGCAATAAACTGGCTACCGAGGCCGAACTGGTAGCGCAACTCATAAGAAAAGACAAGAAATGATCCACCCGCTTACCTATGTCCACCCGGACGCTAAAATAGCGCCTAATGTGCGCATCGACCCATTTACCACTATACATAAGAATGTAGAGATAGGGGAGGGAACCTGGATAGGATCGAACGTGACCATAATGGAAGGGGCACGCATAGGTAAGAACTGCCAGATATTTCCCAGCTCGGTGATATCGGCCATACCGCAGGATCTGAAGTTTCGCGGGGAGGATACCATCACATCCATAGGCGACAATACCACCATACGCGAGTGTGTGACCATAAACCGTGGCACCACCGACAGGAACATGACCCGCATAGGCAACAACTGCCACATAATGGCGTATAGTCATATAGCGCATGACTGTGTGGTGGGAGACCATTGCATATTCTCGAACAACACTACGCTGGCCGGCCACATAATAGTGGGCGACCATGTGGTACTGGCCGGTCTGACGGCCGTACAGCAGTTCGTGCGCATAGGGTCTCATGCCTTTGTGACCGGCGGCTCGCTGGTGCGCAAGGATATACCACCCTATGTAAAGGCCGCGCGCGAGCCGCTGTCGTATGTAGGGGTGAACTCTGTAGGCCTGAAAAGAAGGGGCTATTCCATAGATAAGATAAACCACATACTGGACATATACCGTATACTGTTCGTAAGGGGATATAGTGTATCGAAGGCACTTAGCATCATAGAGGCCGACATTCCCGTATCGGATGAGCGTGATGAGATCATCTCTTTTGTGCGCGATACCGGTAAGGGTATCATGAAGGGCTATATGCGCCGCCACGAGGATATGGCCTAAGCCACCTTCCCGTTCTTTATCAGTATCTTTTTATTTCCATGGCTGCAGATAATATCTCTGTAGTAGTGCGGCATATTGCGTGTCTATATGATACCATTTGCGCGAGGTGACATCTATAAGTGATATGGGCGGGCCGTATACGAAGTAATGAACCTTGCCATCTATATACATCTCTCCTGCCATTTGTATGCCTGCGAACTTCACCGGGTAGCCGAATGTTGTCTTTGCCGTATTCATCATGGCCTGCCAGTCGACACCGGTGACCAGGGTGCGTGTAGTATCTACGATACCCAATGGGTCGCGCCCTTCCCGGAAGGCATTGGATATAGTACCCCTGCCACCGCCGCTGTAGAATTTTTTGTAGGCATAGACACGGCCTACATTTAATTGCCGGTGTGCGAACGCTGTGAGCGATACAGCAAGAACAAGGAGAAATAAATAGGTTCCGGAACGCATGGTATGTTGTTTCCTTAAAGATAATGAACGCTATAGAGCGCATCTATATTGTAAGGCTACATTATGCTATTTTTCTATTTTTAAAGTCTTTAACAGATGGTGTATATAACTTTGTGTCTTCAAACAGATACCCAAAATGGGAACCACAGAAGGGTCGGACGACCCTGATAATTGCGAAAACCTTTTCGCGTTCTACTACAGGCCGATATCAAGGACGGCCGTACCGAAGATACCTTACATACTTCCTGAAGCAATGGTGAACCATAAGAAGATGGTACACCCCCCATGCGCATGTTGATGACGCTATAGCCCAGCATGCAGCTATAGCTATTCCTTTGCCGCCCCTGTGGGTGCGGCCAGGTCGTGCAATGTATTAGAATGCAAATAATTATCTAACTTTCACATAAATATACCACAATGAATATTTTCGACTTTTGGTGGGTCTTACCCATCCTTGCATGCCTTATTCTATACAAAGTGATACTGCGCCTTTTTTTCGGTATGGTGATAGTGCCGGAGAACAAAATAGGCCTCGTCACTAAGAAGTTCGTACTCTTTGGCGCTAACAGGTCGCTGCCGGACGGCCGCATAGTGGCTACGAACGGCGAGGCGGGTTTCCAGGCGCATACGCTGGCCCCGGGCCTTTTCTGGGGCATGTGGCCATGGCAATACACCATAGACATGGTACCCTTTACCGTGATACCTGAGGGCAAGATAGGCCTGGTGCTATCGAAAGACGGCGCAGGCATACCTACCGGACGTATACTGGCCCGCAAAGTAGAGTGCGATAACTTTCAGGATGCCAGCCTGTTCCTGAAGAACGGGGGACAGCGCGGCCGGCAGACCAGCTATATAACTGCGGGTTCGTACCGTATCAATTCGCTGCTGTTCAACATTACCATAAGCGATCAACTGGTGATAGGTGAGAGCAGGGTGGGTATAGTGACCACGCTGGATGGTGAGCCACTGGCCAACAACCAGATAGCGGGTAAGGACGTGATAGGGCACAACAACTTCCAGGACATAGACACCTTTCTGAACAAGGGAGGTAACAGGGGCCTGCAGCCGCAGGTGATACTGGCGGGCTCTTACTACATAAACCCATGGGCGGTGCAGGTAGAAGAGCGCTTTATGACAGAGGTACCTATAGGTAATGTGGGCGTGGTGATATCGTATATAGGCGACGAGGGCAAGGATGTGACGGGCGAGCACTTCAGGCATGGCAATATAGTAGAGAAGGGATACAGGGGTGTGTGGTCTGAGCCGCTGGGGCCGGGCATGTACCCTGTGAACAACTATACCATGAAGGTAGAACTGGTGCCTACCACCAACCTGGTACTGAACTGGGCCAATGCCCGCAGTGAGGCACATATGCTGGACCAGAACCTGTCTACCATCACTGTGCGCTCGCGCGATGGCTTCCCCTTCAACCTGGACGTGGCACAGATCATACATGTACCTGCTAACGAGGCCCCCAAGGTGATAGCACGCTTCGGTAGTATGAACAACCTGGTGAGCCAGGTACTG
The DNA here is from genome assembly GCF_039540515.1 of Nemorincola caseinilytica. Taxonomy (NCBI): domain Bacteria; kingdom Pseudomonadati; phylum Bacteroidota; class Chitinophagia; order Chitinophagales; family Chitinophagaceae; genus Nemorincola; species Nemorincola caseinilytica. Next base: position 305,479 of record NZ_BAABFA010000019.1, on the reverse strand, counting down.
GAGCCTACGATAGGCAACTATTTCCGAAACTCGGCACAGGACAGCGATGTGATCACCTTCCTGACAGCGCGTAAGGAGCGGCAGGAGGCGGCACGGGCACACATCTACAGCGTGCTGGAAGAGTATAACGTGAACGCGGTGGACACACTGATAGGCGATATAGTACCACCCGATGCACTGATGAAGACCCTGACCGACCGTAAACTGGCCGAGGAAGAGCAGAAGACCTACCAGACCCAGCGTATGGCGCAGGAGCAGCGACAGGGTATGGAGAAGGAGACCGCTATAGCCGATATGCAGAAAGAGATAGTGAAGGCGCAGCAGAGCGTGGAGATAGCCCAGCGCACGGCCGATGCCACGGTGAAAAAGGCCGAGGGTGATGCCATAAGCCTGAAGCTGCAGGTACAGGCCGAAAGTGAGGCCACCAGGCTAAGGGCAAATGCCGAAAGCGATGCTACCAAGTTGAGGGCAGGCGCCCAGGCAGAATCGACGAGGCTGAACGCGGGTGCCGAAGCCGAACGTATAGCCAAGACCGGTAATGCCGAGGCCGAGAAGATACTGGCCATAGGTAAGAGCACGGCCGAGGCCTACCAGTTGCAGGTGGCCGCTATGGGCGGAGACAACTTTACCCGCTATAAGATAACCGAAGAGATAGGTAAAAATGCCATAAAAGTGATACCCGATATACTGATAGGCGGTAACGGCAGCAATACCGATGGTACTATGAGCGGTCTGCTGGGACTAAAACTGATGGAAATGATGGATGCTGACAAGGAAAAGAAGGAGCAGAAATAATGTAAGAGAAATATATATATAATGGCTTGTGAACGGGCAGTGCGTAATGCGCTGCCCGTTTTTATGTGTTCTATAGGTGTTGCATGAGGTATACGGCATTTTTTAGCAGCATTTGCAACAATTTTGAACAGATACGCAACGATCTTTAACGGCATTGAGTGCTATTTGGTGCTACTTTTGCAGCAATTAAATAAAACGCAATAGTATAACTATGAGAAAATTAATGTCTTTTGTGGCCCTGCTGGTATTGGGCGTAACCCTGGTGATAGGGTGCAAAAAGAAAAACGATGATGATAATAACAATAATGGAGGTAGCGGCAGCGCATCAGCGCTGGTGATACGCACCGGTGCCAGGACCATGTCGCCAGATGAAAAAGTAACATATGAGGCGGTAGTAGTAGACTCGAAAGGAAATGCTACAGCGGCATCGGGCGTTACCTGGAGCGTTAGTAATTCGCTCGGTTCGTTCTCGGGCAATGTTTTTTCTCCCTCCAATTCGGGTAATGGTGTGATATCGGCATCGGTAGTGGTAAGCGGTAAGACCCTTACTGCCCAGGTGCCTGTAGGTATATACCTGCCCGCGGTATTCACCGTAGTACCCTCGGCCATTATCTGGACGACGGATGCGGGTACTATACCGCTGACCTCGGTATACCTTGGTACGGGTACGGTAACGGGGTATACTTATTCATCAAGCGATGCATCTATAGCATCTGTAGATGGCACGGGCAATGTGAGCTTCAACAAGACAGGCGAATGCGTGATAACCGTGACCGCCAATGGCATTTCGGATAATAATAAGGTATATGTACCTGTGCTGGTGGTAGGCATGCCTACAGAGCCGCTGCCTATAGTAAGGGTGGCCGTGAACCCCGCAGGTAAGGAGCTCTTCCGCAATGAGACAGCTACATTCACTGCCAAGGCATACAACAGCTCTAATGCAGAGACATCGGCTACATTCACATGGGCATCGCAGGACGAGAGCGTGGCCACTGTAGATGCCAATGGTACCGTAACGGCGAAGAGTCTGGGTAAGACCATCATCACTGCCACTGCCAGCGGTATGACCGGTCAGGCAGAGGTAGATGTACTGCCCGATACTACCATCATAGTGACGCCGATAATGGCCAGCATAGCGCCCGGCGGTACCAAGCAGTTCACCGCGCAGGCATATGCAGTGAACCATAGCACCAAAGCGCTTTCTCCCATAGCTATGCCTGCGGGTCTTACCTGGGAAGTGCCTACTACAGGTGTGCCTATCTTCGATATAGCATCGGTGAACAGCACAGGGCTTGTGACCATGAGCTCCTCAGCCTCCCTGGGCCTCAGCACAGTGGTGGTGGCGCATGTAAGTTCGCCTACCATAGAGGAGGGCGCAGCACTGGTAATGGTGAGCGACTGCAACTGCGGTAGCACTACACCCGGTGTACACCACATAAAGCTGACCGGTAGCAGCACTATAAGTGCCAGCCTGATGGGTGGTCCCGTGACAGTGGTGGCCGCTGCTGTAGATGCCAGCAACATTCCCGTGACGGGCGCTACACTGAGCATGTGCAGCGACAATATGGCCGTATGTACAGTAGATGCATCTAATATGACCATAGTGCCTGTAGGTCCCGGTACTGCAGTTGTGACCATATGCAATGGTTCGGTATCGATACAGGTGACAGTGAATGTGACATTCTAAGCATTCTGTCTCCCGATCTTTTATTTTCCAGGCCCGGCCTTTATGGCCGGGCCTTTTCGTTTCCATAATTCATCTCTTCATCCTTCGTAATTCCTGTTATTTTTGCACACGATGGCCGAAATGTCGCGCAAAAAGATACTGTTACTGACACTGGTACACCCCGATTTCCTGCCGCCGGTATATGCCCTCGCCCAGGTGCTTCGCGATGAGGGGTGTACGGTACACATACTCACCTTCGATTCGTATGTGCCATCGCAGGTAGACCTTGGAGACGATATAGTGGTAGAGACCGTAGGGAAACACTATGGCATAGGCCTTATGCAACGGTTGAAACTACGACGCCGATATACACAACGTGCGCGCGTACTGGTGGCAGAGGGGCAGACGGCGATTGTTTCTTTCTGTGCTTTTACATTGCTGTGCGGGCTGAAGATAAAGGGCGATACGCCACTGGTATATAATGCGCTGGAAGTGGCCGATTTTATGTGGAGCTCGCTCCGAAGGTCGCCCTTATCCCAGGTAAATAACCTGATGGCGCTGAGAAAGCTGCATAAGGCAGACCTGCTGGCCACACCATCAGTGCAGCGGTCGGCATGGCTGGCGGGGCGTTGTAATATGCAGCGTTTGCCCCACACAGTGCTGAATGCGGCCTACCTTACCGCAGCGAAAGAGGATGATACCACGGCCGTCTATGCCGGTGTGGTGCCTGCGGCGCTACGCGCAAAAAAAGTAATACTCTATACCGGTGCGGTGAATCAAAGACTGTGTATACTGGAAATGGTGCAGGCCTTTTGCAAGCTGAACGATTCGGGCAGCGCACTGGTAATGACCGGGATGAAGGATAATGAGTATTGCGGCCAGATAAAGACCTTTGTGGCAGCAAGCGGCTGTGCAGAGCGCATATTGCTGCTGCCCTATGTGACACGAACAGAGATGCTGGCCCTGCAGGCCAATGCCGATATAGGTGTATGCCTGATGCGCGAATATGCGCACGATGTGGAATCAGCCATGATAGCGCCCAACAAGGTAGGCGAGTACCTGGTGCGCGGCCTGTACCTGCTGGCGTGCCGCAGCGAATACATGATGCCCATGGCCATGAAAGGCATAGCCGCCCTTGCCGATACTGCACATACCGATGATGTGGCCATTGCCATGAAAGGTGCACTGCAGGAGGTGAATAAGGAAGGGTATAAGGAACGCATTCGTGAATTCGTGCGCGACTTCTACTGCATGCAGCAGCAGGCAAAACCTATTGTCAATTTCATACTAAAGAAAGGCAGAGCATTATAAGCTCACATGCTGCGACCGCACTGGAGCTCCCCTGAAAATGGAGGCATGATCATCGAACTCAGCAGGATCGCCGGTGGTGAAGTATCGCGTGGTACCGTTCCTGGTAAGCACATTATCTATCTCGGAATGCCGGTGAAGGTAATCGGTAAGGCTGGCCGCCACTATATCGCCCTGTGCTACCACCTGTACATTTGCAGGCAGGTGTTTTTTTATCTTATCGGCAAGCAGAGGGTAGTGTGTACATGCCAATAGTATGGTGTCTATAGCAGGGGCCGCGGTCATCAGCTCGTCGAGATATTTCTTCACAAAAAAGTTGGCGCCCTCAGATGCATATTCGCCGTTCTCTATAATGGGTACCCACATGGGGCATGCCTTCTGATGCACCTGTACATCGGGGAAGAAATGGTCTATCTCTATCTTGTAAGAGTCGGACAGGACGGTGCCGCGTGTACCCAGTACGCCCACCTGGCGCGATGTGGTGTAATTTCCTATCACCTCGGCAGATGGGCGAATGACACCCAGTACCCGTTTGGAAGGGTCTATGAGCGGCAGGTCTTTCTGCTGTATGGTGCGCAGCGCCTTGGCCGATGCTGTGTTGCAAGCCAGTATCACCAGCGGGCAACCCATGCCGAAGAACCATCGCACACACTGCAACGTGTACTGGTGTACGGTATCGAAAGAGCGGTCGCCATAGGGGGCTCGGCTATTATCGCCCAGGTATATGTAGTCGTACTGTGGCAATGCCTCGGCAATGGAACGAAAGACGGTGAGGCCGCCATAACCGGAATCGAATATACCTATGGGATGGGTCACAAAAGGAAAGTGAGGTGTAAAGGTAGGTGTTGGCGAGATACGGTGACGGGATAGAGAGTGCTATTTGGCATAGATGAATACCGGTTGTAAACCGGCTGACCTGTGTGAGGCACGAGAGCGCTTCGCTAACTCTCGCGCCAGGGTATAGATATTAAAAGCTTACTTCCTTTCTTCCTACCACCTCGAAGGCAGCATGGTAGAAATTGTTGCAGGCCGATACCAGCTTCAGGTCTATGTAGAAGCACTCGGTGAAGAGCTTGAACGCCTTGAACTCATGGCCATACACATTGAACTCGTCGAACATGATGATGTCGCCCTCGTTGAGGTAGGGGTATAGTTGGCTAAGGGCAAAGAGGGTAGCGCTGAAGATATCGGCATCGAGGTGTATGACCTTACGCTGCTTCTTCAGGTCGGGGCCTAGCCTGTGCAGCAGGTCGTTCAGTGTATCCTGAAAGATACCTTTTATGAATACCGCCCTCGGGTCGTTTACCTGGGGTATGGAGGCTATCATATCGCCTTTGTTGAACACGCCCCAGCTTTCGGGCAGCCCTTCGAAGGTATCGAGGCCATAGTAGCGGGAGTCGGCATTTTTGTTCGCTTTCAGCCACCATTTGAACGAGTCGCCCCCGGCCACACCGAACTCCATGTAAACTATAGGAGCCTGTTCCATATGATAGTGTTTTACAATGGCATCAAAACTTTTTTCGCGGTCGTCGTAGTGCCGTACCGGGCGGTAGAAGTCGTTCATGAGGGTCTTATCGCGCTTGTGGCGGTGTATCCATGATGTAAGCGTATTGAAATCGTATATGAATGCGAACAGCCTGTTGAAGGGCTGCAGCAATTGCAGGATGCGGGAGGCAAGCAAAAAGTCTTTGGTGAACTTGGTGATATTTAATTTTATGGTTCTGCCTGACATTTTTCGGTACTGTATTAGGGTGGCTGATGGCAAAAGGTAGTTGTCTACCCCTATTCTATGCAAATAATTGCAATGATAGTGATATTCCCCGTCACATTGCACACCGGGGGCGGTCATACTTTGACATTCCATTTATCCATTGTACCTTTGCACGACCGCAACAGCTACTTCCCCGTATTTATTGTAATATATAGCTGCGTACCGGTCTTGCATTAAAACAGGAGCGTTATGACCAAGTATATTTTTGTGACAGGTGGTGTGACATCATCTCTGGGCAAGGGCATTATAGCCGCCTCGCTTGCCAAATTATTACAGGCCCGTGGTTTCAGTACCACTATCCAGAAATTCGACCCGTATATCAATGTGGATCCCGGGACACTGAACCCGTACGAGCATGGGGAATGCTATGTGACGGAGGATGGCGCCGAGACCGACCTGGACCTGGGCCACTATGAGCGCTACCTGAACACCTTCACATCGCAGGCCAATAATGTGACCACAGGCCGCATATACCAGCATGTGATAACCAAGGAGCGCGAAGGCGCCTACCTGGGCAAGACCGTGCAGGTGATACCCCATATAACCGACGAGATAAAGAGGCGTGTACTGCTGCTGGGCGAGAACGGAAAGTTCGATATAGTGATAACGGAGCTGGGTGGTACCGTGGGCGATATAGAATCGCTGCCGTATATAGAGGCTGTGCGCCAGCTGAAGTGGGAGATGGGATCGGAGAACTGCCTGGTGATACACCTGACACTGATACCCTACCTGAAAGCCGCCAAGGAGCTGAAGACGAAACCCACACAGCACTCGGTGAAGATGATGAGCGAGCATGGCCTGACGCCCGATGTGCTGGTGTGCCGTACCGAAGAGCCGCTGTACAAGGACCTGAAGAAAAAGATAGCCCTGTTCTGCAACGTGACGCAGGATGCAGTGATAGAGGCGCTGGACGCCGATACCATATACAGTGTGCCGCTAGAGATGATGCGCGAAAGGCTGGACGTGATATGCCTGGAGAAGCTGGAAATGCCTATGGGCGCAGAACCGGACCTGACAAAGTGGAAAGAATTTCTGAACAAGCTGCGCTACCCCAAGAGCAAGGTGACCATAGGCCTGATAGGCAAATATGTGGAACTGCAGGATGCATACAAATCGATACTGGAGGCGCTGATACATGCCGGAGCCATGAACGAGTGCAAGGTAGAGGTACGCAACATTCACTCGGAATTCCTGACGAAGGAGATAGCAAAAGAAAAACTGCAGAACCTGGATGCCGTACTGGTGGCGCCGGGCTTCGGCAGCCGTGGTATAGAGGGCAAGGTAGAGGCCATACGGTATGCCAGGGAGAACAAGATACCCTTCTTCGGGATATGCCTGGGTATGCAGATGGCCTGCGTGGAATTCGCACGCAATGTGCTGGGTATGCCCAAGGCCCACTCTACCGAAATGGACCCCGATACCGAGCAGGGTGTGATATGCATGATGGAGGAGCAGAAGAACATAACACAGATGGGCGGTACAATGCGCCTGGGCAGTTATGAGTGCCAGTTGCAGCCTGCATCTATGGCGGCATCTATATATGGCAGCAGCACCATCAACGAGCGTCACCGCCACCGTTACGAGTTCAACAACGAGTTCCTGGAGCAGTACGAGAAAGCAGGTTTCATACCTGTGGGCCGCAACCCCAAGACCAACCTGGTAGAGGTGGTGGAACTAAAGGACCATCCGTTCTATATAGGTGTGCAGTTCCACCCCGAATATAAAAGCACGGTAGAGAACCCGCACCCGCTCTTCGTAGCCTTTGTAAAGGCCGCCAAGGAGGCACAGGAGAACCGCAACGGCTACGCCAAACGCTCATTTGAAAAGACCACAGTTTAATACCCAGTTCGTTCATTCTTCATAATACATCGATCAAAATGTTGTCCCGAATTTCCATAGTATTCCTGTTCGCATTGGTGATGGTATCGTGCCGCGATGCACGGATCATAGAGCACAAAGAATGGGCTAAGGTGTATGAGGAGAACGGCATAAAGGATGCCTGTTTCATACTGCGCGACAACAATCATGAATCGATACACTATTACAACCTGGAGCGTTGCTCGCAGCGTTTTCTGCCGGCATCCACTTTCAAGATATTCAACTCGCTGGTGGCGCTGGAAACAGCCGTGGCGCCCGATGAAAGGCTGGTGATAAAGTACGATACCGCCTATGGCGGCCGTGAAGAATGGCGCAAGGATATGGATATGCGCGAGGCCATGAAGGTGAGCTGCCTGTGGTACTACCGGGAGATAGCGCGCCGCATAGGGCCCGACAGGATGAAGCGCTATATAGATACCATAAAGTATGGCAACATGAACATATCGGGGCAGATAGACATGTTCTGGCTGAACGACTCGCTGCAGATAAGCGCCGACGAGCAGGCCGGTTTTGTGAAGCGCCTGTACTTTGCCGAGCTGCCGGTATCGGAGCGCAGCCAGCGTATAGTGAGGAACATAATGCTGCGCGAAGAAGGCCCCGGCTACAAGCTGTACTACAAGACAGGTACCGGAGAGATAAAGGGTGGCAAGTACATATACTGGGTGACAGGCTTTGTAGAGCGCATAGAGCATGTGAAGGAACCCAAGGGCTCTATGAACAAGACCGATATACGCATGTATCCATACTTCTTCTCGCAGAACTTCGAGATGCCGGTGGCCGATACATCGCGCAACTGGTTCGATACGCGTATCGCCATTACCAAGACCATACTGAAGCAGTACGGAGCGCTGCCCAAGGAATAACCTGTATTGTTCCGGTTTTGTGACGGGTGCAGTATCTTTACTGTCAAACCCAATGTCATGAGATATTTTCTATCCTTCCTTTTACTGGCACTACCCTTGCTGTGCTGCGCAGAGAAAGATCCCTGCCGCAAGATAACGCGCAAGGTAGAGCGCAAGAAAAAGACCACTACCTACAAAAGCCCCGAAACGAAGTATGCCTTTGTGATAAGGCAGATAAAGACCGATACTTTCTTTGCGGTGCTGTTCCACTTCAGCGATGAACGCGAACACTTCGAGACACGGGGTGCCGCCATAACATTCGAGGATGGTACGGAGATAGTGGACGAGAATGTGGAAGTGCGGTGTACGCCGGAAAGGTCTGTATTCATAGGGTCTACGGCATCGGCCAGCTCATCGTCTAACGGGGGGCGGTATGTGTTGCAGGCCTTCTTCCGCATCAGCGATCACTATATAGGCCACTTCGCCACTTCGCGCATTGTGAAGGTGCGGCTGCACAATGCATTGCAGGCCATTCCCAAAGATGATGGTTACCAGCTAAAGACCTATGTGAACTGTATGATGAGCAAGAACTGAGGTCTTTGCCATTATTGTATCCAGGGCTGCAGGGCATCGGCTATTCTGCGGTCGTTGCTGAGGCGTGGTACCTTGTTCTGCCCGCCCAGCTTGCCTATAGAGCGCATGTAGTCTATGAAGGTGTTCTTCTTCATGTCGCGTATCACCAGCGGGCGCAGTATACTGCCCGTCATCAGGTCTTCGTAGTAGATGTTCTTGCCGCGCATGTGGTCGTTCACACTCTTTGCGAACGCATCCATATCGGCCGGCCGTGTCTCGAACTCGATGAACCATTCGTGGTAGGGCAGGCCATCGGTCACCTGTATGGCAGGCGCCACGGTGAACTCGGTGATCTGCACATCGTGCTCTTTTGCTGCGTTCATTACAGCATATTCCACCTCCTCGCCTATGACATGCTCGCCGAAGGCGGATATGAAATGCTTGATGCGGCCCGTGACCACCAGCCTGTACGGCTCTGTGCTCACAAAGCGTACGGTATCGCCTATGCTGTAGCCCCACAGGCCGGCATCGGTGCTTACTACGAGGGCGTAGTTCTCGCCCACCTTCACATCGCCCAGCGATAGGCGCGTAGGGTTGTCATTATGTATCTCTGCCGCGGGTATGAATTCGTAGAAGATACCGGCATCGGTATTGAGCAGCAGGCCTTCGCCACCTATCTTGTCCTGGAAGGCAAAGAAGCCCTCTGATGCAGGGAAGGTCTCTATCATATCCACCTGTTCGCCCAGGCTGTCCATGAGGCGGGCACGGTATGGCTCGAAGTTGACACCGCCATGCACTATTACCTGCAACTTAGGAAATATCTCCTTTATCTTTTTGCCATTGCTGCGTTGCGAGAGCCACTCGAAGTACATCTGCATCCATGGCGGTATACCGCTTATCAGCGTCATGTTCTCGCCTATGGTCTCGTTCACTATCTTGTCCAGCTTGGTCTCCCAGTCCTCTATACAGTTGGTCTCGTAAGATGGCAACTGGTTGCCACGCAGATAGCGCGGTATGAAATGGTTGACTATACCACTGAGGCGGCCTGTGGGTATGCCCCCTACGCGCTCCATCTCGGGCGATCCTGAGAGGAATATCATCTTGCCATCGGCAAAGGCAGTGTTGCCGCTTTCGGCCATATAGCAGAGCAGCGCATCGCGCGCACCACTTATATGATTAGGCATAGACTCTTTGGTGATGGGTATGTATTTTACACCACTGGTAGTGCCCGATGTCTTTGCGAAATATATGGGCCTTCCCTTCCACAGCACATTGGCCTCGCCCTCTTTTATCTTATTGATGTAGGGTATGAACGCCTCGTAATCTCTGATGGGTACTGCGGCCTTGAACTCCTCGTAGGTCTTTACGCTCTCCATGCCATGATCGCGGCCAAAGGCTGTGCGGGCGCCGTTCTTCAGCAGGTACTGCAGTATGGCCTGCTGGTCTGCAACGGCTGTGGCCATGCCTTTGCGCACACGCGAGTGAACGATGGATGCATATGGCCTGGCAAGAAAAGATCGCAGTTTCATTTCATTGGTATCGGGGAGTCAAAGTTAGCGAACGATATTTACCTTTGCGCTAACGAGCAACGAGATGTTGTTAGTGGAATTATAAAATGCACTTTGAAAACAATAATAAATTTTTGTTGTTCAAAATAAAAAAGTGCATTACCTTTGCAGAAATATTTTTACGTTTATCATGTTCGCAATAGTAAATATAGCCGGTCAGCAGTTCAAGGTAAAACAGAATGATGAACTGTTCGTGCATCGCCTGAGCGGCAACGCCGGTGACAAAGTAGAGTTCTCCAACGTGCTTATGGTAAGCAACGATGGTAATATGTCTGTAGGTAGCTCATCGAATAAGGTACAGGCAGAGATAGTAGATCATCTGAAAGGAGACAAAGTGATCGTGTTCAAAAAGAAACGCAGGAAAGGCTACCAGAAGATGAATGGTCATCGCCAGAGCTTTACCAAAATAAAAATAAACGGGATCGCATAATTTTATTCCAGAAATAAGTAATTTTAAGCAAGCTAAAATAAGATGGCACACAAAAAAGGCGAAGGCAGTGTAAGGAACGGCCGGGATTCACATAGTAAAAGACATGGTGTAAAGATATTCGGTGGTCAGCCGGCTATCTCAGGTAATATAATAGTACGCCAGCGTGGTACAGTTTATCATCCGGGTACCAACGTAGGCCTGGGTAAGGACTTTACCATATTCGCCCTTGCCGACGGGATAGTAGAGTTCCGCAAGACAAGGACAAAAACATTGGTATCAGTAACTGCAGTTAATTAAGGAGATCGCCGAGGACTAACCCCCTACGGCGATCTTGCCATATAGAAGATTTTTGTTTAACCCTTAAATTCACAGTTATGGCAACAGCAAAAAAAGCGGCCCCTGCAAAGAAAGCGGCACCCGCAAAGAAAGCAGCACCTGCTAAAAAGGCAGCACCTGCAAAGAAAGCAGCACCTGCTAAAAAGGCAGCACCTGCAAAGAAAGCAGCACCTGCTAAAAAAGCAGCACCTGCTAAAAAAGCAGCAGCTCCTAAAAAAGCGGCAGCTCCCAAAAAGGCCGCGGCTCCTAAGAAAGCAGCAGCTCCTAAAAAAGCGGCAGCATCTAAGAATGCCGGCCCAAAGAAGACCGCCGCTAAAAAGTAGTCCAAGATTTTTAGCGATCTTAAAAAGAGGTTGTTTGATCACAACCTCTTTTTTTTATGTCCCTTGCCTTTCTCCTTCCCAACATAACGATGCCTGTGGCTTGCACCGGTATAGCGTGGGCTTAATGAACATATGCGATATATTTTCTGAAAACCATGCGAAGAGGTGTGCCGGTGAACTGAATGATACGAAAAGAAATGTATTTTTGTATCATCGGTGAGCTGTGTCTATACCTGTATGCCGTTATGTATGCATCGCGCTAACATTCTATTGTAAAAAGAATAGCGATGCACAGTTGATGAACATATAGCAGCTACTATAGCCCGCCCACTACAATGTATCTCTGAATGGCCGCTGCGTGTACATGCATAAGATGTTATCTTATGCTACCGTTGCCGTGGTGGCAGGTGTGAATAAATTGTGGTGAAGACATAACAGATTATGAAGCAATCTTACAGCAGATCCTTCCTGAAAAAGCTGCCGGTCCTAGCGGCTATTTTTTTCCTGTGCCCTTTAGATACATTTTCCCAAACAGTAACGTGGTACCGCGATGTGGATGGTGACGGATGGGGCAATCCATCGGTGACCACTACTGCAGCCAGCCAGCCGGCAGGATATGTACTCAATAACCTGGACTGCAACGATAATAATAGCAACAGCAGCAGATGGCTGGGCCTGGGCACTGCTATATCGGAATATTCGGCAGAGTATACGGTGATAAAGCTGGATGCATCGGGTACGCCCTATGTAGCATACAATGACAATACATCGCGAGGATCGGTGGTGAAGTATAATGGCAGTACATGGTCTTATGTAGGTGCGCAGAAGTTCACAGGAGGCCAGGCACAATATATGTCTATGGCCTTCGATGCAAGCGGTAATCCGTATGTGGCCTATAGGGACAATGGCTACCAGGCATCGGCCATGCGGTTCAATGGCAGTAGCTGGGTGAACATAGGTTCTACACAGTTCACACCCGGTGGGGCCGTATATACATCGCTGGTGCTCGATGGCAGCAATACACCCTATGTGGCCTTTCGCGATGAGTACTGGATGTATGGCAGCAAGGCCAGTGTGATGAAATATGATGGCAGCAACTGGGTGTATGTAGGTACGGCAGGTTTTTCTGCCAGTACAGCAGAATGGACATCTATGGGCATAGATGCCAGTAACAACCTGTATGTGGCCTTTGCAGATGGCGCCAACAGCAATAAGGTGACCGTAATGAGATACAATGGCTCGTCGTGGGCCATACTGGGCAGTGCAGGCATATCAGCAGGATCGGCAAGTTATGTGTCGCTGGCGGTAGACATCTTTGGTACGCCATATGTGGCATATAAGGATGGCGGGAACAGCGATAAGATAAGCGTAAGGAAATACAATGGCAGTAGCTGGGTGCTGGTGGGTGCTGCGGGTTTTTCTGCAGGCAGTGTGAACTATGTATCGCTGGCAGTAGACAAGGCAAAGAACCCTGTAGTAGTGTACAGCGATGGCGCCAACAGTAATAAAGCTACGGTGATGCGCTTCAACGGATCGAGCTGGGTGAATGTGGTATCGGCAGGAATAACAACAGGATCGGCGAACCACACCACCGTGGCGCTAAGCCCATATGGCGTGCCATACATAGCCTACCAGGACGGCAATGCCAGCAATGGCCTTTCGGTAATGGGCCTGACTCCGGTGGTCAATTATCCTACCATACCTACCGTAACGCCATCATCATACACACTATGCTCTTCGGGAACGGTGACACTGACCGCTACCGGAACGCTGAACGATGGTACTGCATGGAAGTGGTACAGCGGCAGCTGCGGTGGCACTGCTATAGGTACCGGCTCATCTATAACAGTGAGTGTGAGCGCTACGCAGACATATTATGCACGCGGGGAGAACATTTGCCCAACATCGAACGGGAACTGCGGTTTTGCGGTCGTTACTTACAACCCTTCATCGAATGTATGGTACAAAGACAATGATGGGGACGGATGGGGCAGCCAGACGGTATCGACAGTGTCGTGTACGCAGCCTGCTACCTATGTGGCCAACAATATAGACTGTAATGATGCCTCGGTGACAGCATCGCTGTATTATAACCTGAGCAGCAACCCTATAAACACCTACCAGAACCAATGGACATCGATAGCCGTAGACCCTACTACCAATACGCCCTACGTGGGCTATTACGAAGAGTACTCCAGGGGCTCGGTAGTGAAGTATGTGAGCGGTAACTGGGTGTATGTAGGCGGTTCGCGCTTTACGGGTGGTGCTACGCAGTACAACCATGTGGCCATAAGCTCGAACGGTACGGTATATATGGGTTACCAGGATGCCTTTGCGGGAGCATCGGTAATGAAATTCGATGGCAGCAGCTGGGTACAGGTTGGCAGCGCTAATTTCTCTGCTGCGGGTACTTCTTATAACTCCCTGGCGCTAGACCCTGCCGGAACACCATATGTGGTATACAAGGATGCCTACTATATGTACAACAATAAGGCTACCGTGATGAAGTTCAACGGGAGCTCGTGGGAGTATGTAGGTACACCCGGTCTTTCCCCGGGCTCGGCCGATCATACCAGTATAGCCATAGATGGTGGCGGTACGCCCTATGTAGCTTTCTCTGATGGCAACAATAGCGGCAAGGTGACGGTGATGCGTTACCTGAGTGGGGCATGGACAACTGTAGGTACTGCGGGTTTCTCTGCGGGCAGTGCGTCCTATATCGATCTGGCCATGAGCAGTACGGGCATCCCGTATGTAGTGTATAAGGATGGTGGTAACAGCAACAAGGCCACTGTGATGCGTTTCAACGGCACTACATGGGTGAATGTGGGCTCTGCGGGTTTCTCAGCGGGGTCGGTAGAGTATACATCTATAGCGATAACAGGCACCACCCTGTTCGTATCATACAGCGATGGCAATAACAGCAACAGGGCCACGGTGATGCGTTTCAACGGTACTAGCTGGTCTAACCATGCTACAGGTATATCGTCAGGTACTTCCAATTTCAATTCTATAGCGGTAGATAACTATGGCATACCCATAACGGCCTTCCAGGATGCCTCTATGAGCAATAGGGTGTATGTGGCAAAGGCAGGCCCGAATGCTACAGCGCCTACCACGCCATCTGTAAGCTCTTCGACCGGTACTGTGAGTTGCGGTACACCTACCACACTGTCGGCCACCGGTACGCTCAATGGCGCGGGTGCATGGTACTGGTACAGTGGAAGCTGTGGCGGCACATTTGTAGGAACAGGTAATTCTATTGCCGTAACACCGTCCGCTACTACTACATACTATGCCATGGGCAATGGCGGCTGCCTTACCACACCGGGCAATTGCAGCAGTGGTATCACCATCAATGTGACGGGAGGGCCACCAAGTGTATCGGCCATCACAGGGCCTACCTCTTTGTGCGAAGGCAGTACTATAACGCTTTCCAGCGCTACGCCGGGGGGAACATGGAGCAGCAGCCATACAGGTAAGGCTACAGTGAACTCATCGGGTGTGGTGACAGGGGAGGGAAATGGTTCAGTGACCATTTCCTATTCGCTATCGAACTCTTGTGGTACTACGGTAAGGACCTACAACATAACTGTGATCGCAGGGCCGGGCGAGATATCGGGCACACTGTCGGTATGTGCGGGAGAGACCACCAATCTTAATTCCGGTGGGTCGGGGCCGTGGACCAGCAGTAATACCGGTATAGCTACCGTTAGCAGCACCGGCCTGGTGACAGGCGTAGCGGCGGGTACTGTAGGTATCACGCACACACTTTCATCGAACGGGTGTTACAGGGCCGCCGTAGTGACCGTGGGCGCGACCCCGGCGGCTATTACAGGTGCTACTTCTATATGTATCGGCCAGCAGACCACGCTCACAACTACACCTGCGGGCGGTACATGGACCAGCAGCAATACAAGCAATGCTACCGTGGGCTCGGCATCTGGGGTCGTCTCTGCCGTATCATCAGGGAATGTTACCATCAGGTACACGATGCCGGGGGGATGCTACAGCGAGCTGGATATATCGATGTTGAGCGCGCCGAATGCCTTTACGGGGGCTGCTATCTGCACGGGAGGTACAACAAGCCTGAGCTCAAGCGGCAGCGGACCATGGACCAGCAGCAATAATGGTGTGGCCTCTGTAAGCGGAAGTAGTGGTACAGGTACTGTGACAGGGGTGGCGGCAGGTACCGCGACCATTACCCATTCGCTGACGTCTACAGGCTGCTACACTACCGCCGTAGTGACCGTGAACCCGATGCCGGTGGCCATTACCGGTAATATGATACTGTGCTCTGATGCTACCAGTACACTGGCGAACAGTGTAGCTGGCGGTACATGGACAAGCAGCAATACCTCGAGAGCAACGGTAGGGGCGTCTACCGGTATTGTGAGCCCTGTATCGGCCGGTACCGCCAATATCACCTATACTACAGCGCTTGGGTGTTTTGTGACCGCAGTTGTAACGGTGACGAGCACCCCCGGCAACGTAACAGGCACACTCGCTACATGCCTTTTGGCCACCACACAACTATCATCGGTAGGTGCGGGACCATGGAGCAGTAGCAATACATCTGTAGCTAGTATTAATTCCACAGGTCTTGTAACGGGTAATGCGCAAGGCACTGCCACCATTACGCATACTGTAACATCAAGCGGATGCGTGGTGACGAAGGAAGTGACCGTGAACCCGCTACCCGATGTTATTTCAGGTACAGTGGGCATATGTATAGGCGGTACTTATACCTTTACCAATACTACCGCGGGTGGTACCTGGCAGAGCAGCGCTACCGCAAGAGCTACCATCGGGTCTTCATCGGGTGTGGTGACACCGGTATCGGCAGGTACTACCAATATCAGCTATATCCTCACTGCAACGGGTTGCAGCAGGTCTGCGGTATTGACAGTGAGCGCTGCGCCATCTATCACCGGCATTACCAATGGCGGGCCTATATGTGCGGGTGCTACACTCACCCTTACTACTTCGGGCCCATCTAACGTAGTAGGCTATAGCTGGACCGGTCCCGTGACAGTTACGAGCAGTATATCGGCATCGGCATCAGTACCTTCGGCCACTACTGCTGCATCGGGCGTATATACTGTGGCGGTGAACAACGGTAATTATCCGGGCTGTATAAAGACCTACACCACATCGGCCACGGTGAAGACCACGCCTATAGCTGCACCTGCCAATAACGGGCCCATATGCCCCGGCGGCAGCGCTACGCTCACCGCCAATTCATCGGGCGGGGCTACCGTATATGCATGGAGCGGCGCCGATCTTTCATCGGCCACTGTGCAGAATCCCACGGCGACGCCTACTGTTACCAGCACTTATTCGCTCACGGTATCGGATGGCAGCGGTAATGCGGGTTGTAGCCCTGCCACCATCTATACTACCACTGTTACCCGCAATACCACGCCTACGGCAGCGCCTACCAACAATGGCCCGGTATGCAGCGGCGGTACAGTGACACTGATGGCCAACCCCGGTGGCAGCACGAACGGCTATACATGGAGCGGCCCTAACCTGTCCTCTACAACAGTGCAGAACCCTACTGCCACACCTACTGCTACATCTACCTATTCGCTAACGGTGAGGTATGGCAATGGTAATCCCGGTTGCAGCCCATCTACGGTATATACTACGCAGGTGACCATTAGGCCCGGTGGCAATAACTGGTTGGGCACTGTAAGTAGCGACTGGTACACGGCGTCCAACTGGTGCAGTGGCGTGCCTACCACCACCACTACGGCCACCATACCAGCGGGCACACCATACTCGCCGCTGGTAGCATCGGGTACGGCATCGGTAAAGGATATAACAGTGGCTTCATCTGCCACGCTTACTGTAACGGGAGGTACCTTCAGGGTGAGCGGTACCATAGCTACAGCAGGCACCTTCAGTGTGACAGGTGGTACCATAGAGATGAATGGCTCTACGCTGCAAGCTATGGGCGCTAACCTTTTTGCTAACAATACCATCAACAACTTTACGGTAAGCAATGCTGCAGGTGTGAGCCTGGGTGGTGCGCTGAAGATAAGAGGTGTGGTGAAGGCCGCCAGCGGCAACATAGCATCGAATGGTTACCTGACACTGCTTTCTACCGCGGCGCAGACAGCGCTGATAGATGGCAGCGGCAGCGGCTCTGTGACAGGCAACACCATAGTAGAGCGCTATGTGACACGAGACTATGGCTATAAGTATGTGAGCTCGCCTTTCACTTCCCTGACGGTGGGTGCATTCGGAAGCTATGTGGACCTCGGCGCAGCATTCCCTACATTCTACTACTACAACGAAAGCCTGAGCACTGCAGGCTGGGTAACGTATACCACTACGGCCAGCACGCTTACGCCCATGACGGGCTATGCGGCCAACTTCGGTACATCGTCATCGCCGGTCACAGTAAGCCTGACAGGTGTGGTGAACAACGGGCCTTTCTCTACCACACTGTACAACCGTAACAGGACGTATACGAAAGGCTTCAACCTGGTAGGCAATCCTTACCCATCGCCCATAGACTGGAACGCCTCTACCGGCTGGACAAAGACGAACATAGATAATGCGGTCTACTACTTCAACGCCAGCGATACCAACCAGTATACGGGTATATACAGCTCATATGTAGGTGGTGTATCCAGCGATGGTGTGGCCAACAATGTCATACCCGCTATGCAAGGTTTCTTTGTGCATGTATCTAACGGCAGCTACCCGGTAACGGGCTCCTTTGGCATGAACAATAATGTGCGCGTGAACAACCTGACCCCAACATACCATAAGAGCACGACAGGCAGTATGCCTCTGCTAAGGCTGGGGGCGAAGTATGTATCTTCTGCGCTGTATGACCCGACGGTAGTATACTTCAGCGAGGCCGGCAATGGTATGTTCGACCCGGAACTGGATGCGCTGAAGCTGATGAACACGGACTCTACATTGCCCAACCTGTATACTATATCGAAGGACGAGAATAAACTATCGATACAGGCGGTGAGGACAGTGGCCGATAGCATAGAGATAGTGCCCGTAGGTATACAGATGCCGGAAGAGGGCAGGGTATGGATAGGTGCGCGCAGCATAGAGAACGTGCCTGATGATGTGCATATCTTCCTTTACGATGCCAATGCAAAAATAGTGCGCGACCTGCGCAACGATCCTGCTTATGAGGTGTCGCTGGGCAAGGGCAGTTACGATAGTCGTTTCTACCTGATGCTGACCCGCAGGGGCAAAGAAGAACTGCCTGTGGTGAATGGCGCTATAAACGCCTATACATCGGGTGGGAGCCTGTTCGTGCATACACTTACCGATGAGTGCGATGTGACCGTGAGCGACCTGCTGGGCCGTACCGTAGGGCGGTACCAACTGGCAGGCAGCGGCTACCACGAGATAAAGCTGCAAGTGGCAAGTGGTGTATATATCGCTACTTTCAATTCTGACCTTGGCAGGCAGTCGATGAAGATCTCTGTCTTCCACTAGGGGTATGCCAGGTGCATCATTTATTCACACTTATGTCATGCATAAGCTCTTTTGTCCACAAAATATTGTGTGTCAGGCATCCGCGTGGCCATTTCATTACATTTGCTATCCCAATGCCGGTGTGGCAGCATTTTTTTAACGGTTCGTAAGGGCTGTTTTGGCTATACGTTGGCAACCGGCGGAATAATTTTTGAACACTATAAAAAGCACACCAAAAAGGCGCACTGCGCCGCCATATATGCATCTTTTCATGTCAAGGCCGGGAATGTTGTTGAAAGTTGTTCCTGTATTTTTCCTTACTGTAGTATTGTTCTCCTGCCGCGAGCGTCATACGCGCCCGGGGCCATCGGGCTTTGCCGATGTGTCCTTTGCCGATGAGCTGAGTACTGTGATGCCAGCGCCCGATACCGTATGTGTGAAGCCCGGAGCCAACCTGACAGAACAGGATGTGCGCCTGGCCTATGCCACCGACGACCACCAGCCTATATGGGTGAGGGAGAACTACTCATCGAACAAGGCAGCGGCAACGCTGATAGCGGAACTGGAAGAAATGCAGTGGGATGGCGCACCGGCCCACATATACGATATGGCAGACATAAAGCTGCTGCGCGAAAAGCTGGACACTACGAAGAAGAACTCGGTAAAGGATGCCATACGTTTCGATACCATGCTCACGCGTCGCTACCTGGCGGCGGCCAAGTTCCTGCTGTTCGGGGAGCTGCTGCCACGCAGGGCCGATTCGCTGTGGTACCACGCCAATGATTCGGAATGGAGCGCGCCGCAGCTACTGGCAACATCAGAGGGCGGCTACCCCGCGCTGGATGAATATTACCGCAGCGAATGGCCCACTTACAGGCTGCTGCGCAAAGCATATAAACACTACTACGAGCTGAGCACCGACAGTAACTATCTGAATGCGGTCTTCAATATGCAGCCCGGCCAGAACGATAGTGTGATGCACACCAGCATGCACTACATAATAGAGAAAGAGCTGCCCTGGCTACAGATAGTGCCCAATGACACCATAAGCGATGAAAAGCAACGTATAATGGCCTACCAGAACTACCTGTCGCTGCGGGTGACAGGTA
Organism: Nemorincola caseinilytica; assembly: GCF_039540515.1. Classification (NCBI taxonomy): domain Bacteria; kingdom Pseudomonadati; phylum Bacteroidota; class Chitinophagia; order Chitinophagales; family Chitinophagaceae; genus Nemorincola; species Nemorincola caseinilytica. The sequence continues at coordinate 285,425 of NZ_BAABFA010000019.1, read as the reverse complement.
AGGCCGACAGCGCTACCATAGCCGGCCTGGGCACTACGCCCGAGGTGTATATGAAAAGGCTGCGCGCAAATATGGAACGCATACGCTGGATGAGGCGCAAGGTGGCCGATACCTTCATAATAGTGAATGTGCCGCTGATGGAGCTTTTCTTTCGCAGGAACGGCGAGGAGATAATGCATAAGCGAGTAGTAGTGGGCAGACCTGCAAGGCAGACCCCATCGCTGCAGGCCAATATGGCCAATGTGGTGATAAACCCGCCATGGGGCGTACCGCCTACCATACTGAAGAACGATGTGCTGCCCGGCATACAGAAGAGCGGCGATAAGTACCTGGCCAAGAAAGGGCTTAAGGTATACGACAACAAAGGCAAGGCAGTGAACGTGGCTACAATAAATGCCAAGAACTACCGCAGGTATAATTACAAGCAGGCACCGGGGCACGATAATTCGCTGGGGTATGTGAAATTCAATATGCCCAATAAATGGGACATATACCTGCATGATACACCCCACCGCGAAGACTTTGCCAAACGCGACAGAGCGCTGAGTTCGGGCTGCGTGCGTGTGCATAAGCCTATGGAACTGGCAGAGCTCATACTATCGGGTTTTGAGAACAAGAAGCAGTATACACAGGGCAAGCTGGACAGCCTGAGCATGACGCACAAAACACGCTGGGAGACGCTGAAGAACAAGATACCGGTATGCATCACCTATCTGACAGCGTTCGAGGATAGTACCAGCACGCACATACGCTTTGCCCGCGACATATACCAGCGCGATGCGAAGCTGATAGCCATGATGAAATAGGAAGGTTCGAATTCCAAATTTCAGACCCCAAATTTCAAGGGAGTAGATCCAAGGGGGAAATTCCAAATTTCAGGTGTCAAAATTCAAAGGGATACTTCTAATTGGAGATCCCCGAGATATGCTGTTGCCCGGTGCCCTCAACACCAAGTCCTGATCCCTTGTCCCTAATACCCAATTCCAAATACCTAATTCCTTGTAATTCCGTTTTTAACCGATGGTCAATAATTTAGTTATCTCATTACGCTTTGAAACAGAATTTAATTACTGTTTAAATATTTCATTGCTATTTCATAAAGAAAAATAAGATCTGGCATGAATATTGTTATAGAAATACAAAAAACAGCCCTTATGAACCCTGTCTTTACACGCTAATTTTTCCTCCATACCGTTCTTACCCCTCTATTTGTTGCATACAGAATGTGACGTGTTCACGTTGCATGCCTATGCGATGAGGTGAGCCAATTACCTGGCTATTTTACCACGGTACATCTTCTTTCTCATACCCGACCATAAAAAATACCGGCAACTGCTTTTGCAGATGCCGGTATGCGTATCTTATATACTTGCGTACTAATTGCCGTTGAGGTATTGCGCCATTTTTTTAGAGAGCGCATCGCTGGCCTGTACCAGTGGCAGGCGCACATACTGCTCGCATATGCCCATATGCTTCAGCATACACTTCACACCGGTGGGGTTGCCCTCGGCAAAAAGCATATCTATACCGGGCAGCATTTTGTAGAACACCTTGCGGGCCTTATCGAATTTGCCTACTATGGCCAGATTGATGACATCGGTCATATCCTTGGTAAAACAATTGGCGGCTACAGATATGATGCCTTCCATACCTATGGCCATCTGTGCCAGCGCCAGGTTGTCATCGCCGGATAGGACGGTGAAATTATCGGGCTTGCCGTGTATCAGTTCCAGGCACTGGGCTATGTTGCCACTGGCCTCTTTTATGGCTATGATGTTGTTGTACTCTCCGGCCAGTCTTATGGCCGTAGCAGGCATTATATTGCTGCCGGTGCGTGCGGGCACGTTGTACAGTATGATGGGTTTGTTGGTATTGGAGGCTATGGCTTTGAAGTGCTGGTATATGCCCTCCTGCGATGGCCTGTTGTAGTATGGCGCCACGCTGAGTATGGCATCCACATCGCGCAGGTCCATATCTTTCAGCTGTTGCACGGTCTCGGTGGTGTTGTTGCCGCCTATGCCGCATACCACGGGTACATGGCCATCATTGGCACGCAGCACGGTGGCCAGTACATCGGCTTTTTCCTGTGCAGACAAAGTAGGTGTCTCTGCAGTGGTGCCAAGGGCCACTACAAAATCGACACCGCCTTTGATGACGTGTGCAGTAAGTTTTTCAAGGGCAGGGTGATCAACGCTGCCATCTTTGAGAAAGGGTGTCACCAGCGCTACGCCGGTCCCTTTGAATTGCTGATAAGCCATTGTAGAGTCGTTTCTTATTTTTTAACCGTAGTGAGCGGCATGGGTTACTGTACTAAGTTCAATATGGGTTATCTCTTCTAAGGAGTACTTTGATATCTGTCGTTAGTTTTTCGTTAGCTTTTCAATGTTAATGTTACGCAATAAAAGTAACAAATTGTTTAATAATAAACAAATGTTATTCAACAAAAAGAACATATATTTTGTGGAACGCCATATAATGTTCACCTGTTAAATGGTGTATACATAGAAATGTGTAGTGCAAAAGGAATATAGGTATACCTGCCTTAAGAGGGGTATACGAGCCATAAGAAGTGGGTATGTAAAGGCATCAGGCAGTGGTATCCTCAAGCGGTACTTCGTTGTAGAAGCCCATACCCGAGAACTTGCCGATACGCTGCTCTATGCGGGTATCGGCAGCTACCTGCTGCAGGCCCGCAAGTGTAGTAGTAAGGTATTGTTTCAGGGTAGCGGCCATGGCCTCGGGGTTGGCATGAGCGCCACCCAGCGGCTCGGGTATCACATCGTCTACCAGGCCAAAGCTGCTCATGTCCTTAGAGGTAAGCCTTAATTGTTCTGCGGCCTTCTCCTTGAAGTTCCAGTTGCGCCAGAGTATAGATGAGCATGATTCGGGTGATATGACAGAATACCAGGTGTTCTCCAGCATGGCCACTTTGTCGCCTATACCTATGCCCAGTGCGCCGCCCGATGCGCCCTCGCCTATGATAACGCATATGACAGGCACCTGCAGGTTCATCATCTCGAAGAGGTTGCGTGCTATGGCCTCGGCCTGTCCGCGTTCTTCGGCCTCAAGGCCGGGGAATGCGCCGGGGGTATCTATGAAGGTGATAACGGGCCTGTTGAACTTCTCGGCCATCTTCATAAGGCGCAGCGCCTTGCGATAGCCCTCGGGATTGGCCATACCGAAATTGCGCAGCTGGCGCAGCTTGGTATTGGTGCCCTTCTGCTGGCCCAGCACCATTACGGGCTGGCCGTTCAGCTCGGCCATACCGCCTACCATGGCCTTATCGTCCTTTACCTGCCTGTCGCCAAAGAGCTCTGTGAAATTGGTGAATATCTGCTCTATGTAATAAAGCGTATATGGCCTTTCGGGATGGCGGCTGAGCTGTACGCGCTGCCATGGTGTGAGGTCGGCATATATCTTTCCGCGGGTCGTTTCCATTGCGGCCTCAAGCTCACGAATACTGTTCGACACATCTACCTTGTTCTTGGCAGCTATCTCTTTCAGCTTGTTTATCTGGTTGTGCAGGTCTTCCAGTGGCTTTTCAAAATCGAGAAACAACATCTAAATGAATATTTAGGACACAAATGTAGGGGATCGGGCAGAGAATACGCAACATGGACACCTGCCGAAAAATATATGTAATATGACCATTACACCCCGCTATCGTTCTTCACATCCAGGTCTTGCCCGGCGTAGAAACCCAGGTCTTTGTTGCGCAATAGCTTGGTGTGCAGCGCTATCTGCCCTGTATGGTAGGAGTAATGCTCGGTAACGTGTACACATATACCTATGCCACTCATGCTGAAGCCCTGTACCATGCGCACACGCATCATTTCTTGTGGTGTGGCGGCGGCTATGATCTTTATGGCCTCTTCGGCGGTAGTATGCATCATGTCTTGCAGTTGTTGCCGGGTATAGCCACCCATGGCGTCGAACTCCTGCCTGCGTATGCGACTGTCGGGTCTATCGCCCAGCGACGATAAGATGTACTGTCCTATGTTGCCGCAGAGGTGCAGCACCAGGTTGCCTACGCTTGCCAGCTGGTCATTCGGGCGGCGCCATATCTCGGTCTCAGATAACTCGCCAAGGCAGCGTTCTATACGTTCGGTGCTTTCGCGCATACGCAATATGCACTGATCGCCGAACTCTGCAGCAAAAGCAACTACTGTATCGTTCATAATGATGTGATATGCCCAAAGCTACAGATATCGCCACTAATTATGGTTACATTTGAGTCCATGATGAACTGGAAACTTATACTTATGCTGTCGCTTTGCGGCATTGTCACAGGGTTGGCAGTGGTGTTCGTGCTGCCGGCAAAGTATGAGTCGGCAGTGGCCACGCCTATCTATCTTTTTTCAGCCTATATGCTGGCCCGCTTCATAGAGCGCAGGCATTTTCTTCATGGTATGCTGGTAGGGCTTATCAGCACGGCATGGTCGGTACTCATATGCATTACCCTGTGGGAGAGCTATGTGGCCCATCATACCGATGGTACCGACCCATATACCAAACTGGCCAAAGTGTATGGTATCACAGTGCCGCGGGCCATGCTGTTCCTGGGTATGTTCAATGCGCTGCTATCGGCAGTGGTGACGGGCGCTTTTACCCATGCGGCAGGCAAGATAATGCACAAGGTGCGCGGCTGGTAACAGGGTAGTGTATGCGTATTTCCTCTTTCCAATAAATTTCATTAATATTACTGTACAGCATAAGGATACTTGTACAGGAGCAGCTCTGCGAACAGGAACATAGCAAGATAGACCGGAACAATTGACAAGCCGATAGACAGCATCAGTATATTGTTCAATTACTTCAACCCGCGATCCATCTATGTCAGCATCCAGCAAGGTGAACGACCTCGTAGTGAGGTTCGCCAATGTGAACGGTACGGGCTCTGCCAGCGCCAATTTCCTCTTTACGAAGTCGGTATTCCGTATAGGTGTTCCTGTAACGCCCAAGAACATCTTTCCATCGAATATACAAGGCCTGCCTACATGGTACGAGGTGCGCATAAGCGAGAAGGGCTACCTGGGCCGGCGCGAAGGTATAGACCTGATGGTGGCCATGAACCCGCAAAGCATGGCAGGCGATGTGGCATCGGTAAGAACAGGAGGTTATTTTCTTTACGACAGTACCAGGGTGCTGCATGCCGATATGCTGCGCGATGATATACACTACATAGGCATACCGCTAATGGAGCTATGCAACCGTGAGTATACCGACCCGCGCCAGCGGCAACTGTTCAAGAACATCGTCTATGTGGGTGCGCTATCGGCGCTCTTCGGTATAGAGTTCGGGGTGCTGGAGCAGCTGATAGCAGAGCAGTTTCCCGGGAAGGAGAAACTGATACCACCCAATATAAAGGCGCTAAAGATGGGTGTGCAATATGTGCACGACCATTTCAGCTACCCGCTGGACCTGCGCATAGAGCGCCGCGACCTGGTGGGCGATAAGATAATGGTAGACGGCAATTCGGCCTGCGGGCTTGGTGCTATATATGCGGGCGCTACAGTAGCGGCATGGTATCCCATCACACCATCTACATCGGTGGTAGAGGCGTTCATGGGCTATGCGGATGAATACCGTACCGATGCCGCTACCGGCAAGCGCAATGTGGCCATAGTACAGGCCGAGGACGAGCTGGCAGCAATAGGTATGGTGATAGGCGCAGGCTGGAACGGCGCACGGGCCTTCACAGCTACCAGCGGGCCGGGAGTGTCGCTGATGAACGAGTTCCTGGGGCTGGGATATTTTGCCGAGATACCTGCTGTGCTCATAGATGTGCAGCGTACAGGGCCATCTACAGGTATGCCCACACGCACGCAGCAGAGCGATGTGATGGAGGCCGCATATGCCTCTCATGGCGATACCAAGCAGGTACTGCTCTTCCCGGCCACACCTAAGGAGTGCTTCGAGATGACGGCCACGGCCTTTGACCTGGCAGAGCAATTGCAGACACCGGTGATAGTGATGACAGACCTGGACCTGGGTATGAACGACCATGTGTCGCCCCCTTTCGAGTGGGATGATAGCCGTGACTACAAGCGCGGCAAGGTGCTAACGGCCGAAGAGCTGGAAGGCATACAGCGCTTTGGCCGCTACCTGGATGTGGACAATGATGGCATCACTTACCGTACATACCCGGGTACGCACCCTACCAAGGGGGCTTTCTTCACGCGCGGTACATCGCGCGATGAGTATGCTGTGTATACCGAGGATGGCGGGGCATATAAGCGCAATATGGACCGCCTGCTGCGCAAATGGGAAACGGCCAAAGAGTATGTGCCCGCACCACAGCGGTACGATATGGCGCACAAAACATCGGCAGCTATATTGTTCTATGGCACATCGCAGTATGCTGCCGAGGAGGCGATGGATATACTGGAACAGGAAGGCGTGATGCTGGATGCCATGCGTATAAAGGCATTCCCCTTCAATAGGGATGTGGAGGCTTTCATACACGCGCACGAGCGTGTGTTTGTGATAGACCAGAACCGCGATGCGCAGATGCGCAGCCTGCTGATGATAGAGCTGGGCATAGACCCGGCCAAACTGGTATCGGTGCTGAACTATGACGGTATGCCCATAACCGCCGACAATATAGCAAGGCAGGTACTGGCGAAAATGGCGGTACGCGTGTAGCGCAGGCCTAGGCAACAAGCAGGGTTATCAATTCATTTATCTCGTTCTTCGTTACTACCTGTGGCATGGGTAGTGCGGGGTCGGTCATGGCCCTGAGCACGGCATCGGCTATGGCCGTGGGCGATCCCTGGTCGAAGGTGAGACTGGGTTTTACCACATCGTACACAAATGGCAGGTCTGATGCCAGTATCTTCATGCCGCTTTCTGCGGCCTCTATGAGCGGCAGGCCGAAGCTCTCCATCAAAGACGGGAATATGAGGTAGGGGCAATTGAAGTACAGCTCGCGGGGATCGAGGTAAACATGGTTCACTATGCGCGCGCCGCGCTCATTGAGCTGGCGTACACGCTCTATGAAGGCAGGCGCTGTATCGTCTATGGTCACATGCAGCACCGGCGTGTGCCCATTGTTCAGCAGGTGTTCCCAGGCATTCAGCAGGTTGGGGTAGTTCTTCTGCGGCGATGGGTTGCTAATGAAGACGAACTCGTCCTTGGCCCTTTCTGCAAAAGGCTTGCCGCCACTTATATACTTCCTGTTGTCGTAGAATGGTATGGTGAGGCAGTCGGCATCTTTCTTCAGTCCTACATCTACCAGCATCTCTACCATATGCGGTGTCTGCACTATGTACTTGTCGGTATTGCGGTTGTACAGCTTTACATACAGGTACTTCACATACTGCGACCAGAACATCTTCCGGAATTTTTTGCCCGGCGCTTCCAGCAGTTTCTGATTGTGGAAGTAGGTATACGCCTTGCCTTTTATGCGCACTGGTGGCGGGGTATTGGCAAAGCAGAATAGGGTCTGGTATTTGCCTTTGTTCTGCTTGTAGTACTTTATGCGCTCACTTATCTTGTTGGGTATCACCTCGTAGTTAGCTGTAAGTGCCGCAGGCCGCTCGAAGCGGGGATCGAGCAGGAAGAAGAACTTATCCTTGTGCGGCCCGGCCAGCATGGTGTCTATGAGGTATTGCAGCAATACCGCGCCGCCGCCCTTGTTTATGAACACTGCATCTATGAGTATCATACTGTCTTAATTATATTTTCAGTGAGGGCGATAATGGTTTGCCGGTCATCGCAGTTCTGAAGGAAAGAAATTATTGACAGAATTTGCATTCCGGGCGTTTCGGGTGATGAAATACATGATATGCGCGATGTCCCATGCAAGCACTATATGATCGCGCCTGATGCATAGTTGTGTATGCGGTATGGGGCCACCCGATGTGATGTGGCAGCCACGCACAGCAGAGGCGCAAGAGGTAAATCCGGCATCGAACACAGCTTTCTTCCCGTTGCTGTTGAGGTCAGAAAAACGGCCATATGGGAAGGCGAAATGTTTCACATCGCCGCATTTTGCGCTTAGTACGTCGAACGACCGCTGTACATCTTCGCTTACAATGGCGGCCGGTGTTCTGGCCATGTTCATGTGCATCATTGTCTGGCTGCCTATCTCATGTCCCATGGACAGAAGGGTGTTCACATCGTCCCAATTGAGAAAATCTACCGTAGGGAAATGCAATGTATCTGAGCAATGTCGCTTTATCTTGTTGGGGTCGGTCTCGCCGGTTATGCCCGGGTTTATGAAGAAGCATGCCTTTACACCATACTTGTTCATTATCTCGGCAGCTTTAAGGTTGTTCCTGAATCCGTCATCGGAACTGAACGAGATATAGGGCTTGTCGATATTGCCCGATAAGACCTTATCTACCGCTGAGGAATAGCTGATGAACTCGTGGTCTTTGCCCAGGCGCTGAAGCAATGCATCGAGCCCGGCCTCCTCATCTTTGAAGATGTGGTGCAGGTACAGGAACTGTACCCGAGGCCTGGCCAGATAGCTTTCGTCGGCGAACCTGGCAAGATAGGTAAGGGCAATATCGCGCAGGTAACCCCTTAAAGGCGCCTTTTTACGTTTCACATCCTTGTAGTACTCTACGGGTCGGTCGCTCATCAGCTATACGCGTTCATATTTTATTGGCCAGCCACGGAGGAGAAGGCTTATCTTTTTTGTCATATACATTGTCCATTATTTCCAGAAAGTATGCAGCGCCTGCTTCTCCGCTCAGCGAGCGCCGGGCCCACTCTTGTATATCTGCCGCATTTGCAAATCCTGTTCCCGCAAGCATGGTATCTATAGCATTGCTGCAGCTGCCATGCTTGCGCCAGTCGAAGGTAACGCCATTCCGCTTGTCGGCAATAGCCCAGCTAACGCCGCATATATTGCTGCATATGGCTTTTAGTCCGTTCAGCAGGCCCTCGTTTATTATTACGCCCCAGCCATCTTTCCGGGTGCTGGGAAGCACTACCCAATCGTAATTGGTATACTGTTTCACCATTTCATTGTATTTCAGAAATGGGTGAAAGTATATATTCCCGGTAAGTGCATTATCCTGTACGAACTCTTTCAGTTTGTCCTCATCGGGGCCGCTACCATATATGTCCAGCCGGTATCTTTTATTTTCAGCCTTGGCAAGCTCTGTAACGAATGGGTATATGCCTTTGCCTTTTTCTACCCTGCCTGCGTAAATGATCTTGGTGATACCATCGGCTGTCTGCTGTTTTTCGGGGGCATCCACACTCACAAAGTACGCCCACGGAAAAACACGCTTTGCATTGAAGCCGATACGGGTATAGGTATTCACACCCTCTTTGCCTATGGCCAGCAAAAAATCGAAATGCCTGTAAAAGAACAGTCCGGTATACCAGTATTTCACATCTCTTAGCCTGCCCTTTATGCCGGTTCGGTCGTATGGTTCCGACATAGAGCCCATTCTCACTTTTCGTTTGGCGCCCCGCTTCATGGACACATTCATTATTTTGCTGCCTTTTATACCGCTGAGCACATGAATGGCGTCCCTATTTGTATCTACTATTTTTTTTATCCGTTCTCTGCTTGGCGCTACCTCTATTGTCACGCCTTCTATCTTCGGTACTTCCCAGCCCATGTTCTCGCGGTATGGCGATATATCACGTTCTACCACCAACATAACTTTTCGCACCCGTGGATGCCTAGCCAACGCTTCGAGGAAAGTCTTTTGATGAATGCTGATGATACCCTGCCAGAAAACGAGATCCATTATCTATTGTCGATGTGTAAATATAGGTACGCCTACCGCAAATGGCAAAAGTATCGCTATTTTTATAGAAGATCAATAGCAGATGATAATGAAGTTCCGGGTAGGTTCGTACGAAGAATATAAGCAGGCATATGCCGCCAGCGTGAACGACCCCTCGGGGTTTTGGGCAGGTGTGGCAGAGGAGTTCCTATGGCGGAGGCAGTGGGACAAGGTGCTGGAATGGGACTTTCGCAAGCCCGATGTAAAGTGGTTCATGAACGGACGGCTGAACATAACGGAGAACTGCCTGGACCGTCACCTGGCCACACAGGGTGATAAGCCTGCCATAATATGGGAGCCCAATGACCCCGGCGAGCCGCACAGGACCATAACCTACCGCGAGCTGCACGAACAGGTATGCCGGTTTGCGGCCGTGCTGCGGCGCAATGGCATACAGAAGGGCGACAGGGTATGCATATACATGGGTATGGTGCTTGAGCTGCCTGTGGCCATGCTGGCATGCGCACGCATAGGGGCCATACACTCGGTGATATTCGGCGGCTTCAGCGCGCAGAGTATAGCCGACAGGCTGCAGGATGCCGGAGCAGAATATATGATAACCTGCGACGGCGGCTACCGTGGCGCCAAGGACATACCCCTGAAGGCAACGGTAGATGATGCGCTATCGGTTTGCGGCTTTGTAAAAAGGGTGATAGTGCTGCAGCGTACCGGCATACCGGTGACCATGACGGAGGGACGTGATGTGTGGTGGCACGATGAAGTGGCTGCTACGGAGGGCAGCGTGACCACGGCCGAGGAAATGGATGCAGAGGATCCGCTGTTCATACTATATACATCGGGCTCTACGGGCAAGCCAAAGGGCGTGGTGCATACCACAGCAGGCTATATGGTATATGCCACATACAGCTTTGTGAACGTCTTTCAGGTGAGGGCGGATGATATACACTTCTGCACGGCCGATATAGGGTGGATAACAGGGCACTCCTACATAGTGTATGGGGTGTTGTGCGCGGGCGGTACATCGCTGCTGTATGAGGGCATTCCCACATGGCCCGATGCGGGCCGCTTCTGGGATATAGTGGGCAAGCACAGGGCCACCATACTGTATACCGCGCCCACGGCCATACGCAGCCTGATGGCCTATGGTACGGCGCCACTGCAGGGTAGAAGCCTGGCATCGCTGCGGGTACTGGGAACGGTAGGGGAGCCCATAAACGAAGAAGCATGGCACTGGTACAACGAGTATGTGGGCGGGAAGAACTGCCCTATAGTAGATACCTGGTGGCAGACGGAAAATGGAGGGATCATGATATCGAACCTGGCGGGTGTGACACCGGCAAAACCCGGCTATGCTACACTGCCGCTGCCCGGTATACAGCCGGTGCTGGTAGATGAAAAGGGCGATGTGATAACGGGGAACGATGTGAGCGGTAACCTGTGCATACGCTTTCCGTGGCCGGGCATGTTACGCACTACATGGGGAGACCATGAGCGCTGCAGGCTGAACTATTTTGCGGCCTATGACAATATGTACTTCACCGGCGATGGCTGCTACCGCGATGAACAGGGTATGTACCGCATAACCGGCCGCGTGGACGATGTGCTGAACGTGAGCGGCCACCGTATAGGCACGGCCGAGGTAGAGAACGCCATAAACATGCACGAGGGTGTGCTGGAGAGCGCGGTAGTAGGCTTTCCGCACGATGTGAAGGGGCAGGGCATATATGCCTATGTGATAATGGAAAGCATGCCCGATGATGACAGGCACATGCATGTGCGCGCAGCGATACTGGTGACCGTAACGGAAGTGATAGGTCCCATAGCGCGGCCCGATAAGATACAGTTCGTGAGTGGCCTGCCCAAGACGCGCAGTGGCAAGATAATGCGCCGCATACTGCGCAAGATAGCCGAGGGAGAGATGCATGCTCTGGGCGATACATCGACCCTGCTGGACCCTGCCGTGGTAGATGAGATAAAACGCACCAAAGTATAAAGGCCCGCCAGTAGACACCCGCCCAGTATCATCAAAGTTAACTGTGCTGAAATGCCGAGCCCAGATCCTTTAGGTTAAAAAATATTGAATTCGATCCGGTATAAAATATACATAGCTGATAAACAGCAAAAAGCCCCGGGAACTCCCGGGGCTTTTCAATACTTCCAATAATGACCTATTAATAGTCCATACCCATGCCGCCCGGCATACCACCCGGTGCAGGTGCAGCGCTCTTAGGCTCTGGCTTGTCGGCTATCACACACTCTGTAGTGAGGAGCATGCTGGCTATAGAAGCTGCATTCTCCAGCGCTACGCGGCTCACCTTTGTAGGGTCTATAACGCCGGCTGCGAACATGTTCTCATAGGTCTCGGTGCGGGCGTTGAAGCCGAAGTCGGCCTTGCCTTCGCGTACCTTCTGTACTATGATAGAACCTTCCAGGCCTGCATTGCCTACTATCTGGCGCAGCGGCTCTTCCAGTGCGCGGCGCACTATGGCTATACCGGTCTTTTCGTCGTTGTTGTCGGCAGATACACCGGCCAGCGATTCGATGGCGCGTATGTAGGCCACACCACCGCCGGGCACTATACCTTCTTCCACCGCAGCGCGTGTAGCGTGCAGGGCGTCGTCCACGCGGTCTTTCTTTTCTTTCATCTCTACCTCGGTAGCGGCACCTATGTACAGCACTGCCACACCACCGCTCAGCTTGGCAAGGCGTTCCTGCAGCTTTTCGCGGTCGTAGTCGCTGGTAGTGGTCTCTATTTGTGTCTTTATCTGGTTCACACGGGCAGTTATCACCTCTTTTTCGCCACGGCCACCTACTATGATAGTGTTGTCCTTATCGATAGTGATGCTTTCGGCCTGGCCCAGAGATGCTATAGTAGCATTGTCCAGCTTGTAGCCCTGGTCTTCGCTGATAACGGTACCACCTGTGAGAGCGGCTATATCCTGCAGCATTTCCTTGCGGCGGTCGCCAAAGCCGGGAGCTTTAACGGCGGCTATCTTCAGCGAGCCACGCAGCTTGTTCACCACCAGTGTGGCCAGCGCTTCGCCATCCACGTCTTCTGCTATTATCAGCAGGGGGCGGCCGCTTTGTACCACGCTTTCCAGTATGGGCAGTATGTCTTTCAGGGTGCTTACCTTCTTCTCGTATATGAGGATGTAGGGGTTCTGAAGCTCTACCTGCATCTTCTCAGAGTTGGTAACGAAGTATGCGCTCAGGTAGCCACGGTCGAACTGCATACCTTCTACCACTTCTACAGTGGTCTCGGTGCCTTTCGCCTCTTCTACGGTTATAACGCCCTCGTTGCCTACCTTGGCCATTGCCTGGGCTATGAGGCTGCCTATAGCGTTGTCGTTGTTGGCCGATATAGAGGCTACCTGCTCTATCTTCTTGTTGTCGTTGCCTACTTTTTCAGACTGTGCCTTCAGGTTGTCTACCACGGCTGCCACGGCCTTGTCTATACCGCGTTTCAGATCCATGGGGTTGGCGCCTGCGGCTACGTTCTTCAGACCCTCGCTGATGATGGACTGTGCCAGCACGGTAGCAGTAGTGGTACCGTCGCCCGCTATATCGGCGGTCTTAGATGCTACTTCCTTTACCATTTGTGCGCCCAGGTTCTCTATAGCGTCTTCCAGTTCTATTTCCTTTGCCACGCTAACGCCGTCCTTGGTGATGCCGGGAGCGCCGAATTTCTTTTCGATCACTACATTACGACCCTTTGGGCCCAGTGTCACCTTTACTGCATCGGCCAGTACGTCTACACCACGCTTCATCCTGTTGCGTGCATCGATGTCGAAGAAAAGTTGTTTTGCCATGTTTTTTTTAATTTTATGATTTTACAATTTGGCAATTAGCCAATTATAGATGTTTTTTATTTTAATTGTTTTATGGTGAACAGGCGATTGTCGCATTGCCTCATTGGTACATGCCCTAATTATATCACCGCTAATATATCGCTTTCGCGCATGATGATGAGGTTCTGGCCATCGAAGTTCACTTCGGTACCGGCATATTTGCCATAGAGAATGGTATCGCCAGATTTAACGGTCATCGGCTCGTCCTTCTTACCGGGGCCGGCAGCTACTACAGTACCACGCTGAGGTTTTTCTTTAGCTGTATCGGGGATGATGATACCACCTGCGGTCTTCTCTTCTGCGGCAGCGGGTTTCACTATTACCCTGTCGTGCAATGGAGTAATGTTCACGTTCTTTGTCATGACTTATAAAATTTTAAGTGTTTAAGGATGGTTGTTTTGATTTGGTTCATCACATATTGTGCCATAGCCGCTATCTGTTCTTTTTGGCACCTACTTCGTTCAAAATGGCAGTTCCGAGGGCCTGTTGTGACAAATTTTGGCAGTTTGCAGAAGGGATATGTCACATGTTGTATTAATGTTTAATTCATTGGGGCGGGAGATTTGCTTATTAGCGCCGTAAGGGCTAATTTTATATCAAACATGCCTGTCGGTAACCCCTCATGTTTTCCGTTTGTTAATTTATAGCGTTTTCGTTAATATAATGTAAATGCTATAGATGTTAAGATATAAAGCGGATATTTGCAGGGCGAAAACGACGGGCAAGGTGTATTTTTCGTAGTTAACTAATAGGCCTAAAAAGCTATCAACACAAGGTATGTCGAATATATTAGTAATAGAGGATGACGATATAATGCTGAAAGCTATTCGGAACATTCTGAGGAAGGACGGACATGAGGTACTGACGGCCAAGGATGGTAAGGAAGCTTTTGAAAAACTGGACAATGAGCAGTACGATGTGGTGATAACCGACCTGATGATGCCGTACGCCAACGGACTGGAAGTAGTGAGCCGCCTGCGCGCCAATACCGAAAAGCGCCATGTGGGTATAATAGTATGTTCGTCGGTAGGTAATGAGGAGACCATAACCGAGGCCTTCAGGCTGGGCGCAGACGACTACCTGAAGAAGCCGATAATGGCGGGTGAATTGATGATACGCATCCGCAAGCTGCTGGCCAATAGAAGCAGCAACCTAAAGCTTGTAACCAAGAAAAAATAATAGAGGAGTAGAGCGACATGTGGAAAGATCTGGTAGACCTATTATTCCAGGCATATGAGCAATTCAGTTTGCTCCCACTTTTTATTGAGATAGCCCTGGCATTCATCGTGATAGCCATTGTGGCCACGATAGTAGCCTATGGCGTGATAATGTACAAACGTTACCGCAGCTATGTGCACGAGAAAAGGGTGGCCTTTATAAGCCCCATAATAGAAGAACTGATAACCGAGCAGGTACTGCTGAACGAGAACCTGGGCAAGGACGTACTGATAGAAGAAATAGAGTTCGACCAGGCGGCGCTGGCCAATAAGGTATACAAAAAGCCCTTCGTACGGCAGATACTGATAGATACCCTGATACAGTACCGCAAGAACTTTCGTGGAGAGGTGGGCGACCTGCTGAGGAAGCTGTACATAGATATGGACCTGCAGAAAGACTCATTTGCCAAAATGAAGTCTATGAGGTGGGAGCGCAAGATAAAGGCGGTGGTGGAGCTGACACAGATGGACATATCCATATCGGACGTGACCATACTGCCGCTCACCAACAGTACCAACCCATCGCTGAGGGCGGCCGCACGAAATGCCTACATACAGCTCAGCAAGAACGAGCCTTTCAAATTCTTTGATATAGCCACAGAGCCGCTGCTGCCATGGGACCAGCTGGAGATGTTCAAGATCATCACCACTACGAAGGACATAGCCATCCCCAACTTCTCGCGCTGGGTGAGCTATTCATCTAACAAGAGCGTGGTATCCTTCTGCCTGAAGCTGATAGCCCACTACGACCAGCAGAGCGCCATACCCGCGGTAATGGAACTGCTGAACAACAAGGACCACTACTTTCGCGCCGATGCGATAGCCTGCCTGGGCAAGCTATCGGCAGAGGTGGCAGAGGAGAAGATGGTGCGTATATACAACCACCAGCCACTGAACTGCCAGATAGAGATACTGAAGGCGATGGGCAGCATAGCATCGGGCAAGTACTTGGAGTTCCTGAAGACAGAGTTCCTGTATTCGTCCAACTTCGATATACGCATGAATGCGGCAAGAGCCATCATACGGCACAATACACAACACTCCAGGCTGCTGGTGGAAGAGCTGATGGAAATGACCCATGAAGAGAACCAACTGATAATAAAACACTGTCTTAACCCGCTTATCAAGTATTAATGGGCGCCACATTCATAGAATATGCTTCCTGGTTCTTCGAGACCACCGTATTCATATATGGTGTGGGACTGCTGCTTATCTATGCTATACTGGCCATACTGTCGTTCGCGAACATACGCCTCTTCCTGCGCAAGGAAAGTTATACCGACTATAAGGTGATAGTAGGCTCGCCGCTGGCCCCCGGCATATCTGTGATAGCGCCGGCGTTCAACGAGGGTCTTACCATCATATCCAATGTGCGCTCGCTGCTTACGTTCGACTATCCGAACTATGAGGTGATCATCATAAACGACGGTAGTACCGATGATACGCTGGAGAAGGTGATCAAGGAATTCTCTCTGGTGAAAGTGGATTTTGCCTATGACGTGAAGCTGACATCGAAGCCGGTGAGGGGTGTATACAAATCGTCGGACGAGGCATATGCCAAGCTGCTGGTGGTGGACAAGGAGAATGGTAAGGCAAAGGCCGATGCCACGAATGTGGGTATAAACGTTTCGGCATTTCCCTACTTCCTGTGTACGGATGTGGATTGCATATTGCATACGCAGACCCTGCAAATGCTGGTGAAGCCCATAATGGAGGAGGAGAAGAAGCGCGTGATAGCCACCGGCGCCACGCTGCGCATGGCCAATTCATGCGAGGTGGATGAGGGTGTGCTGATAAACATAAAGGCGCCGCGCCCGCTGCTGGCCCGCTTCCAGGAGCTGGAGTATATCCGCTCCTTTGTGCTGGGTAAGATGGGGTGGAGCTACATCAATGCCGTACCCAACGTATCGGGCGGCCTGGGCTTGTTCGATAAGGAGATATCCATCAAGGCAGGCGGGTACGACCCCGCCTCCTTTGGTGAGGATATGGAGCTGCGTATGCGTATGTCGCGCTATGTGTACGACAACAAGATAGATGCATCGGTACGCTATATACCTACTACCCTGTGCTGGACGGAAGGCCCCACATCGGTGAAGATATTCATGAGGCAGCGTACCAGGTGGGCGCGCGGCCTGCTACAGCTGATGCTGGCACACAAAAAAATGCTCTTCAACCCGGCATATGGCAGGGTTGGCTTCATAGTGTTCCCCTACAACTTCTTTTTCGAGCTGCTGGCGCCGGTTATAGAGTTCCTGGGTATCATCTACTACATATTCCTTATCTACTTCGGGCTGGTGAACTGGCCCTATGCCATCATACTGCTGATATTCGTTTATACCTATTCGGTAATGATATCTACGCTGTCGGTACTGTGGGACCAGCTTACTTTCCAGTACTACAAGACGTGGGGCGATGTGGCCAGGATAGCCGCTATGGTGTTCATAGAAATGATCATATACCACCCGCTGATAGTGGTGTTCTCTATAAGAGGTTATTATTTTCAGCTTACCAACCGCAAGCACTCGTGGGGCAATATGCAGCGTGCAGGTTTCAAGAAATCGAAGAGTACTTTGCCCCAATCACCGACCACACAAGCAACATAAAATATATAACAAGGACGTAGGGATAAGGTATGAAGCTTTTTTATGATCTCTTTTCTGGTGGTACGTTCTGGGATGCCGTAGGTGTGTTCTACCAGTCGGCGGTGTTCATATATGGTACATCGCTGCTGATGGCATATGCCATGCTGGCCATCATGTCGCTGATATCCATACAGCGGTACATGAAGAAGAACGCCTCTGTAGATTTCCAGGTGATAGTGGAGTCGCCGCTAGCGCCGGGCATATCGGTGATAGCGCCTGCCTTCAACGAGGGTGTTACCATCATATCGAACGTGCGCTCGCTGCTTACGTTCAACTACCCGAAGTTCGAGGTGATAATAGTGAACGACGGTAGTACCGACGATACGCTGGAGAAACTGATAGATGAATATGAGCTGGTGCATGTGGAATATGCCTTCAGGGAGAAGCTGAACTGCGAGCCTATAAAAAGGATATTCAAATCGACGAACAGGGCGTATGAGAAGCTGGTAGTGGTAGATAAGGTGAACGGTAAGAGCAAGGCCGATGCATCGAACGCGGGCATCAATATATCTTCTTACGACTACTTCCTGTGTACGGATGTGGACTGTATACTGGACAAGGATACCCTCATAAAGCTGATAAAGCCCTTCATGGACGAGGAGACCACCAAGGTGAAAGAGGTGGGCGCACCCTGCCAGGAGTGTGGCTATGTGCATATAGAAGAGGATTACAGGCGTGTCATAGCATCGGGAGCCACACTGCGCATGGTGAACTCCTGCGATGTGGACGAGGGCCTGATGATACGCGTGCGCCCGCCGCGCAGGCTCATACCCCGTTTTCAGGAGATGGAGTATATACGCGCCTACATGCTGGGTAAAATGGGATGGGATTTCATCAATGCCGTACCCAACGTATCGGGCGGGTTGGGTATGTTCGATAAGGAGATAGCCGTAAAAGCGGGCGGGTACGACTCTAAATCCTTTGGCGAGGATATGGACATGGTGACGCGTATGTGCGCCTTCATGAAGGACAACAAAAGGAAATACTCTGTACGCTATGTGCCCCTTACCCTGTGCTGGACGGAAGGACCTACTACCCTGAAGGTGTTCGGCCGCCAGCGCTCACGCTGGGGACGCGGACTGGCGCAGATAATGAGCATACACAGGAAGATAATAGGCAACCCCCGCTACGGCAGGCTGGGTCTTATAGTATTCCCCTACAACTTTCTGTACGAGCTGCTGGCGCCTATAGTAGAGTTCACGGGTATATTGTTCTATATCTACCTCATCATCACCGGGCAGATCAACTGGCCGTTCGCCATCATCCTTATCGTTTTCGTTTATACCTATTCGGTAATGATCACTACACTGGCCCTGCTGTGGGACCAGCTCACTTTCAAGTATTATAAAACGTGGGGCGAGACCATAGGCCTGTGCCTGATGGCCTTCCTGGAGCCCTTCATCTATCACCCGCTCATCATGTTCTTTGCCATCAAGGGTTACTTCAACTTTGTGACAGGGCGTAAGCATGTGTGGGGCAATATGCAGCGGCAGGGCTTTGGTATGCAGCCTACCAAGAAGAAGACAGATGCAGCCGCTATGGCCGCTACGAAGTAGTAAAAAAGTAAAAGGAGTATATATAATGAAGTTTGTGACACGGTTGTTGCCGGTATTATTGGTCTTGATGTTCGTGGGGCTGCCCGTGCAGGCGCAGTGGCTCAAGATGATCGAGTCTTCCGATAACCTGTACAACGAAGCGAAGAAGGAGATAGAGCTGAAGCACTACCAGAAGGCGATAGTGATGTGCAATAAGGCGATAGACATATCGCCCAAGAACCTGGACATACACCTGCTGCTGGGCCATGCCTACTCGCTGGCAGGGAAAATAGACAGCGCCCGTGCAGAGCTGAACTATGTGCTGAACAAGAACCCCCGCTACCGCGATGCCTACATATACCTGGTGAACATGGAAGACCTGGCGTGTAACTACTTGCAGGCACTGGAGTATGCCGATATGGGCCTGAAGTATTTTCCCAACGACAGGGACCTGCTGCTGAAGAAGCTGAACATATATGTGAAGATGGGCGACTGGATGGAGAGCAACCGCCTGGCCGATTACCTCTTCGACCGTTTCTCTGCCGACCCCTTCATTCGCAGTGTGTATCTGGACTATAAGCTGGCCGTGGCACGGCAATATTCGCACAGGGGATATATAGAGATAGCAAAACGAGCCTATGAGGCCGTGCTGGAACAAGACCCGCTGAACAAAGAGGCGCTTACGGCCATCTTCGGGCTCGACCTCCGGTCGGGCAATTACGAGAGCTCACTGCAGTTCACGAACAGGGCGCTGCAGTCTACCCCCAACTCTTATGAATACCTGATGAAGAAGGTGGGCATACTGGAGGCCATGTCGCGCTATGTAGAGGCGATAGAGGTAGTAGAGAAGCTGATAAAGCTATACCCCACCAATGCCGATGTGCAACGCCTGAACACCTATATACGCATGGCGGCAGGCAAATTCTATATGAATACCGACCCCTACCTGCTATTCGCGGCGGTGCTGGATCGTGAGCCATCTAATCGCGACGCGCTGAACTATATGATCAACATATGCTTTAGCCGTGGCAATGAATTGCTGGCACTGCAGTGGGTGAATTTTGGACTCAGATCATCGCCCAATGATTTTGAGCTGCTGAAAAGGAAGCTGGGCATACTGGAAGAGCTGAAACGCTATGGTGCGGCATCGGTGATAGCAGAGGCCATGTTCAGGGACAACCCCAACGAATTCAATAAGACGAACTTCCTGGAGCTGCGCACCCTGGCTGCAAAACAATACATGAACGAAATGGAGTACGACAGCGCCATAGTAGCGCTGCGGTCGGTACTCTTTTACGACAGGGCCAATATAGCGGCTACCAATTACCTGATAAACATCTATACCATACAGAAGCGCTATGACGATGCCCTGCGTACTATAGACGAGGCGCTGGCCTCTTACCCCGATGATGAGCACCTGCTCTTCAAGAAGGCGGTGGTGCTGGATGGCTACCAGCGCTATGCCGATGCTGCGGCCATATCGAAACAACTGCTGGAGGCACACCCTGAGAACAGGCAATACCTGGCCAGCCTCATAGAGCAATCGCTGGCAGCAGGCAGGCAGGCCATGCAGTACGACGACTATTACAATACGCTGAAAGTACTGCGCGATGTACTGGACAAACAACCCGACAATATAGATGCGCTGAACTACATCATCAATGTAGAGAGTGCCATAAAGGACTATGACTCTGCATTGTACTATGTGGACCAGGGGCTGAGGTATTATCCCGATTCCAAGGACCTGCTTTTCCGCAAGTCGCTGGTGTATGCCGATGCGAAGCAATACAAGACGGCCTACGAGATATCGGGGCCATTATACAAGGCATACCCGTACAATATACGTTACAGGGCGGCATACATGGAGCAGCACCTGGGCGCAGGCCGCGAGTACCTGGAAAAGAGCAATAAGGACAGCGCACTGGTAGAGTTCTACGAGGCACTATCGGTGGCGCCCAAGGACACCATACCGCTATACCATACCATAAACCTGCAGATAGACATGAAGCAGTACGATACTGCTATAGCCCTGCTGAACAGGGGCAGGGCATTCTTCCCGCAGAACTATTTTTTCCTGCACAGGAAGGCAGAGGTACTGGAGGCACAGGGCAAGTATGAGGAGGCATGGCGTACCGCCGATACACTGGCCAAGATGAGCCAGCGCCCGGGCTATGTAGATTATGCAGCGCTGCTGTACGCCCGCAGGCTGAAGAACGAGATAGGCTTGTTCTACCTGCATTCAAAGATAATACAGGCGGCTACCCTGCCACCTATCATCAATAGTATAGCCACCGTACAGTATGGGCGCTATATAAAAAAGGGGGTGGTGTACCTGCGTATGAACTATGCCGGCCGCCTCACGGGTACGGGTTACCAGTTCGAAGGGGAGACCTACTACAACCATTCCAAGAAGTTCTTCTCTCACCTGGCTATCGCCTACTCCCCCACATCACTGGTGTTCCCGGGGCTTAGGTTAGCGTACTCGGGCAATATAGCCCTGAGCAATGGCTATACGGTAGAGCTGGGTGCGCGCTACCTGCAACTGCAGAACAATAGCACATCTACATCTCCGGTAGTGGGCCTGTCGAAGGAAGTGGGCGACTTCCTACTGAACATGAGAGTGTTCTATATGCAGATAAACTATAACGACACCAATACCAATACTACCATCAACGATAGCTATTTATCCGGCATATTTACCGCCAGGTATTACCTGCGCGATAACAGGAGTGAGAACTTCTCTTTCATTGCCGGTTATGGTAATGTGCCGGACGATTTCAGTACCAACTACTTCCTGACCGGATTTGCGAAGTACCAGACAGTGACGTGTGGCGTGGGCTACCGCAGGCAGTTCCACTATCGTACCACCTTTGGTGTGAATGCGAGCTGGTACAACATGAAGACGAACGAGACGAGCTTCAGGAACCAATACGATATTTATCTTACTTTGCTGAGGAAATTCTAGTATACATACTCTAATGAAACTTATATATCACTTGGCTTTTCTGCTGGTGGGTGTGAGCGCGTGCAGCGGCAGCGCCCAGGAAGTGACCCTGATAGATGGCGGTACCTCTACCTATTCCATAGTTGTACCTGCCGAGCCTACGAATCTGGAGCAGCGCTCTGCAACAGTGTTGCAAGACTACATAAAGCGTGCCACGGGCATGCAGCTGGCCATAGTGAACGAGCCGCGCAAGACCACCGCCAATGCCATATATGTAGGCAACACCAAAAAAGAAGGTATACTGGTGCCGGGCCGGCTGCCCGATGAAAGCTATCGCCTGCAGATGATGGGCAACGACCTGGTGATATGTGGCGGCAGCGGCAGGGGACTTATATATGGTGTATATGCCTTTATAGAAAAGTATATAGGCGCACGAAAATTTGCCGATGTGCCTGCTGTAGTACCCGGGCTAAAGAAGCTGAAGATACCTGCCGATATGAAGGACGAAAGCAGGCCCCTGTTCGTATACCGCGAAACATACTACCCGGCCCTGCGCGATGTGGAGTACCTGGAATGGCACAGGCTGCAGCAGTTCGAAGACCTGTGGGGGCTGTGGGGGCACTCTTACAATAAGCTGGTGCCTGTGGGTACTTACTTCAAAGCGCACCCGGAGTACTATGCACTGGTAAAGGGCGTAAGGCAGGGCACGCAGCTATGTCTGAGCAATGAGGAGGTCTTCAACATTACTGTGGCCGAGCTGAGGAAGCGTATGGCCGCTAACCCCGATGCGCTGTACTGGTCTGTAAGCCCGAATGATGATATAGGCTGGTGCGAATGCGGCCAGTGCAAGGCCGCCGACGATGAGCAGGGCACACATGCGGGCTCGCTCATAAAATTCGTGAACAGGGTAGCGAAGCAGTTTCCCGACAAGCGCATCACCACACTGGCCTATGGCTATACGCACCGTGCGCCAAAGAGCCTGGAACCCGGCGATAATGTGTACATCTTCCTGAGCAATATAGATGCCTACCGCGATAAGCCGCTGGCGCAAGAGGGTACGGCAGCTACCTTTCGCAATGATGTGAAACAGTGGGGCGCGCTTACAAAGAACCTCTTTGTGTGGGATTATATAACACAGTTCACCAACTATCTTGCTCCTTTCCCCAACTTCCTGACCCTGCAGCCTAATATGCAGTACTACAAGGAGAATGGAATAAAGGGTGTGTTCGCGCAGGGTAGTGGCGATACCTATGGCGAATGGGCCGAGCTGCGCTGCTACCTGGAGGCGAGGCTGCTGAACAATGAGAAGGCCGATGTGAAAGAACTGACCGGGGAATTCCTGCAGGGCTACTATGGGCCTGCGGCAAAATTCCTGCTGCAGTATATAGGGCAACTGCATGGCAATATGGAGGACAGCAAACGCAAGCTGGACATCTATGGTAACCCTGTGAACGAATGGAACAGCTACCTGGCGCCCGAGAAGCTGAACGCCTATAGCGAGATACTGGAGGCTGCAGCCGCAGCGGTAGAAACAAAGCCCATATATGCAGAGCGCGTGGCCCGGGTATGGCTGCCGCTGGAATATACGGTGCTGCAGCAGACACGTTTCTACGGTATAGAGAAGTATGGCGTATTTGAGAAAGACAGCAAGGGTGTGTGGACAATAAAATCCGGGCTGAAAGAAAAAGTAGCGCGCTTTGTAGCTGACTGCAAGAAAGCAAAGGTGACAGAGCTGTCGGAAGGGGGAATAGGTCCCGATGCCTATAAGGCCGAATGGGATGCCATATTTGCCGCAGGCGTTACACCGTCTATAGCCACAGGCGCTGCAGTAACTCTGAAATACCCCTTTGTGCCGGAATACCCCGCAAAGGGCACGCGTACGCTTACGGACGGTACGCCGGGTTATAACGATTTCAGCTACAACTGGCTGGGCTTTTATGGTACCGATATGGTGGCTACCATAGATATGGGTGCTGCCAGGAACATGACAGGCGTAAAGATGCATTTCCTGGACGACCCGAGGCATTGGATATTCCTGCCATCGAAGATAGTGGTAGAGGTGTCGGATGATGGCGCTACCTACAGGCCATATGCCACCATAGCCACCCCTGCCGATGAGGAACACTATGCCGTAGCAGTAACGCCCTTTATGGCAGAAGGTAAGACAAAGGCCCGCTTTGTAAGAGTAACGGCCACCAATATACCTGCGCTGCCTGCATGGCGCCACCGCGAGAACAAGAAACCTATGATAGCCTGCGACGAGATATATGTGCAGTGATGCATGATAGCAACTACACAATGGAGATATAGAAAAGGGGTCTCAGCAGCGTTGAGACCCCTTTTCGTTTTATATGTCGTTAGCTTAGAACTTGAAGTTGTAGGTGATGGCAGGTATGATGGGTAGTATGTATACCTGGTACACCTTTATATCTATGCCCTGGTTCACATTGCCCGAATTGTCCACATAAAGGAAGTAAGGGTTCTTGCGGTTGTATGCATTGTATACCGAGAATGCCCAGCTGCCTTCCCATTTGCGCTTCTTCTTTGGCTGCGGGGTGTAGGTGGCAGAGAGGTCCAGGCGGTGATAGGCAGGTATACGGTATGCATTTATCTTGCTGTAGAGCTGCACCAGTTCGCCATCTATGAAGTAGTAGGCGGTAGGTAGCGTAACGGCATTGCCCGAGCCGAATACGAACACGGCAGAGAGTGTCCACTTTTTGTTCACGTTGTAGCTGCTGGTAACAGATATATTGTGCCTGCGGTCGTACTTCAGCGGGAAGGTCTCGCCGCCGTTCAGTTGTGTGAAGGTCTGGTTGGTCCAGGCCAGTGTGTAGCCTATCCAGCCGGTGAATTTGCCCTGTGTCTTATTGATGAAGAACTCGGCGCCATAGCTTTCGCCCTTACCGAAGACATACTCCAGCTCGGGATCGCGCAGAGAGTTAGGCGTATAGCCTTCGCGGTACTGTAGCTGGTTCTCCATATTCTTATAGTATACCTCTACCGATGTCTCCAGCTTGTTGTCGAGGAAGTTGTGGAAGTAGCCTGCCGATACCTGGCGTGCCTTCTGCGGCTGCACCAGGGCAGTGCTGGGCGCCCACACATCGGTAGGCAGGGTAGAGCCATTGTTGGTAACGAGGTGTATATACTGGTAGGTCTGCGCAAAGCTGGCCTTTATAGAAGACCTGTCCGTAAGGGCGAAGCGAAGGTTCAGGCGTGGCTCCCAGCCGCCATAGGTCTTCACCAGTTCTCCCTTTTTGTACTTGGCACTGTCGGTCACATTGCCTGCTGCATCCATCTTCAGCGATGTATAGGGGCCTATCTGTCCGAAGGCAGAGTAGCGCAGACCTACATTTACCTTCAGCCAGTCGGTAGGGTCAAAGTCGTCCAGTATATATATACCCCCCTCATGTGCATACTTGGTAAAGGCATTGCTGGGCTCTAGTGTAATGGTATCCAGCTGGCCCGATACCTGGTTGGGTATGAAGGTATGGTAGGTGTATGCAGCGCCTGCCTTTATATGGTGATTGAAAGATGTATAATAGTCGAAGTCGGTCTTGGCATTATAGTCCCTTATCCCCGATGACAGCTTTACCGAGAAGGTGCTGAGGCTGAAGGTAGATGCGAAATCGTAATCGTTGTATACAAGGGTGGTATTGGCAAAGAGCTTATCGGTGAACTGGTGGTTCCAGCGCAGGGTGGCGGTGTTATTGCCCCAGGGTATATCGGCCTGGAAGGAGCCGCGCGAGTTGGCGAACTTGAATTTATCTACACCTGTATAGCCGCTCAAGTATAGCCTGTCGCGGGTGCCCAGTATGTAGTTGGCCTTCAGGTTAGCATCGTAGAAGTAGTAGCCTGTGTTCTGCAGCCTGTCGGAGAAAGGGCGCGCCAGCACATCGATATACGTTCTGCGCCCCGATACCATGAAGGAGCCTTTCTCTTTTTTGATAGGGCCCTCTATGGTAAGGCGTGAGGCTATGAGACCTATACCGCCCTCGGCATGGTATTCTTTGAGGTTGCCATCCTTCATAGATACATCTACCACCGATGACAGGCGGCCGCCATAGTTGGCAGGTGGCGCACCCTTTATGAGGGTCACATCCTTTATGGCATCGCCATTGAACACCGAGAAGAAGCCGAAGAGGTGGCCGGTATTGTATACCACGGCATCATCCAGCAGCACCAGGTTCTGGTCGGGGCCGCCACCGCGCACATAGAAGCCCGAGTTGCCCTCGCCTGCGCTCTGCACACCGGGCAGCAGTTGCAGGGTCTTCAGTATATCTACCTCGCCAAAGAGCACGGGCAGTTGCTTTATGCGGCCTATGGACAGGCTTATGGTGCCCATGTCGGCCTTTTTCACGTTCTCGTCCTTGCGTCCGGCGGTCACTTTCACCTCCTTCATGGTGGTACCATTGGAGAGCTCGGCATTATACTTCTTATTGGCGCTGAGGTCCATCTCCATAGATATGGACTCGTAGCCCACATAGGAGTATATGACGGTGTACTTGCCCGCAGGCACAGTAACAGAGTAGAAGCCATAATTGTTGGTAGTGGCACCCTGGTCGGCACCCTTGATGTATACGGTACCGGCTATGAGCGACTCGCCCGTGGCGGCATCGCGCATATAGCCGCTGAGCGATACTTTTTGCTGGGCCAATACTATGGTGGAAAGAAAAACAAAGAACAGGGAGAGCAGGGAACGCATGTGTGGAAAATTGTGGTGCAAAAGTAAGCTAACCTATATTCTGGCAATGTTTCCGGCAGCGTAGTATAAAAATTAACAGATCGTTTTTAAGCAATATGGCTCTCGGGTTAAAAAACAAGGAGTAATATGATGGAGTATGCAGCTCTGAGGTAGTACTTATTCCCAGATGGTGAAGTTGTCGGGAAGGGCTACTGGTAATGGCCCCTGCACTTTATTATCTCTATATCGGTGTTCGTGATCTTGTAAATGAGCCTGTGCTCGTGAGTGATGCGCCTGCTCCAATACCCTGAAAAAGCACCTTTAAGCGGTTCGGGTTTACCCAGACCGGTAAAGGGGGTATTCTGAATGTTTCGCAGTAGCAGTATGATCTTTTGTATGATCTCAGGGTCGGCCTCCATCCATTCATTATATTCTCTGAATGCATCAGGAGTGAATGTCACCCTTCTCATGCAGACTTTTTGTTTGAAAAGGCTTCCAGTTCATCGATAGTAAAGGAAACGAGTCCATTGCGTTGTTCAAGGTCTGCCTTGGAGCGATTCAATGTTTCCATATAGTTCCGCGAATACTCATTGAAAGATATGGTCAACTCAGCATCATCATTTCCTTTGAAAAGCGCTCTTAGCTTTTCCAGGAAAGCAGTATTCAACTCAGAGACCTTAATTTTTATCAACGCATCCATAGGGTACTTTTTTGTAAAGATAAATAATTGCCGCCTATATGACCTGAAAAACGCTGTCGGAACCGTATGGTTCAACACATCTCACACCTTCATCACCTGGCTGGCCTGTACCCAGCCGGTGCGGTTGTCGGGCAGGGCTACTTCCAGCCAGTTGCCGCCATCGGTTATTATGCGTACTGTGGTGCCCTCGGGCAGCAGGGCGGCGGGTTTGCCCTTTATCTGCTGGGCGTTCATGAGCGGGGTGTCCTGCTCAAAGACAACTGCCTTGCGCGGGTTCACACTATTGGCAGCGGCCACCAGGCCAAAGATGATGGCACATGCGCTGACGAAGCCCAGTATGCCGGGTAGCTGCATGGGTAGCCGTCCGCCGCCCTGTGTGTAACGGCGAGCCCAGTATATACCCAGCGCCATAAGGAAGGCTATGAGCGCTACAGCGGCCCATGTACCTGCCATGGTGTGGGCGGTGAGGCCACGCCACCATGTTACGAAAAATATATCTTCTGCCGGCGCTACCTGGTGACTGATGCGCGCCTGTGTGATGGTGAGATTGTCGTGCGCATCGCGGTGGCCGGGGTCCACATGCAGGGCACGCTCATAGTTCAGCACGGCGGGTGCTATCTTGTTCAGGCGGTAGTAGGTATTGCCCAGGTTGTAGTATACTTCGGCATTGTGCGGATGCAGGGCCGCTACCTGCTCGTAGTACCAGGCCGCGCTGTCGTACTGCTTTTGTATGTAGTAGCCGGTGGCCTTCTTCCAGTGGGCCTGCCAGTCGGCGGCCATGCCGTGCAGCGACAGCATCACAAGGGCTAATATGGCTGCTATACGGTTCATGCTTTGAATATATCTTCCAGGTCGCTTATCACTTTTACGGCATCTTCGTAGGTATCGTTCATGGTGCGAAGCCCACCGCTGGCATAGAGCGATGTCTCGCATTCTGTTATCACATGCTCCAGCCTCTTCTGTACATCGTCAGGTACCTTGCGGCTGTTCATGGCCTCTGTGGCCGTTTCCCTCGATAGGGCCGAGAGTGGTATGGACAGCTTATCGCTAAGGTAGAGCCATATGGCCTTAGATATCTCTTCGTAGAATGGTTTTTTGTCCTTCTGTTGCAGCAGGGTGCGTGTAGTGGCCAGGCGCTGAAAGGCCACCTTATTGGCGCGTTTCTTGCGCAGGGCCACCGTATCGCGCGATAGCTCCTCGTCCCTGCGGCGCCATACCACATAGCCTGCCAGCAGGGCCATAGGCAGCACATAGAGCGACCAATACCCGGGCTTGTGCATAATGGGGCCGCTATCGAAGGTCAGTTCCGGCGGAGTTTGTTTCAGTATGTCGTGTATGTCTTTGTAGCTGCTTACGTTGTTATCAGGCTTGCGGCTCATGTAGTTCTTGCCGGGTTTTACCTGCAGTTTCACTTCGTTGGTCTGCACGGTAGTATAGCTACCCGTTTGCGGATCGAAATAGGATAGCGTCACGGGGGGTATGGTATAGTCGCCCGGTGTTTGCGGGGTGATGACATAGGTAACTATCTTGGAGCCCGATATAGTAGTACTGCGCCCTGTGATGGTATCTATTATCACAGGGTCGTAGGTGGTGAGGCCATTGGGCAGGGTAGGGCGCGGCGCCTCTATCAGTTTCAGGTTGCCGTTACCATTTATATCCAGTGTATAAGTGGCCACATCGTCGGTGGTAAGTGTGCGCTTGTCTATCTTCCCGGTTATGGAGAAATTGCCCACCGCACCGCTGAAGCTCTCCGGCTTGTTCTTGTCGGGCAGGGGTGCTACTTCTATCTTCACAGGTGCGCTCTGCAGGTGTACAGGCACATCCTTATACACCATGGTATTGTAGTAGGTATTGTTGAAGTATGGATCATCCATCATCAGCGTACCGGCACCAAATGGGTCGAAGAGGTCGGACATCTTGCGGCGCACCTGCTGCACCACACGCGCCATACCCTTTGCCTCGGCAGGGTCCAGTTCCAGCGTACCGGCCTGTGTAGGGAACAGGGCCGATTTCTTCAGCAGGAATACCTGGAACTTCTTGCCATTCACAACCTCCTCGGTAGGCTTGGCCTGCTTGGGTATGTCGAAGTCCTGTGCCCAGAAGCCGTTCAGCGTAGGCAGCTTGGATATAGATACCTGCATAGGCACACGCGAATACAGCTTGTAGCTTATGGTCACTTGCTCGCCCAGGCGCACCTTGCTCTTGTCGGCGGTCACCTTTATGAAGAGGTCCTTCTTTATCTCGGCATCATTCACAGGAGGGTCGGCATCGGCCTGAGCCTGGGGTTGCTGCTGTGGCTGCTGGCCTCTTGCGGCCTGTGCCCGCTGCTGTAGCTGCTGCATGTGCATCTGCTGCATTTGTTGCATCTGGCGCATCATGGCGGTTATATCATCATCGCCATCAGAGAAGGGGTCGAAACCGCCACGCTGCTGTGGGCGCTGCTGGGCCAGAGAGCCAGCCACCACCTGTATGGTCACCGAATTGGACTGATAAGAATGCCCTGCGCCATCCTTGGCCACTATAGGCGGTATGGTAAAGGTGCCCTCTCTGCGTGGCTGTAGTGTGTAGGTGAGCGTAAGGGCCTGCGAGGTCACCACCCTGTTGCCCGATATAGAGGTATTGGAGCTTTGAGACTGGTATGGGCCACCTACTATCACAAAGTCTGCGTCCGAAGGATTGGTGACGGTACGCAGATCCTGTGCATCGCGTATGGTGTATTGCACATTTACCTGGTCTCTTATACCCATTTTGGTAGCGCCGGCCACAGCTGTGAATACCACATTCTGTGCATACACCATATAGCAGCTACCTGTAAGCAAGAGCAATACAAAGCAACAACGCCACATATTATGTATAATGCGTTTCATTTTGAGACGGCTACAAAAATAATCCGTATGCCCATGGATGGAAGAAAGAAGGGGGTTAAAGCTACGTTAAAAAGAAGACGTATGTGTTGCAAAGCGGGCCGTAGGTGTACACATGTGGCACACCGGTGTGCCCCTGCGACACGCCGGCACACACTATGCAGAACGCCTGGAAAGAGGCGTAAGAAAGGCTTTGAGAATTTATTTTGAAATTCGATACCCGCCTGTTATCTTTGCGCTCCCATCAGGGAAACGGTGTGGTAGCTCAGTTGGTAGAGCAAAGGACTGAAAATCCTTGTGTCGGGGGTTCAATTCCCTCCCACACCACCAAGAAAATCAACGACTTGTGACAAAAATCACAAGTCGTTTTTCTTTTCAGGTCAAACATAGGTCAAACAATGCGCTGTGGTAAATTTCTAAGTCCTAAAAATATGTGCTGTTTTATGGCGGTTTGTTGAAACATTGCATGCACCTCATTTTAGTCTCAGTCGCGGTATATTTAATTTCAGGGTAGTATTTTTGAAAGTGCTTTATCGGCTTTAGCTACATCTCCTTTATCCAAATAGCTATCTAAGTTTTCAGCATTTGCTTTTAGCGTATTTACTTTATTCGACGCCCATGATGGCAAGTTGCTTGTTGAAAGTTTATCTATTGCATATAAAAGACCGCTTTCCTGGTTGTCATTATTAAAGTTCATGTCCGCGATTTTCGTTTCCAAATCATAGGATGCATAAGGATAAGAATTGCATGCGTTCCAGTACTTCAATAGGCGGATAATCGGCTTAACCACGGAATTGTACTTTTGGTTTGCTTTCGTGAGCGTTTTGTTGAATTCGTCTGGTTCTGTTTCCATCCAACCTCCGCTTTTATCGGGTATTTCTATGCTATCGTAGAAAAACCCCTTGTCGAAAATGCATGGCACGAGGTCGAACTTGATAAAATTGAGTTCTATCACGATAGAGGGATGATCTTTGCCGACAACAGACTTACGATAGGTTTGGTCAGCAAATTTGAGCAGTTGAGTACGATAACTTTCGGGCTTCAGCTTTTTATAGTCTTTTGTGTTGAATTCTATAAGTATGTCTATGTCCGATTGTTCGCCCAAAGGATAATTGTATTAATGCCGCTGTAAGGCTTGTCATTCCAGCGAAGCGGTCGGACAATATTATTAGCAAGGTTGTCGCTGCTCCAAGGTTTACGCCATGTAAGTTCACCTTTCTCCAGGTCTTCAATGATCTTGTTTGTAATGCGGGTATAAACGTCTTGTTGTTGGCTCATGTCAGTTACCTTTCAGGAAATGATTTTGGAGAGGAGTTGTAGGAAGCGGATTAACCGCTTTCCCCTTCCTGAACGGGTTGAGCCTTTGCCGGATGAATGACGCACTTGAGGTCGCCAATATAAAGGTTGATGCTTTTTCCGTTGCGATGCTTAAAGCCAGAGCCAACGATTTGCGATTTTCCGTCCACTTGCTTGAATACGAAGAAGTCAGGTTTTTTCTTTTCTGTTGTTGTCATGTTTATTTCTCCTTTTGTTGAAATCACCCTTGCGGGCATACCCCGGCCACGCAGGAACAGTTACGGCGTCAAGAAGAAAATTGGGGGCAACCTTTAGGGGGAGCCGATTTTCTTCTTGATGCAGGAAGTAACTGTGGATGCGAGGGGTTAGACTTGCCCGCTTGGTATTTCATCGGCACAAGGGGATTGCTGATGACAATGAAAGGAAGCAGGCTATTTCAGTTCAGGTTATATGTGGTGTTCTTCAAAATCCTTGATGGCTCTGAATATTCGATAGGAAGCAGGCTATTTCAGTTCAGGTTATATGTGGTGTTCTTCAAAATCCTTGATGGCTCTGAA
Organism: Nemorincola caseinilytica; assembly: GCF_039540515.1. Taxonomy (NCBI): domain Bacteria; kingdom Pseudomonadati; phylum Bacteroidota; class Chitinophagia; order Chitinophagales; family Chitinophagaceae; genus Nemorincola; species Nemorincola caseinilytica. The sequence goes on along the minus strand of NZ_BAABFA010000019.1, from coordinate 253,428 downwards.
TATTCGATAGGCTACCTGTGGCACTATTGCATTGCCGTACATCTTGATGGAGTTCATTCGCCACTTTGAAAAGGTAATTCCGTCCAGTTGAAGGGGAAGCCCATCATCTCCGCCACAAACCGGGGATTGAGTTTGCCAGTCGCGCCAATTTCCGAGCGGATAAAATCCGGCAAGCTGTTCGATGTGCTTCTGCCAATGCGCTTTAGCGTTTCGGGCGTTCTTGCGCCTTTCCAGTCTCTTGCTGTCGGGGTCGGCAATAGAGATACCCAGCGGCTTAACGTCATGCTGTGCATTTTCCCGGCTTTCGTTTGCGAGCTTTTTACGTTTGCCGTGAAGCCTGTTGCATCTATCGCTATCGGGGTGGGCGCCAGCCTGAGCCAAGTTTTCTGAAGGTACTGGGCTTGCGTTGTTGCGTCTTCTGGCCACGAACCAAACGCGGTCGCGCTGGTGCGGGGCGTTGATACCTGCAGCTGGCAGTACATAAGGCCAGACGTTGTAACCTTGAGCTTCCATGTCAAGTAAGACCTGACGGAATACCAGTCCGTCGCTCCAATTAACAATGCCTCCAATTAACAATGCCGTAAACGTTTTCGCCAATGACCCAGCGTGGCTTGATCTTTCCAATAACTCTAAGCATTTCCGGCCAGAGATAACGGTCATCTTTCGTGCCGCGGCGCTTGCCGGCTGTACTGAATGGCTGGCAAGGAAATCCCCCTGTGAGTACGTCGATTTGTCCTGCATAAGTTTCACCGTTGAACTCCTTTATGTCGGTATGGGTTGCGGCATTGGGCCAGTAGTATTTAAGGACGCGTTGGCAGAATTGGTCTTTCTCGCAATGAAAGATATTCGTCCAGCCGACCATTTCAGCGGCAAGGTCAAAGCCGCCGCCTCCGGAAAACAAGCTTCCGTGCTTCATTCATTTTCTCCGTGGGATTGTTACTTAGAGGCAGCTAATGGCTTTGCTGTCGTGCAGGTGAATGGGTGAGCCTGTACAAAGACCTTCATCCATTAATGATGTGTAGCTGTCGTTGGTAATGATTAGATGGTCGAGAATATTGATGTTCAGGATTTCGCCTGCGCGGTTAAAGTCCTGCGTTATCTCGATGTCGGATTGGCTTGGCTTCAAGTTGCCGCTTGGGTGATTGTGAGCCAACACGAGCTTTGTTGCTTTAGCCTTTAACGCCAAGGCAAAGACCAGCCTTTTATCAACGCCGCAGGCGGCAATGCCACCAGAACAAATAAGCGAAACACCTAGACATGACATGTCGGTATCTAAAAGAAGGATTTTAAATTGTTCTTGAAGGTTGAGCTTGTTCTTATCCCAAGTACCAAACTAACTTTCGATAGTGAACATCTTGCTGAGCTGGATATAGCTAATGCTCAGTTTGCTATTGCGGCGTATATAAACGGTGATATCGATGATAGCTTCAAATATCATGCTCAAAACGGCACCTTGTACCAATACATAGAACAGCAATTAGGTCTTGAGCCCAAAGGAGGTAAACAACTTATGTTCCGTGTAGCCTTTGACAAGGCTAAAACAACAACAGAATTTGAGAACCTAAGAAAGCTATTTCCGAAATTCATGCAGTGGGTTGATACCTACAAACAGCAGTATGGCTATAAGATGTTCTCAAACCTGTTACAGAGAAAAGAAGCGGAGATAATGATAGATGGCCTACTACCTTTTCTTATAAATAAAGGCTACGAGATATTTACCGTTCATGATGCTTTACGTGTAAAACAATCGCAGAAGGAGGAAATAAGAAATTTTATGCAGCATTATTTTGATGAAATTGGATTCCGCTGTTCAATAAAATGAGGCATAAAAAAGATCGCTGAGTTGATGCGGGTAACAGCGGGTAAAACACCCAATGCCGAACTACTAATTGGCTTTGTCGACTTTAGATAGAATTATCTAAATTTAGGTTCAGAACATTCATATAATCGGTCAAAATCTATTTAATGTCAGAAAACGGCGGCCAAAATCTCGAAAAATTAAGAGAGAAAATTAAGAATGCAACTTTAGTGAGGCATACACACGGTACAGATATTTATTACATTTTTGATAATGATGGCTTAATTGCTCAAGTTGATGGGGGCGATTTGGTTCAAATGCTTATGCCCAACGCCGACTATGAATTCACTCTTGATCTGGAGGAGACTTCTGACAAGATTGAGTACGACTTTTAATTCTGTTAGTCTTCTGCGTCATAATATGTGGCATTAATTATAGTTGACAAGTTGCTTTCGTAAGTTTAAGAAAGTTTCATACGGCCCTTTTGTCAAAAAGATATTTGTTACCCATGCGGGTATTACTCCGCCAGGATCTGCTTCTGCAAAATATTCAACTCTTATTGTGCCGGGCTTTATAGTTGATACCTTCCAGACGACTTTCGAAACAGGCACCCTTACCATTCCTTTTGGGGGAGGAATTGAATTTTCAATGCTGTGGGCATTCATGGTCAATGTGCCCACAATGGTATCCACCATCCATTTCATCTGCATTACAACATCCCGATGGCTAAGGGGCCAAGGCATTGCTTTCTCAGTATAGTATATAAGCTCATTATCATTCAGCCGTTTTATCAATCTGGTAGAATTAGTGCTATATACCCAGTTCTTCTGTTTGTCTACATCGGCAAGTAAGTTAGCCAATTGCTTCACAGTCCCATCGGCTTCGAATTCTGCTTTCAGGACTTTTACTTCCGAAGCCTGTTGGCTTTTAGTATAAATGTTGATGCCTGAGCCGCTTTTCTTTAGCTGCCATTCATTTGCCAAGGCTGGGTAACATGATAACGACAAAAGGAATATCAACAGGTTTACTTTTTTGCAAGCAACCTGAGTTGTACGCTGCAAGCTTTTATATAAATGCATATTTTTTATTTTTAGAGTTCTGCTCTTCTTAGCAATGAGATTTTCACCGGCTTAAGGCTGAATGTAAGGTTATATCCGCGCTTGCGCAGGTACTTACAGATGAAGATTATTATAGCTGCTGTGATCATGTTAGTGCTTATCAGTATGTAGGTGGACAATATTTTCAGCAGGCGCTACCGAGAGTTTCGACAATTTTATGATGCGCATCCAAACCATAAGGCGAATAATCGGATACACAGGGTCTATCTCGTGCCAGCGCTTGCCAAAATTGACGGCTGAAGGACGTTTGTGATGATTGTTGTGATAAGATTCACCAAGCATAAGCACATCTATAAAAAGCAAGTTGCGAGAAGTGTTCTTTAGCCTGAAATTGATATAGCCATATTTATGAGCAAACCAATTGATAAGCGCGCCATGGAAAGCGCCAAGGGCCAATAACACCGGAAGCAGGAGATACATCCACCAGCTAGTGGCGAAGATGAAGAAGAATGTAAGATATGCAACACTCCAAAGTATACGTGAGGGCGTAGAATTGGCCCATTTATCAAAACCTTTCCATTCAGGCAGGTTTTTCATAAAGCGTTTCTCAACCTGCAGCTTACCCTCTACCACATCGCAGTAAAAACGACGTGTACGCAGCATCATACTTAGCAGGTTAGAGGAGAAAGCAGGAGAGTGAGGGTCAAGCTCTGTATCGGTATGGGCATGATGCAGGCGGTGCATAATGGCATATGCTCGAGGACTCATGTAGTGGGGACCTTGTGTAATGTAAGTGAAAATGAAGAAAAAACGCTCCCAACCTTTGCTCATGGTAAATGCCCCGTGTGAAGCATAACGATGATGGAAGAAGGTTTGGGCAAAAAGTGACAAATACCATACGGTAATAAACAAAATGACAATAGACATACTTAACCTTTTTTGAAGGAGTGAAGAAAATTTCAAGAAAGGAAGTACATTTTATGAATGGCCTTGCATTGATAGGAAGAATGAGCAAAGGACCGCAAAGAATGGAAAATCGTGTCTTGAGTGTTACTGCTTGTAACGATAGTAAAATTAGCTAAATCAAGGTTAAGGAAAATCCAATTGTGTAGAAAGAAACACACTCATTCTTTTGAATGAGTGTGTTTGAAGTGTTGTGAACGTAAACTTTTCTGAGTGTTCCGGTAATTATTTATTGTCCCGAAGTTTCAGACTCATTTCCACACGGCGGTTCTTAGCTTTTCCGGCAGCGGTCTTATTGGTTGCTACGGGTACTGATTCACCGTGACCTTCAGTGTCTAAGCGATCACTTGCTATTCCTTTGCTTACGAAGTAGTTTTTCACAGAGGCTGCACGGTCTCTTGAAAGAGTGAGGTTATTTTCTTCAGAGCCTACGTCATCAGTGTGACCATCTATCAACATGTAGTAATCTTTGTACTCGTTCAATATGCCCACTATTTCGTCCAGCAGCACGTAAGATTTCTTCTTGATTATGGCTTTGCCGGTTTCAAACTCCAGCGCTGTGGCTGCAAATGCCAGGCGTTTTTTCACTTGCACGCTCACTTCAGGGCAGCCATAATTACTTATTGTTCCAGGTTTTGTGGGGCAACGGTCGGTATTGTCAGGCACGCCATCACCATCGGTGTCCGGGCATCCGTTAAAGGCTATTGGGCCAGCTTTCAGCGGACATTTGTCTGTGTTGTCGGGTATCCCATCGCCATCTGTATCAGGGCAGCCTTTAAATGCCGCAGTGCCAGCTTGGTCAGGGCAAATGTCGTCTATATCAGCTATGCCGTCTTTGTCGCGGTCGGGGCAGCCACCCATTGCAACTGGACCGGCAAGGTCAGGGCAGCGGTCTGAGGCATCAGCAACACTATCAAGATCTTTATCAGGACAGCCCATTGCTGTGGGCATGCCTGCAACAGTAGGGCATTTGTCTACAGAATCGAATATGCCGTCTTTGTCAGTATCGGGATTAGGACATCCTTTATACGCCCATTCGCCTACAATTCCTGGGCAGCTGTCTATTTTATTCGATACTCGGTCGCCATCGCTGTCTTTTGGCTTACGGTAGTTGATGGGAACAAAAGCCCCCATATAGAAGTTAACACCATACTGGTTATTGCCCAGCAGCCCCAGCATATCGTCGCTGCCTGCAAAGAAGCCAGCAACACGTGCACCTATGCCAGCCTTGATGGATTGAGATTGCATATTATAGGTTACAGGTAGGCCAACGCTGAAAACGCGCGTGTCGTACCGGGGGGTTACAGTTATCTGGCTGTAGTAATAGTTGCCTATTTGTTTGCGGTCTGCCAGGTTTGTAAGAGAGGTGACATTCACGTAGAAATCACCGCTTATTTTATAATCCAGAGCCAGCAACATTGCCGTAGGCATATGATATACCGTGCTCTTCACACTGGAGTCCACCGTAAAGCCGCGAGATTGTGCATATGCCTTGAAGTCTCTGTAGTTATTAACGCTGTTGGCCAATTCACTTCCCCTTAAATAACCATTGCCGGAAAGCGCAGCTTGCCTGTTGTCGGCAGTTTTAAAAGTTATACCGCCAATGTCGGTGATAGCCGCAGATAATCTGAGCTTGTACCGGGGAACACTGTGATCGGTGATCTTTGTTTTACCATCCATGTCATACTGGTATTTTTCATGGTTGGGTCGGAATTCGTAGTAGAAGCCAACATCTCCGCCTATTCCTGAGCCTCCTTTTTTACCGAAATAGCGGCTGAACAGTTCGGAATTGGAAGTGCCTTCGTTTACTGTGGCTGTACTGTTAAGAATGTTGCTGGAATAAGACACCTTGGTGTTATTCAACTGCAGAGAATCACTGGATGTATAATAAGAGGCGTCAATATTATCGCCTTGCATACTCAGGTAGCCTATGCCTCCCAAATAACGTGCTGTAACACCCACGCTCAGGAAGTTCTTGCCATGGTCCACCAGAACTCGTCCGTATGATAGACCTATTTCGCTCCAAGTGGCAGCATTCCATTGAAAGTCTTTTGAGTTAACGGTGTAATTACCACCGCCGTTAACGGCAAATTGTGGGTCCAGTATGGAACGGTACACTTTCTGGTTTACATCTGTATACTGGTTAGCTCCTCTCAGCCTCGTGGTGAGCGCTATGCTGTTCTTATGGTCTATATTCCACATAAACCCCGGACCGCGTACTTCGGCATAGGGAGCCATCAGGTTTACAGATGTTTTGTTGTCGAACTTGAACACATCGTTTACGCTCAATACACTGCGATTGTTTATTTTCTGCAGCAAATTGTCCTTGCTTAATGTGCCAAGGTCATTTTCTGCAAATCCGTTTATGGCAAACAGGTCTATAACCAGTTTGTTCCTGGAATCAGCAATGGAAGCCGGGTTCAAATACAATCCTGTTGTGCCGCTCCAGTTGCCGGTGGCCACGCCCATCATGCGCTGAGCATATGACGGTAACGACAGCAACCCCATTATTACTGGTAGAATAAAGTACTTTTTTTTCATGTGATGGTTTTAATTGTGACGTGATAGTGCACAGAGGAATCAAGATATTCCTGAGAAATGAATGTTGGTCTGCGCTATGCAAAGGTATCTCTGGCGTGATGCCCCTTTGTACACAATTAAATGTATTAGTTGTATAGTTCACACGTCTCCTAAAATGAAACTAAGTGTAAACTGCAACTTTATGGGTAAAGCCATCATTTGTCAGCTGCACTTCATTTCCTTCTCTTTGCCTACTGTCCATTTCCCAACATGGGCTGGAATTGTTGTGAACCTGAAAGACCTCTATATTGTAAACTGTGGACATGTAACGATATGTTATTGATACAGAAGGCCAGCTCAGCGGAAAACATGGATCAAACACCAATTTGTCGGCGCGTAGCTGCATGCCTAATAGTGAACCGATAATGAACTGATACATCCAGCCTGCAGAACCAGTGTACCATGTCCATCCTCCACGTCCTTTGTGCAGTTCATTTGCATAAACATCAGCGGCCATTACATACGGTTCCGTTTTATAAAGTTGCACCGCATCAGCATCCAAAGTGTGGTTTATCGGGTGGATCATATTGAACAGTTCCCATACCTTCTCCCTGTCTTTTAAGGCCGCAAATGCCATCAATGTCCAAACGGCAGCGTGAGAATACTGTCCCCCATTTTCGCGCACTCCTGTTACGTACCCTTTGATATAGCCGGGATCCAGCTCATCTGAATTGAACGGCGGATCGAGGAGCTGAATAAGCCTGAGTTCCCGTTTCACCAGATGTTTGTCCAGCGATGCCATGGCCATGCGTGCCCTCGTATCACTTGCTGCACCGGACAGAACAGCCCAGCATTGGGCGATAGCATCTATGCGGCATTCATTGTTCTCTTTTGACCCCAAAATATGCCCATCATCAAAATATGCACGTTTGTACCATTGTCCATCCCAGCCCGATGTTTCAATATTGGTCTGTAGAAGGACTGCCTCATTCGCGCATATGTCAGCGAAGTCAGTGTCACCATGGTCAGCGGCAAGTTTGGAAAAGTCTTGAAGTATATCATACAAAAAGAATGCAAGCCACGCGCTTTCCCCCAAGCCTTTATTACCCACACGGTCCATTCCATCATTCCAGTCGCCTGAACCCATAAGAGGCAGGCCATGTTTTCCAAAATGAAGGCTGTGCTTTATAGCACGCACACAGTGTTCATACAATGACCCTTCCAGATTGCCGCTAACAGGCAGATCATATAGTGAATCTTCATTCTCATGCAGTGGACGACATTCCAGGAATCCTACTGATGTTTTCAGTATTTCAATATCACCTGTGGCGCTAATATACTTTGAGACCACAAATGGCAGCCAAAGCATATCATCGGAACACCTGGTGCGCACGCCTTTGCCTTCAGGCGGGTGCCACCAATGCTGCACATCTCCTTCGCTGAATTGCCTTGATGCGTGCAATAATATCTGTTCGCGCACCAGCTGCGGCTGGGTATGCAGCAAGGCCAGAACGTCCTGTAACTGATCTCTGAACCCGAATGCGCCACCTGACTGGTAAAAGCCGCTCCGCGCGAATATTCTGCACGCAAGACCCTGATAAGTGAGCCAACCATTTGCCAGTATGTTCAGAGCAGGATCGGGAGTGGACACCTGCACAGCGCCAAGGATGTCTTTCCAGTATGCTATAACATTTTGCAACGTACTCTCAGCTATATCTACGTTCATCAGTTGCCTTATGAGCAGCCGTGCAGCTGTATTGTTCTCTTCGCTGCCCAGCTGGAAGACGATCTCTTTCTCTTCCCCATCCTGCAGTTCGAATTTAAGTTGTAGGGCTGCACACGCATCCATACACGCACCGACCTTCCCCAGCAGCCTTTTATAATACAATGCCTGAGGGTCGGTAAGATCCTTGTTGCGACCTATGAACTCAGTGCGGTCGGCTGTAAAACTGAGTTGACTATTGTCATTTACCCTGAAGAAAGTTACCCTGTCTGCAAATGCGGTATTATATCTGTTGCGTAGCAGCACCGTGTTGGTTTCATTGTCATATTCTGAAATGATATGCATATTAGTTCTCGCACGCACATCACCCAGTATGATCTCCATAAATCCTGTGGCGGAAAGGCTTCTGTGTCTTGCAGACACATTTTTCACTTTAAGGCTTATGAACTTGACAGGCAACTCTTTATCGACGAAGACGCGCATTTCGGTGGCAATGCCGTTCTCAGTGTGTTCAAAAACAGAATAGCCAAATCCATGTGTTGTAACATAGGGCGACAGGCCAACAGCTGGAAAAGGCATAGGCGACCAAAACTGTCCGCTTTCTTCATCACGTACGTAAAACGCTTCCCCTCCGATATCACTTACCGGATCATTGCTCCAGGGAGTGAGGCGATACTCATGCGCATTGCCAGCCCACGTATAAGCCGATCCGCTCTGGGAAATAACAGTGCCGAATTTCGGATTGGCAAGAACATTTACCCATGGTGCAGGTGTTGTTTGCTGATAGTCGGTTATTATTTTATACTCTCTGCCACATGGGGTGAATCCTCCTATGCCATTTGGAAAAAAAAGGTCGTGAGGTAATGCTATTGTAGAATTGCTGTTTTGTATGATCGGCTTGGTAACTAATAAGGGTGGCGTAGTTTTTTTAGAGCCAAGTCTGTTTACCTGTTCGGATAAAGTACCCTTATTGGCAGAAATAATGACACGTGCCACGCTTTCGAAAAGAAGACGGTCATCAGCTGATATGTGGTCGGCAGACCGGACAAAAATATGACCTGTGCCATTACTATCATGAGTGCTGCCGGTTGAAGCAACAAGATCCATTATTTGCTCCTGTAATAAGCGGCGGTAAGAGCCATGGTCTTCATTCCAGATAACGAGATCGACCTTAAGCCCCTTCAAGCGCCAGTAGGCATGTGCCTGAACCATTTGCTTTACAATGTCAAAATGTTCCGCATCATATATATGTAACAGCACTATAGGCAGATCGCCTGACACAGAATGACTCCACAGTCCGGATTGCCCCCTGGCATTGTTGAGGATAACTGCAGCTGCTGCCCGGAGTTCCGGGTTATTATAGATCACTGAGGCAGCTAGCTTGTCATACAGCAAAGCGTCAGCCTCTGTAGCATTTATCTGCCGCAAAAGTACCTGGCTGTGCGTCCATGAAAGTTCAAAGGCACGGTCCTTAAGATGTTGGTCTCGGTATTTATATATAAGCCGCTCACACATTTCTTTTGTTTCTCCCATGCTGTAGATCAGATCGACAGTAACAGCCTGGTTAGGCTTCAAACTAATACGGCAGCGAATGGCAACAATGGGATCCAATACCGCGCCCTGGCTGTTTGAAAGAGTTGCGCCAATCATAGCCTGTGGGTTTGCAAGGTTCCTGTCTCTGCCTATGAACTTCATTCTGTCAGTTTCATAAGATACAGTTTCAGCCTTTACGCCACGCACGTCCATCATATGCATCATCCACGGTGGGTGCTCTTCTTTTGAACGGGAGCGACGTGTGCAAAGGATGGCTTTGTATTCCCGGAGAATTTCTGTCTGAACAAATAAGTTGCTGAATGCCGGATGCGCCTCGTCGGAACTTTGTTTTGCCAGCACCACCTCTGCATAGCTGGTTATGTCAAGCTGTTTCACTGATAAGGTCCTGTTTGTGATCTTGATCCTCCTTATCTCCGTGTCATCTTCCGGCGACACTATTATCTCGGTCTTTGTATCAATACCGTGATCGTGCCGGCGAAATTCTGCATGTCCCTGTGAAAATATTGCTTCGTAATTTTTGCCCGGCCGCTGAGTTGGCTGATAGGTGTTCGACCATATGTCATCGGTCTGCACATCTTTAATGTAGCAGAAAATACCGTGATTATCCCTTGTGGTATCTTCCCTCCATCGATTTACAGCCAAGTCATTCCAGCGGCTGTAACCACCGCCTGAATTAGTGACCATAACATGATAGCGTGCGTTTCCCAAAAGCTGCACTTCGGGCGCGGCTGTGTGAGGGGTGGAAATAACACGTACCGGGATGTCGGTAGACACAGTTGTTTTCCTGACCACATCGGCAGTGTGCGCATAAAAAACTGTGGCACGCGGTATACGTTCCTGCAACAGCAGCAGGGTGGCCTGGAAGCGCAGATCCCTTACAAATCTCTTTTGCATAGGCCGGTTCAATAGGTGATAAGCAAGTGAAAGCAGCCCCATGCCCTGGTGGTGCGCCATATAAGACCGTATGACACTGTGTGTCTGGCCGCGTGGCAAACGCGCCTTGGTGTAATCTATTGCCTCATAAAAGCCAAACTCGCCTTCCATGCCTCGTTCTGCCAATAGTTGAAGGTTACTGCTTGCTTTGGCAGGCGATACCATCAATGCCATCATGGTTGCATATGGAGCAATTACCAGATCTTCTTCCAAGCCTCGCTTTAATCCTAACCCGGGTACACCGAAGGCCCGGTATTGATAATTCATATTCGTATCGACCGCGTTGTAGGCCGATTCTGAGATACCCCATGGAGTTCCCTTCTGAGCGCCATACTCTATTTGTCGCTTTACAGTGGCCTTGCTTGTTTGATGCAGCAGGGTGTTCTCATATGAAGGCATCACAAGCTGAGGCATGAGATATTCAAACATGGAGCCGCTCCATGAAAGCAGTATCGGATCGCGGGAAGAGTTTGTCAACAAGCGGCCTAATGCAAACCAACTTTCCTGTGGCAGCTTTCCCTGAGCTATTCCTGTGAATATGCCCAACCGGGCTTCCGATGCCAGAAGGTCATAAAAGCTGTTGTCTTTCCGTTGGTCATCTATATTGTATCCTATCCTCAGCAGGGAGGTGGAAGCGTCAAGTAGAAAGCCATATTCAAATTGACTCATTTGCTCACATTGTTCAGCCATGCTTTTCAGCAATTCACTTCTCCTCCTGGCCTCTGCCGAAGCGGTGGCAATGTGCCTGCGTACCTGTGCCAGCCATTCTTTTTCTACAATACTGTTCTCCAGCTGTTCATATGCATCTATTTGATGAAGGAATACATCCTGGTCGTTTATCAATGCGGACAATGTGGGTATTTCGTTCAATGCAGCAAAACCGTGCTGTGATGGCATGCCTGCAAGCCATGGAGCCATTAAGATCAGGTCATCTTTCAGATCGCTTATCTGTAATAACAGCCTATTCATCCATGTAGCAAACACGGGGCCGTTATCATGAGGAAGCATGTTCAATTCACTGATAAGCCTCGCCAGCTCATTTAAGTGTTCGTTTGCAACGTCAAGTGTTCCACGGCTGTCGTTCATCGCCATTTGGAGCTTACTCAGTATGCTGTCTGTTATTGCGTTCACTCCACCGGGAATACTCCGTATAACTTCGACTGTAGATTTCAGTCCGGTGTAAACATGGATGCCAAATACAGGCTGGTCGCACAACCCGAGCAGGGCCTGGCGTAAGGTCAGTAAATGTCCTGCAAGATTGCCACTGTCAACAGCAGAGACATACCTTGGCTTCAGCGGAGCTAAACTTTCGGTGTCGTACCAGTTTAAGAAGTGACCTCTGTATCTTTCCAGCTTCTGCATTGACCGCAGCGCATCATTGCAGCGGGAAATGAGCCTTCCGCCCGATATGTAGCCAAAATCCCACGCTGTTATATTTGCAAGCAAAGCAAGACCCAAATTGGTGGGTGATGTTCTGTGTGCTATTACAGCAGCGGGATGTTCCTGAAAATTATCTGGGGGAAGCCAGTTATCTTCAGCAGTTACAAACGCTTCAAAGTAGGCCCATGTTTTACGCGCCGTCTTGTTTAAAAATTGTAATTGCTCTTCGGGCAATGCGGGTTCTTCGTTAGTTTCAGGTGCGGAAAGCTTCCACACCAATGCAGGAGACAAGCTCCACAATATAAGAATGGGTATGGCTGTAAGCAGGGCATCTGACCTACCATACAATAAGGCGAAGCATATAAGAGCGAGCACCGGTGCTACCCACATTGCTTTATAAGAAGCCCATACACTGTTATACGAACTGTTATCAGAGATAGCTGCAGAGGGCATCCATTCAAGCAGCTTTTTCTTAGAGATAAGCATACGCCAGTTGGTGCGCACTATGGCTGCACTGTATTTGTATGCTTCATATGGCAAAAGCGAAATGTTGAAAGCAAACCGTAACATGCTATTACGAATTGTTACACCTACTTCCCTCAAATGTGCGTTCAGCGTAAGATCAACAGGCTTATGTAACAATTCCCACCCTGAAGCGAACAAGGCAGGCAGCAGTAGCATTGCAGCGACCGTGATCGTCCAGATCCACGGATGCGGCAATATTGTCCAGCCCAGCAATAACAGAATTAAAGAAGATAAGGGCAACAGGCTCCGCCGGAGGTTATCGAGTATCTTCCAACGTGATATTGTAGACAACTTGTTTTTTGTAAGGCGGCCATTGCCTGTTGTGGTAAAAGGCAGCATCCATGCGCCTATTTGCCAGTCTCCTCTTATCCATCTTTCATGCCGCTTTATATTGGAACTGTATTCAGCAGGATTATTCTCATATAGATACACATCGCTCACCAATCCTGAACGTGTATAGCATCCCTCTATAAGGTCATGGCTCAATATCCTGTTTTCCTGAAATACACCGGCGACTGCCTGTTCAAATATATCTACATCATAAATGCCCTTACCTATAAAAGAGCCCTCTCCGAAAAGATCCTGATAAACATCAGAGGATACTAGGGTATAAGGATCTATTCCGGCCATATCGCCCTGCATGCGCAGGTAAAGCGAGGTGCCCATCTGTGGAATGGCAGAGTCCAATCTTGGCTGTAGAATACCGTATCCTTCTGTCACCCGTTTCTTTACTGTGTCATACACCGCGGTGTTAAGCGGGTGTGCCATTGTTGCAATTAATTTTCGCGCGGCATCACGCGGCAATTGTGTATCTGAATCAAGCGTTATGACATATTTTATTCCTTTGAGCGTGTCGCTATCTTTGCTGATAAAAGAGAATTGACCTTCTTCTCCGCCACGCAGAAAGGCATTCAGCGCATACAGTTTTCCTCTTTTCCGCTCATATCCCATCCATTTACATTCAGATGCATTCCATAAACGTGATCTGTGAAATAGAAAGAAAACAGTGTCCCCATCTCCTTTATATTTTTCATTCAATGCTTGAATATGTTCGTTAGCGAACCTAAGTAATTCCTGATCTTCATCAAGTATTTCTTTGTCAGCATCCAGAAAGTCTGTAAGCAGACCATAATACAGGTTCGTTCCTTTGTTGGCAAGAAAACGTATCTCCAGTCCTTCTATAAGCGCTTCGATGTATCTTTTGCCAGAAAGCATAGTGGGCACCACTATAAGTGTGCGACACTCATTGGGAATGGTTTTTGAAAAGTCCATGCGCGGCAACAGCTGCGGCCGAACCAGAATTGCAGACAACCAATTGACGATGGAAACGGCTAATTGTACCGCCCCTGATAAAATGACAAGCGATGTGATAACCAAAATCCATTCGCTTCCGGTATAATAACTATGAACAAGGGAATATAAAAAGGTTACGGACAGCATTGTAAACAAAAAGATCGAGAACATATACACACACAAAGGCTTGGCTTTGATGATGTGTAACAACTTATTTCTTACCGTATACTTTATTTCAGCCAGTGATTCCAGCTGTTTTCTGCCGTGATCCCAAAGGAAGTAACCTATGTGCCTTTGCCTGTAAAATGGTGCGTTTCTATGTTCATTCGCTGCCGCTAACTGCAATGCCTTTTGCGCCACTTCAGTTTCTGACAGGCATGATCTTTTTGCAATGGCTTCTACCACATGCCTGTACTTATCCCGTGTCGCAAAGTCCATTAAAGAATAGATGCCTGCCGGATCCAGGCGTAAAACCTGTTCTATGCTGCTGAGTGTTTCAACAAACTCACGCCAGTCGGTAGCACCAATAAACCGTAAGGTCCCTATGCTGTTGCGAACCGAAACCTGGTCTGCTGCCTGTTTCTGGTTTTCCTGCCGCACCATCTCGTTGCTGCTTGCTCCCACGCGCGACAATTGTTGCTCCATCCAGCTAAGTGGCAATGCCAATACCGGGCCTTTGCCCTGTAAATACCGGGTGAAAGCTGCCACAAAAGTGTTACTGAGCATAGGATTTGACCGAGCCATGTCGGATATGGTCAAGACAAGGTCTGCCGGTTCTTCTTTTGCGGTTACCATCATACGTTCAGCCCAATATTCTGCAAGGTTATTGTCTACCATGTCAAGCGCTATCTTTGCGCACACTCTCCTGAGGTTCTCTATTACCGCCAGCCGCAGCATTATTGGTATTGCCCATAGCTCACCTATTGTAAGCAACGCATATGATTGATAAGCAGAGATAAAGCTGCTCAGATTAGTTACATCTACCCTTCCATCACTGTGAGAAATGATCTCCAGCACAATATTGTATACACGCGGCCTGGAAGGAGCTATACCGTTTTCAAGATATGGAAGCCCCTGACTGTATCCCTTAGGCAAGTGCTTTTTTGCCAGCAATATTTGCTCTTCTATAAGATAAAAATTATCGAGCAGCCATTCAGCACCGGGGGTTATCGCCTTCCCCGACCTGATATTTTCAACCAATAACTGTCGCACTTTCAGAAGAGTTTCTTCATTGTCGTCCAGCCGGCCCAACAGTTGGTCTTTATGCTTTTTTGCAGTCAGCAATTTATGCGATGTTGCTATCGCGATGCCATGTTTATTCATTTTCTCCGAGCTGTAGAGCTCAGAGAAAAATGGGTCTTCATTGCTTTCAGCAGAACCACTGTCTTCCTGAAAATACTTGCGGAATTGGGATAGAACATCAAAAACTGTGGCAGTTACTTTTTTCATAAATGTGATGGGAACTTAAAAAATTGAGATCAAAAGATAGCTGCAGTACGACCTGTCAATTAGTTCATGTGTTTATATCTTTCCGTAAGCATAGGCGAAGAGAAAAATGTATTCGTGATAGGATTCTATGTACTCAAAACGGATATAGGCCATAAAGCCGTATTCCTTTAGTCAGCAGTTATTTTTTCTTTTGTTTGGCATCCAGTGCCTTTTGAGCTTCGCTAATAATTGTGCGTAATTCATCTTCATCTGCCTCGCTGTATGCTGCTGTGTCTTCTACAAGTAGGCCGTTATCCGGCTGTTTGGTCTTATTTTTAAAATATTTGCGAAACAGGAAATTGCTTTGCAGTGCTTTCATGTTCTCACTGAATCCTGAAGCGCCTTCCTGTATAGTGAGCATTGCAGAATTAGCTATTGTACCGGCAGATGTAAGCAGGTTCGAAAATGAGTCCGTATATATCAGCTGGCCGACAGATCCCCTGCCGGACTGCAATTGGGATGCGATACCGGCCAATGAACCTGTGATCTTCTCTGCATTACGAGCTGTGCCTTCCATGCTTTCGGACAGATCATCAGAATATAGCAACCTGCTGATAGTGCCATCTCCTTTTCTTATTTGCACCGCCATACTGGCAAGCTCACCGGTAATAATTTCTGCATTGCTGGCAATGTGAGTAAATTGGGATATCACCCTATCAAGGTCTATAGGGTCTACGGTTCTGATGCGCGAACCTCCCGACAGCAATTTCATCCCATTGTCTGAACCCGATACAATAGTTATCAGTTTATCTCCCATCAACCCGTCAGAGCCTATTGATGCCAGTGCATCGCTTTTAAGAAAAGGCCTCACTTCTTCTTTCATCAGCATATCCACCCGTATCTGTGTGTCCGCAACAATGCGTATATCTTTCACGGTGCCTACATTGATGCCTGCAAAACGGATATTATTTCCTATTTCCAATCCACCTACGTTCTTAAACGTGCCATATATAATGAAGGTATCGTTGAACATATTCTTCTTGCTGCCGATAAGGAAGATACCCGCTACGAGTATCAGCAAACCGGAGATGGTAAATATGCCGATCTTTATTTTTTGCCCTGTAGTTGCTTTCATAGTGTTTCTATTTAAAAAATGAACGAACAAGCTCATCCGGGCTGTGCTCCAATTGTTCATAATTACCTTCTGCTATAAACTTTCCTTGGTTGAGAACGAGTAACCTGTCTGCTGTTATCCTGGCACATGCCATATCGTGAGTGATGATGATTGACGATATTTTATACTTCTGCTGCATCTGTAGAATGAGCTCGCTTATCTCGCGCGATGTAATGGGGTCCAAACCGGTTGTAGGCTCATCGTATAGCATTATCTCGGGTCTTAATATCAGGGTGCGTGCAAGCCCCACACGCTTGCGCATGCCGCCCGAAAGGTCGGACGGCATTTTGTTGATAGCGTCCAGCAATCCCACCCCTTCCAGCACTTCTTCTACGCTTGCGCGTATCCCGTTTTTGTCTTTTAGTTTCAGCACACGCGTAAGGGGGAACTCCAGGTTTTGTTCCACAGTCATGGAATCATATAATGCCCCGCTTTGAAAAAGAAAACCCACTTTCATACGCAGCATTTTTAATTCTGTTACCGAAAGTTCGCTGACCTCCTTATCGAATATCTTTAAACTGCCGGAGTCTTGCGTCAACAATCCTACCATACATTTTATAGACACAGATTTACCGGAGCCCGACTTTCCTAACACCACTAAGTTCTCTCCGCGCAAAAGATTCATATCAATGCCGGAAAGAACCACCTTGTCACCAAATGCTTTCTTAAGATCACAAATAGCGATCACTGTATCATTTGCAGCAGCTGACGGGGCTTCACACAGAAAGTTGTTGTTATCGTGATATGCATCGTTCATAGTAGTTTAGTTATAGGCAAATACGGAAGTGAGCTGAACTGCAATGGCATCCAGCAAAATGACCCACAAGGATGCAGATACCACGGCTGAATTGGCAGCTACGCCCACGCTTTCAGTCCCCCTGTCAGAATTATACCCTTTGTAGCATCCCACAAACCCTATAGCAAACCCGAAGAATATTGTTTTGATAACTGCCGGTATAAGGTCTGTAAAGCTCAATGAGGAGAATGCCTTGTTGAAATAAAGCGTGAGGTTTACTTTGTTACTGATATTGGATGCGCAATATCCTCCTATAAGGGCCAGTGCATCGGCTATAAGCGTCAGCAAGGGAATCATTATGATACACGCAAGTATACGCGTTACCACAAGGTATTGCACTGGATTAGCGCCCGATACCTCCATGGCATCTATTTGCTCGCTTACCTTCATACTGCCCAGTTCTGCGCCAATGCTTGAAGCAATTTTACCCGCACATATAAGGGCAATAATAACAGGGCCTATTTCCCTTATCACAGATATAGCCACCATGCTTGGCACAAAACTTTCTGCTCCGAATGCTTTCAAAGTAGGTTCGGACTGTAGCGTAAGTACGAAACCCAGTATAAAACCGGTAATGCCGACCAGGGAAAGAGACTTATTACCAATTATATAGCACTGGCGTAAGAATTCGTTCCATTCGAAACCACGCTGAAAAATATTACGGAAAAAGTGACCAAGGAAAACTGCCTGATCTCCGGCGCTGGCAAACGGTTTGGTAAAAGAAGAGAATAAAGGCATGATAGGGAATTTGTGTAAAGTGCATGCACGTATGGTCTAAAGTTGTAGAGTCAAAGTACCGACATTAGTAAAGTTAGCTATAACACATCGGTCATTACCGAAGTGCTTTGTTAAATCGTACTGTCCATGTGAACTGTAAAGACGAATTCCATTGATGATGAGGGCTGTTATAACATACCCGTTTGCAAATGCTATGTGTCAGTTATAGTGATAAGGTGTGATTGATGTAATCATTACTTTAAGTTGCACAACTAAACACATGCAGCAATATGCCACCTTTGATGAATCAATTAAATGGGTAAAATTCCCGATTTTAAATAACCATATGAAAAAGCAAGCAGTAAGCGCTACTGAGAAGAATGCGAAGCAAAAAACATCCGACAACACGGCAATAGAAGCATCTAAGCTGATGAAACTGTTCGAGGATGAATTAAAAGATATTTATTGGGCAGAAAAGGCGCTGACAAAGGCAATCCCTAAAATGATTAAGAATGCAACGGCCATGGAACTGACTGAGGCATTACAGAGCCATCTTGAAGAAACCCACGAACATGTTATTCGCCTTGAGATGGTCTTCCAGATCATAGGCAAAAAAGCTGTGGCAAAAAAATGCGAAGCAATGGAAGGATTGATCAAAGAGGCTGAAGAGATTATGGAAGAATGTGACGCTGGCGCAATGTGCGATGCTGGCATCATTTCGGCCGGACAAAAGGTGGAACACTATGAAATCGCCACGTATGGCACACTGCGTCAATTTGCTGCAACGCTCGGATTAGCAGATGTAGCTTCTATTCTCGAAAAGACACTTGCCGAAGAAAAGGCTGCTGACGAAACTTTGACCACAGTTGCAACAACTGCGGTAAACGTAAAGGCTGCAAGCGAAGAAGAAAATGACGAAGAGGATAATGAGAAAGATACTGACCCAGGCGAAATAGACGAAGATGCTGAGGTGAATAAGAAGACTGAAAAGAGAGAAAACAAAAAAAATAGGGTAAGGTCTGTCTTCATAAGTAACGTTGAATAATGAATTATTTAAGGACGATTGCAACATAATACATATGGAACAGAATTGTTTAAATAGGAAGACTTAATTTTCGTTCGTTGTGAAGACACAACTTTACTTAATGCTATTGGGAGATTTTGTTTAATCCAAACAACAGTACTGCGGCTGCTTTCTATAAATCAGTATGGGTTTGTTTTAACCCTACAGGTGGCAGAAAGGTGGCAGTTCTGCCTTCCTCAATCGTGTCTAAAGCAACATAAAGGTAAACCTCGATATTCGCTAAATTGTTGCCCAGTATGCGTTTGAATACACATGCGGTTGTTTATATGTTAAAAAATTATTCCCTCCCACACCACCACTAAAGGGCAGAAACAAAGCGCAGCAAGCGTAAGGTTTCTGCCCTTTTTCTATTCAGGTACACTGGCATGTGTAAATATTATAAAGGCAAAGGTACATTTTGTAAACGGGTACCGGCTCCTTTGCCGACCTTTGCAGGTAAAACATGCCACTCATGAAAAAGCTACTGACATATGCATGTATCGCCTGCCTGTTCGTAACAGGGGGCATTTTTTATGCCTGCAAGAAGAATGCTAACGGGCGCAATACGCTGTCGCTGGTAGATGATGCTACAGTGTTGTCGCTATCCACGCAGGAGTATGGTACCTTCATGGCGGCCAACCCGCCTGTAACAGGTACGCCCGAGGCCGCTATGGTGCAGCGTGTAGGTGCCAAGCTGACGGCCGCAGTGAACACCTACCTGGCCGGTAAGGGCAAGAGCGACCTGGTGAGCGGCTACCAGTGGGAATTCAACCTGGTGAACAATGCTGAGGTGAACGCATGGTGCTTGCCCGGCGGCAAGATAGTGGTATACAGCGGTATAATGCCGCTGATGCCTACCGATGCCGACCTGGCCGTAGTGATGGGCCACGAGATAGCCCATGCCATTCTGAAACATGGCAATGAGCGTATGAGCCAGCAATTGCTGGTGCAGTATGGCGGCGCTGCGCTTTCTACCATGCTTTCTACCAAGCCGCAGGAAACGCGCGAGCTGTTCTCGAACGTATATGGCATCAGCAGTACGCTGGGTGTGCTGGCCTACTCGCGCAAGCAGGAGACCGAGGCCGATGAGATGGGTCTGTACATAATGGCCACCGCAGGTTACGATCCCAATACCGCGGTATCGTTCTGGGAGCGGATGAAGGCCAGCAGCAGTGGCGCCAAGCCTCCGGTATTCCTGAGTACGCACCCCAATGACGACCAGCGCATAAAGGACATACAGGGCTTCCTGCCCGAGGCTATGAAGTACTATAACCCATAGGCCGGGCTTACCACCTAGCTATTCCTGCTTTTTATGACGACCTTTGCCGCCATAATACATACCAATGCGACATATAAAGATATCTTTCGAGGTGCCGCCCGGCGATGAGCGGGATGTGCTGATAGCATTGCTGGCCGATACGGGTTATGAGGGCTTTGAGGAGACCGATAACGTGGTGCATGCCTATGTGCCCGAAGAGGCGTATGATGCTGCGCAGGTGGCAGAAACACTAAGCATGTACCAGGTGCAGCATGCTGCCGAGACCATAGAGCCGCGCAACTGGAACGAGGTATGGGAGGCCGGTATACAGCCTGTAGTGGTAGATGGATTCTGCACGGTGCGCGCCCATTTCCATAGCCCCGAGGTAGATACGCCCTACTGCGTGGTGATAACACCCAAAATGTCCTTTGGTACGGGCCACCATGCCACTACGCAGCTTATGATGATGGCCATGCGCCATATACCCTTTTCCGGCAAGACCGTACTGGACTTTGGCACCGGTACAGGTGTGCTGGCCATACTGGCCGGTATGCTGGGCGCCGCTAAGACAGTGGCCATAGACAATGACGAATGGGCCGTAGAGAACGCCCGCGAGAATGCCGAGCGGAACGGTAGTGTGGGAATGGAGATAGCACAGGCATCGCTGGAGGATATAGAGGCACAGGAATATGATGTGGTGCTGGCCAATATAAACAGGCACATACTGCTGCACCATATGCCGGCCATGTATGGTATGCTGGTAAGCAAGGGCATACTGCTGATGAGCGGCCTGCTCACCGAGGATGAGGCCGTGATAGCCGATGCTGCAAAAGAGGCCGGCTTCGTGATAGAGGCGGTAGAACAACTGAATGGCTGGATATCGGTAAAAGCGATAAAGCAATAGTATAATATGTGCCTGCGCAATGTTAAAAGAATGTGAGTAGGGGAGCGTGTCGGTTAGGATTTCTGAAACACAAGGTCTATATTTGTTACCTTCGCCAATTCGAATAAGTGGAAATGACCATAGCAATATTGATAGTTCTGGCTTACCTTCTTGGTTCTGTACCGTCTGCGGTATGGGTGAGCAAATGGATATATGGCATAGACATCCGCGAACATGGCAGCGGCAATGCCGGTGCTACCAACACCTTCAGGATATTAGGTCCGAGGGCGGGTTCGGGTGTGATGATAGCCGACATGATGAAGGGTTTCATAGCAGTGAAGCTTTCTATACTTTCCTCCTACGCCTGGACAAGCGAGCCTTTCGTGAACCTGCAGATATTCCTGGGCCTTGCGGCCGTCATAGGCCATATATTCCCCATATGGGCCGATTTCCGTGGCGGCAAGGGTATAGCCACCCTCTTCGGCATGATACTGTCCATACACCCCATAGTGGCCGTAAGCCTGGTGCTGGTGTTCGTTATGATGCTGCTGCTCACACGTTATGTGTCGCTCAGCTCCATAGCTGCCAGCATAGCCTTCCCGCTGCTTATACTGTTCATTTTCAATGCACAGGCGCAAGAGCTCAGCTACAGGCTGTTCGCCATAGCTACGGCCTTCCTGGTAGTGCTGACGCATCATAAGAACATAAGCCGCCTTATAAGCGGTAACGAGAGCAAGGTGCCGCTCTTCCGCAAGCGCCGCATGCGCCAGTAAAACAGCGATAGCCAATACGCATCATATCAGCATACCTGCCTACAAGAAGTACCTGAGTTATCTTTTCCCTGTACGGCTGCGCCATACTGGGACCGGCAATGCATTTACCGAACTGATACTATACCGGGACCGGCTGCAGCTAGGCACGGCAGATGCCCTCTACTCTGATGGCAACAGGTATATGCCCGCGCTGGCGGTGGCACATCATTTCCGCAATGTACTTTCCGGCGTGCAAAATATGCTGATTCTGGGGTCGGGCATGGGCAGCACCATGCAGATACTGGCAGAACGGGGCTATACCCCTCGCTATACACTGGTAGAGGCCGATAAGACCATACTGCAATGGGCGCTGGAATTCGCACCGGCCGGCCTTGCAGCCCATATAGAGCCCGTATGTGCCGATGCGGAACAGCATATGGCGCAGAATAGCGCCACATACCACCTTATTTTCATAGACATTTTCATAGGCAGGCGGGTTCCGTCATTCGTTATCTCTCTGGCGTTCCTGCGGCAGTGCCGCGCAGCTATGGCGCCCGGCGGTCACCTCGCGTTCAACTACATCATCAACGATGAGCAGGAGTGGCAGCAGGCCTGCGATGCGTTCAGTATCGTCTTTCCCCGGCATACCATCATAGACAAGGGAGAGAACCGCATATTCGTCACCTCCCTTTAGCCCCTCCAGGCCTCCCCCGTGGGGAGGAGATAGATCTTAAGGTGCCCTGTCTCACATTTTCGTACCTACTTTAGATGTCTAATGAAATTTACTTCGGCCTACTGACCTACATTTGGGTAACGGACACATACTTATGAAGACAGATCTGCTTATCATAGGCTCGGGCATAGCCGGGTTGACATTTGCCGTAAAGATGGCAAAACGATTCCCGCAGAAGAGCATCATCATCGTTACCAAGGCCAATACCGACGAGACCAATACCAAGTATGCACAGGGCGGCATAGCCGTGGTGAATGATATGGAGCGCGACAGCTTCAGCAAGCATATAGAAGATACCCTGGTAGCAGGCGATGGCCTCTGTAACGAGCATGTGGTGGATATAGTAGTGAAGGAAGGCCCCGAACGGGTGAACGAGATAATAGAGTGGGGCACACGCTTCGACAAAGATGTGCAGGGCGACTATAAGCGCGGCAAGGAGGGCGGGCACTCCGAGTTCCGTATACTGCACCACAAGGATATAACGGGCTTTGAGATAGAGCGTGCGTTGGTGGCCGAGGCCCGCAAATATGCCAACATACAGATACACGATCACTGGCTGGTGCTCGATATCATCACCCAGCATCACCTGGGTTATCTTGTTACCAAGTCTACGCCCGATATAACCTGCTATGGCGTATACGCGCTGGACCTGCGCGATAACAGGGTAGAGAAGATACTGGCCCGCTGCACGGTGATGGCATCGGGTGGGGCAGGGCAGGTGTACCGCACCACTACCAATCCCCGCATAGCCACCGGCGATGGTATAGCCATGGTGTACCGCGCCAAGGGGCGTATAGAGAGTATGGAGTTCATACAGTTCCACCCTACGGCACTGTATGAGGCAGGTGTGAGTCCGTCTTTCCTGGTCACCGAGGCGGTGCGGGGCGATGGCGGTATACTGCGCAATAAAGAAGGAGAGGCCTTTATGCCGCGCTACGATGCCCGTGCCGACCTGGCCCCGCGCGATGTGGTGGCCCGCGCTATAGACAACGAAATGAAGCGTACCGGCACCGAACATGTGTACCTGGACTGCAGGCATATGGATATGGAACATTTCAGGGGGCATTTCCCCAATATATATGCCAAATGCATGAGCATAGGTATAGATGTGGCCAAACAGATGATACCCGTAGCGCCTGCAGCACACTACTGCTGCGGTGGCATAAAGGTGGACGAGTGGGGCCGCTCATCTATACTGAACCTGTATGCCTGTGGCGAGTGCAGCAGCACAGGGTTGCATGGGGCAAACCGCCTGGCATCGAACTCGCTGCTGGAGGCGCTGGTATTTGCGCACCGCTGCGCGGTAGATATAGCAGAGCGTATAGACGGTGTGAGCTTTGCCGAAGAGGTGCCGGAATGGAACACATCGGGCACGAACGACCCCAGGGAGATGATATTGATAACGCAGAGCCTGAAGGAGCTGCAGCAGGTGATGAGCGATTATGTAGGCATAGTGCGCAACGACATACGCCTGCAGCGCGCCATGAACCGTATAGACCTGCTGCATAACGAGACCGAGGAGCTATACCGGTCTACAACGCTATCGCCGCAGTTGTGCGAGCTGCGCAACCTCATAACCATAGGCTACCTGGTGGTAAGGAGCGCACAGTTCAGAAAGGAAAGCAGGGGATTGCATTACAATACCGACCACCCTGCGAAGAGCGGCCCGGTACAGCAGATAGTGCTGTAGCAGTGGCTGTTACCACAAGCCTATGGCTATGAGGAAGCCCCACAGCATAAGGCCGAAGACACTGATGATAAGGCCTGCGATAGCGCGGCCACGCTTGGGCTTGCCCGGCTTCAGGCCGATGGCCGCGAATATGGCCGCCAGTATCATGAACGGGGGAAAGAACATATAGATGGCCCCGCCTATGGCCACCCACATAGATGCCGTTCCGGCCCAGCCATTGCGGCGCTCTTCACGCCTTTTGTCTTCGCAGCCATTGCACTCGTGTGGTGCGGGAGCTGCGGTATTGGCTGCATCTGGTACGGCAGCCTCTATGGCATTATGTACCGATACTACGGCCGTATGTTTGCTGTGTTTTACAAGAAAGCCCGCATGAGAGCGTACAGGGACCAGCAGGAGGGTGCATACAAGGAGCAGGAGGAATGAATATATTCTCATATGGTATGTATAACGTAGGTAGTATGTAGATATTGTATGCTGCAAGATATGAAATATCGGTGAATGCAAAGCACAGGCTATATGGTACCGGCCAATGAAAGAGCTATCAGCATCAGCAGCACGGGTATGGCTATAATACCCAGTATGAGCCCTGCTAATGCCAGGCCACGGAATTGTTTGCCCTTCCTCAGCCCCAGTATGCCGAATATTATGGCAGGTATGAAAAGAAGAAAAGTGAAGGGTATGAGGGCTATTACACCGCATGCAAGCGATACGATACCCTCCCAGCCACTGGTATCGCGCGGGGGAGAGGTCTTGTCCTGCTGTTTCCCTGCTTTTTCTTTTTCGTTCTTTGCCAGTACCAGGTGGTGCAGGGTGGCGAGGTCGGCCAGTCGTTCTGCCTTTTTCCGGTCTTTTTTAGATGGGGCAGCAGAGCTGGCAGGGGCCTGTTTCTTTACCAGGAAGCCCGCGTGCGAGTGTAGAGGGGCCAGTAAAAGGGTAGAGGCAAGGAGCAGGAGGAGTGGATATATTTTCATATAGTATCTACAACGCAGAAAGTGTGCAAATGTTTTATATGTACGCTAAGATGATTTTCTTTCCGGTCAGAGAGACAGGACGGTGAAGTATAGCACAACGGCAAGCAGGCCCACAAGACCCAGTATGAGGCCTGCTATGGCCAGCCCCTTGTACTTGTTCTCCCGCCGTATGGCTCGTGATCCGAAACCTACCGCCAGGCCCGAAAAGGCTATGACCACAAGTGCCGGGAATGCGAAGAAAGGACCTACCGCCAGTATGCCACATACCAGGGAAATGATGCTGGGCCTGCCCGACCGATGGTGCCCTTTCCATGACCTGGGTGAGGTTTCGGTACTGTCTGCGGTATGATATGGCGCGGATCCGAACGAAGTGCCGGGATAGATCGCAGCTTGGCTGCCGGTAGCAGGTCTGGTAACAGATGCAGGCTGTACAAGAAAACCACCCATGGCAGGGAATGCAATGCAGAAACAGGCGGTGCATATGAGTAATGCGAGTAAATATCTTTTCATAAGGAGATATAAAAAACAACGTTACCGGGCATGAGACCGGTAACGTTGCGATATTGGTGTATGGAATTCTTTATCAGAACATGCCCAGTATGGCTATAAGCAGCAGTATCACAAGGACATAGATGACGAATGCTACTGCGCCTAGTATAAGCCCTGCGATGGCCAGTCCACGGTGTTTTTTGCCTGCCCTCAGGCCCAGGATACCGAAGATGATGGCAGGCACACATAGCCATGCCGTATACAGGGTGAACAGGGACAATATGCCGCACACAAGCGATACGATGCCTTCCCAGCCACTGTTATCGCGCGAGGCAGCAGGTAGCATCTTGCTGCTTTCTTTTTTGGCAAGCACCAGGTGCTTCAGCGTGGCGATGTCGTTCATGCGGTGCGCCCTTCTCAGTTCTTTCTGAGAAAGTGTGGCATCGGCAGTATTGACGGCAGCGCTGTCGGCCGCGAAGGTGTGTTTCTTGATGAGGAAACCGGCATATGAGTTGTCGATAGCGCCCAGTACCAGGGCAAGGCAGAGGAGTAAACAGAGTTTTATTTTCATAAAAGTGGAACGTTTCGGTAAAGATAAAACATTCTAATTGAATGTACTATATGCCGGTGCAGTATATGATGAATAATTCCTGTTGGCCCTCAGTGGCATAGCTATTACCTTTGTGCTGTGCCTCGCCGCCTGTTGGCCATATTGTTGCTGCTCAGCCTGTCCTACCAGTGTTTTGTGAAACTGGGAATAGTGATATGGTACCAGGTGAACAAGGACTATATTGCAAAGAACCTGTGCGAGAACCGTGCAAAGCCTGAAAAGAAATGCTGCGGTAAATGCTACCTGAACAAACAACTGAAAAAAGCAGACCAGGATAATAATAAGGAAGGCACATCGATACCTGCCAAGTGGAAGATAGGTGAAGTGATGGCCTATACCTTGCCTGCAGCTATTCATATACCTTTTGTTGCGGTAGCGCATACCGGGCATCAGCCACCCGGCAATATAGTTTTCCATCCTCTTTTCCACCCCGGCTCTGTTTTTCACCCGCCTGCTGTGTGCTAATGGCACGATAGTATAATGGATATGCCGTCGTTCGTACGGCGGCCGCATGTGCATATGGCCTGGCCATTGCGGGTGCATATATCCCATTCTTCATTTTTTTCTTCCGACAGGCAATGAAAAATATCATTCTTGTTGCTGCCGCACTTTTTGCGGCAGGCAATGCAGCATACGCATGCGATGTGTGCGGTGCAGGCGCAGGTGGGCAATACATAGGGCTGCTACCGGCCTTCAGCCGCAACTTTGCGGG
The DNA here is from genome assembly GCF_039540515.1 of Nemorincola caseinilytica. Taxonomy (NCBI): domain Bacteria; kingdom Pseudomonadati; phylum Bacteroidota; class Chitinophagia; order Chitinophagales; family Chitinophagaceae; genus Nemorincola; species Nemorincola caseinilytica. The sequence goes on along the minus strand of NZ_BAABFA010000019.1, from coordinate 226,405 downwards.
CATACAATACCTGCGCAGCGATATGTATGGTGCATTCGCATCGGCCTACAAGGGCCGGCCCGATGAGCACACCCACGATGTGTTCCATACCCTGCAGGTATGGGGGCGCTACCGTATAGGGCGCTACCAGGTGTTCGCCTTTGTGCCCTACAGGTACAATGTGCGCCGCAGTACCGAGACCGGCGACCTCGCCAGTAGTGGTATGGGCGATGTGTCGCTGCTGCTGAACCGCGTATTTGTAGAGCGGCAGCAGGGCCGCGTTAGGCATACGCTATTCGGCGGGTTGGGGGCCAAGCTGCCCACGGGGCATTACACATCCATCATGGGGGCAGGCAATGTACAGGCCATGAGCCCGGGTACCGGAAGCTGGGATGTACTGGCCAATGCCAACTATACCCTGCTGCGCGGCAATAGCGGCATGAATGCCGATGTGAGCGGTACGCTTACCACAACATCGCCCGGGGGCTATAGGTATGGCAGCCGTGTGGGTATGGGGGTGTCGGTATTCCGGGCATATACGGTGGGGCAGGTGCGCATATCGCCACAGGTGGGCGTAAGGTATGAATATGCACAGGCCGATGAGTATGAACATTATAAAGGCTGGGTGAACACAGCCAGTGGCGGCGATATATTATTTGCAAGCACAGGCGCGCAGGTGGCATACAGGCAGCATGGCATTAGGGCGATGTGCCTGGCGCCCGTGTATGCACACTATGCAGGCGGCGACATACGCCCCAATTACAGGACAGAAACAGGTTATTTCATTCTATTTTAAAAAAAACGAACAACATTGAGAACGATAAAGATACTGGCAGCCATATGGTGCTGCATAATGACGATAAGCGCATGCAAAAAGGACCATGATGAGGATGGTACCCCAACGGTAGTGAATATAGCCTTCTCGGCACCACAGGCCGCACAAGTGTACCGCAATGGTGATACCATGAACATAGCCGCTACGGTGACCGCCGATGGCGTGATGCATGGCTACGAGCTGCTGGTGACAGATACTGCTACCGGAGAGGTGCTGTGTAACTATGCCGAACACGCGCATGGCGATAGATTCGTGGTGCAGCAGGCCGTGGGGCTGTCAGGCGCCACGGCGCGCGCTATGAAGGTAGATATACGCGTAGAGGTAGACCATGCAGGCAACGAGAAGGAAGCGTATATAGTATGCCGCTACCAGCCATAGGTATGGCACAAAGCACCTAATTTTGCAGTAACAAAAAAACTATACTCATGCGTATATACATATTAGCAGCCGCTTTACTGGTACTGACCGCATCGTGCGGCAATAGCGCCGAACAGGCCACGCAGGCAGAGGGTACGCCCGCAGGGGCACCTGCGATGCAGGCATCCTCCGATCCGAATGTGAAGAAAGACCCCGTATGCGAAATGGCCTACGATGCCGAATGGACCGAATACACGGTACACAATGGCGATACCATTCGCTTTTGCAGCGATGGCTGCAAAATGGCCTTCGAGGCAAGGCCGGAAAAGTATCTGAGAACAAAATAAGAGAAGATACAAAATGAGAAGAGGCGGCCGGAAGGTCGCCTCTTGCTTTTATGTGGTCTGCCTTATCAGTGATGCCCTTTCTTCTTGTTCACCTTCTTTTCGCGCAGGTTCAGCATCTCTACCAGTACAGAGAAGGCCATGGCAAAGTAGATGTATCCTTTTGGTATGCCGTTCTCGAAACCTTCGGCTATGAGGCTGATGCCTATCAGCAGCAGGAAGGAGAGGGCCAGCATCTTTACAGTAGGGTGCTGGTTCACGAACCTACTTACAGCTCCTGCTGCGAACAGCATGATGCCTACCGCTATTATTACAGCAGCTATCATCACGCCCAGGTGGTCGGCCATACCTACGGCAGTGATCACAGAGTCGAGCGAGAATATGATGTCCAGCAGCAGTATCTGTGTTATGATACCCGAGAAGGAATGCACCTTAGGCGTTTTTTCTTCATGGCCGTCGCCTTCCAGCTTTTCGTGTATCTCGGTAGTGCTTTTGTATATAAGGAAAAGGCCGCCTACTATCAGTATCAGGTCGCGGCCCGATATAGATAGCTTTTCCAGCAGGTTATGACTTTGCACATTCATCCATACGCCGGGGTTGAAGAGCTCGCCCTTCAGCCGCATCACCCAGTTTATGGACATGAGCAGCAGCACACGCGTGCCCATGGCCAGGGCAAGGCCCAGCCGGCGGGCCTTATCCTGCTGGTCGGCGGGCAGTTTGCCGGTGAGTATAGATATGAAAACTATGTTGTCTATGCCCAGTACTATCTCCAGTACGGTAAGTGTGATGAGTGATATCCATATCTCAGGATCGGTGAGCCATTCCATGCGGCAAAAGCGTAGCTTATTTATTGAGGCAGCAAAAATACAGAAGTAGTATATATTTACGGCAGCACGCGGCTATTATTAGCAGCGTCTTTACACTATGCCCGCTATAGGAGCCGCATTTTACGAACTGAAAGACCGCCTGCAGCCCTTGTACGACGAGCGGGAGGCTGCGGCCATTGCCCATGGGCTTATAGAGCACATAACGGGAATGAGCAGGCTAGGGCGCCTCACGCACAAAGATGAGCACCTTACCGACACGCAAACAGCTGAGTACGAACGCGTACTGCCGCTGGCACTGCAGGGCGTGCCTATGCAATACATAACAGGCCGCGCATGGTTCATGGGCGAGGAATATGTGGTGAACGCTAATGTGCTGATACCCAGGCCGGAGACAGAAGAACTGGTGGAATGGATAGCAGATGACCACAGGAACGCCAAAGGCCCATTGCGCATACTGGATGCAGGTACGGGTAGCGGCTGCATACCTATAGCGCTGAAGAAAGAACTGCCATGGGCCGAGGTGACCGCCTGCGATATAAGTGCAGGAGCGCTGGATGTGGCCCGGCAGAATGCAAAGAACCTGCACGCAGATGTAAGTTTTATGCAGGTAGATATACTGAACAAGGCAGCATGGCAGGAATTGGGTATGTACGACATCATAGTATCGAACCCACCCTATATACCGCAGGCAGAGGCAGAACGGCTGCATGCCAATGTGCGTGGGCATGAGCCCTGGCTGGCTCTTTTTGTGCCCGATGATGATGCGCTGGTCTTTTACCGGGCACTGGCGCAGATGGGCCATACGCACCTGACGCCCAGTGGTCGCATATACTGCGAGCTGGATACCGATCATGCGCTGCAGACAGCAGCTCTCTTTGTGCAGGAGGGGTATGCCGGTGTGCATGTACGAAAGGATATTCATGGCAACAACAGGATGCTGGTGGCGCACAAGGCGTTTTAGGTTACTTTTGAGTACGTCCTCATTATGGAGCGAACAAGCAGGTCATATCTTCCACCCATCGTATCGGCATTGCTGCTGTGGGTGGTGCTGTACATCATATTTCCATGGTACAGGTATTATATCGATCCTGATGGCACATCTTATCTCACCATATCGCAGCGCTATGCCGATGGCGACATAAGTACTGCCGTGAATGGCCTGTGGAGCCCATGGGCATGCTGGCTTACGGCCCTGCTCATAAAGGCGGGTATGCAGGCGGTACCGGCATCGGTGGTAGTGAATGCGGCAGGCGCTACGGGTTTCCTGTGGGCATCGTGGTCGCTGTTCGTGCGCTTTGGTGTACCTGTGGCGCGGCAGTGGGTATACTGCATGGCGATGGTGGTGTTCCTATGCTTTGCCGTTTTCTGGCAGTCGTTCGATGACCTGTGGGGGTGCTTCCTTATGCTATGCGTATTGCGTATGATGCTGGCGCAGGGCTTTGCGCGCAGGCCTGCATTGTGGGCGGGTATAGGTATGGTGGGCGCGCTGGCCTTCTTTGCCAAGGCCTATTCGCTGCCCTACTTTGTGCTGTGCGTAGGCGTGGGTACTTTCTTCCTGGCAGAAAGGAACAGGCTGCAATGGCTGCGCATAATGCTGGTGGCCGTGCCGGTGATGCTGGCGTGCTGTTTTCCCTGGGTATATATGCTGCACACCAAGTATGGTATATGGACCACATCTACCGCAGGTGCGCTCAATATGTCGTGGTACCTGGTGGGGCATCCCGAATGGAAGACGGGTATAGATATACTGGTGCCGCCCATACATAGCGGCAGTGTGTACTACTGGGAAGACCCGTACTATGTGAACGGCCATCTCTCGCACTACTGGGATTCGTGGCATCTTGCAGGCCTGCAGGTGCTGCGCCTGGGGTACAACTGCCTTATGCTGCTGCGGTGCATGGCAGAGATATCGGTGCTGCTACCGATGATAGGGGCGTATATATTGGTGCAGTTCTTAAAGAAGTTCCGTACGCTGAGTGGCGATATGGCAGCCATGTACCTCTTCTTCCTGCTGCTGCCTGCGGGCTATGTGATGGTACACCTGGAATCGCGCTACCTGTGGCTGATGCTGCCCATAGGTATGGTGGTGGCATGGCATGCCGAGATAGACGGTGTGGCAAGAAAATACCTGCAGCCGTTGTTCATAGCCAGCATAGTGGTGTTCCCGCTATGGCAGTTGCGCGCCATGTGCAACGAGGGCAGAGCAGAGTATGAATTCGCACAAAGGCTGAACGCAGCAGGTATAAAGGGGGCAGATATAGTGAGCGACCTGCATCCGCGGCTGTTATCGAAGATGATGTATTTTTCGGGCAACCGCTTTTATGTCATCAGCAAACAACGGCCTGAGCCAAAAGAGGATAAAGCGGCCAATACCGCACGCCTGGTACAGGATATAAAGCGATACCGCATCACATATTACCTGCACTCGCCCAAGGGAAATGGCAAACTGCGCAATCCGGGTTTTGATGAGATATTTCACGACAACCTGTCCGATGGTGTTTCGCCCATACCGTACGAGAAAGTAATGACAGATACCGCATCGGGTATCATTCTATATAAATTACCCCAGCAGTAGATACCTATGCGTAGGGCAGGCGCTGTATAAGGCCTGTAACTATGGCCGCCATCTTAGGGGCTGCGGCATGTGCGGCTTCCAGTACTTCTTCGTGCGTGATGGTGATGGGCACATCGCTGATGCCTATATCGGTTATCACACTCATAGCGAATACGCGCATGCCACCGTGGCGGGCCACTATCACCTCGGGCACGGTGCTCATGCCCACGGCATCGCCGCCTATTATGTGCAGCCAGCGGTACTCGGCAGGTGTCTCGAAGGTGGGGCCCTGCAGGCCTACATATACCCCCTGCTTTACCGGTATGCCCTTCTCTGCGGCCACCTGTATGGCCAGGTCTATAAGCTCACGGTCGTATGCCTGGCTCATATCGGGGAAGCGGGTGCCGAGGCGCTCATCATTATGGCCGCGCAGCGGATGCTCGGGGAAGGTATTGATGTGGTCGGTAAGTATCATCAGGTCGCCTATACCGAAGTCCTTGTTCATACCACCTGCCGCGTTCGATACTATCATCGTGTCTACGCCCAGCGCTTTCATTACACGAACGGGGAAGGTGATGGTCTGCATATCATAGCCCTCGTAGTAGTGAAAACGGCCCGACATCAACACCACGTTCTGCGTACCCAGCCTGCCGAACACCATTTTGCCGCTATGTCCCTGTACGGTAGATGTGGGGAAATGCGGTATCTCGGAATATTCTATGGTATGTTCCTTTTCTATTATTTCGGTCAGGTCGCCGAGGCCGCTGCCCAATATGATGCCCACGCGGGGCTCGTTGGTGATGCGTGCCTTTATGAATTCGGCCGTCTGCTGTATCCTTTCGTATAAGTGCATGTGTTGTAGTATAAGGGTGGCAAAAATAGGCATTGCCGCTATGGCGGCATAATGCCCGGGCGGCAAAGATAAAGGATAGCGCAGTGGGCAGTTTTAAATTTATGTGAAGTGCCAGTGCACCTACTCCAGCCGTATGGTGGCCTCGGGAATGGCATATTTCTCCAGCTCTGCCAGTTGCTGTTGCATGGCCCGCTTCCATATGGCATTAGTGGGTACCAGCGTTGAGTTGGCCCCCGTGAGCGCTGCCGTCTGCCGGTCGAACTCCAGGTGCAGGTCGGTGAGCTGCTGGTATAGCTGCTCGAAGACCGGGGCTATCTCATCGGCCACATTGGCCATGGTACCTGCATTGTAGTTGCGCCGTATGGTCTCTATCACATGCCGCCGCATTTTGCGGGCGAATATCTCGTATATATCGAAATGTATCTGCTCATGGTCCAGTATGTCCTTCGATCGTACTATCATCCATGAGTCGTGCTTGCTGAAAAGGGCCGTTATATTATAATAGTACCTGTCCTCGCCCAGCGGGTATATGACGGGCGACAGCACCACCACCGATGCCGCCGGGGAGTCTATAGTGATGGGGAACATTCCTGCCGAGTCTATACTGGTGGTGCTGAACATGTACTCGCTCCTTATCTCCTTCTTTTCGCGCAGCAGGCGCTCGGCCCGCGCCTGCCACTGCAGGCTGTCTTCGCTTTTCAGGTCGGGGTTCTGGCGGTCGTTCAGCTTTTTGTAGAAGTCGCGGTAGTCGGGGTATATCACCTTGGCCAGGTCCGAATCCCTGGCGGGCAGGAACTTATTGTACAGGTTCTTATTGGACACAAAATCATCATACGTCAGCTTGCGGGCAGGTTTCCATTTCACATAGAATATATCGTCCAGGCTGCTGTGCGGGTCGGGTATGGCGGCGTTCACATAGGTGGTCGCATCTTTTTGTCTTTTTTTTCGTGGCTTGTCGCGTTCGGGGTTGCGCGGGTGTATCTTCCTGGGCCTGTCGTCGGCAAAACGGTTGCGGGCGCGTTTCACCCTTACCTGCGCATAGCTATCGCAGGTAGTACACAGCAGCAATACCAATATGCACCTGGTAAGAAGGACCTTCATTTTGCCGGCAGGGGTAGCCCCGGCCTATGGCGATAAAGGTACATGTATCTTGCTGTTATTTATAGGGCCTGTGAGCCGGGTATTCCTATTTACAGGCGCGAAAATGTGTAAATAATAAAATATATTTTATTTATAAAATAATGCAGTTAAAATCGAGTTAAACTGTTATTACATATTTTGCTGCCTGTGGCTGTAAGCTATTTTTGTACCTTTGCGCACTTTTCGTATACTTCAATGAACATTCCGGATACCATCGACCGCAGCAGGTTGCCACGCCATATAGCCATAATAATGGATGGTAATGGCCGCTGGGCCAAGGAGCGCGGCGAAGACAGGGTCTACGGCCACTACGAGGGTGTAGTGAGCGTGCGCGCCATTGTAGATGCCTGTTGCGCCATAGGCATAGACTACCTCACATTGTATGCCTTCTCGGCAGAGAACTGGAACAGGCCCAAGGCCGAGGTGGATGCACTGATGGAGCTGCTGGTGAACACCATTCGCAAAGAGGTGGAAGACCTGAGGAAGAACAATGTGCGCATGCATGTGATAGGCGACTTCGAGAGCCTGCCCCAGGTATGCCAGAAAGAGCTGAACGAGGCGATAGAGATAACGGCAGGCAATACCGGGCTGAACCTGGTACTGGCCCTCAGCTACAGCTCGCGCGATGAGATGGCCCGTGCCACACGCATAATAGCAGAGAAAGTGAAGAAGGGCGAGATAGACACTGCCGATATAAACGACCAACTGGTGCAGCAGCACCTGTACACACATGCGTTTCCCGACCCGGAGCTGATGATACGCACCAGCGGCGAATGCAGGATCAGCAATTTCCTGCTATACCAGCTGGCATATGCCGAGCTTTATTTCACCAACGTTCATTGGCCCGATTTCCGTGAGCAGAACTTATATGACGCCCTGCTGAACTACCAGCAGCGCGAGCGCAGGTTCGGCAAAACGAGCGAACAGATACAAACCACCACCAGACCCGATCATGCATAGGGAAATGAGGAAGAACAAAATGCCCGTAAATACCGGAGAATATACTGTTGTGCGTCGTACAGGTGGCCTTGTGCGTATATATATACTGCTCGTATCGTTGTGCATGACGGGTGTTCTCAATGCGCAGGCGCAGCTAGGCGGGTCGGGCTCAGGCTCGGGACTGGGTAGCTACCGCCAGCAGCAGAGCGCCGATCCCAACCGCCCCAAAGAGTACGAGCTGGCAGGTATAACGGTATCGGGTGCGCAATACCTGGATCAGGACCTGCTGATATCGGTAAGTAACCTGATAGTAGGGCAGAAGATACGCCTGCCGAACGATGAGAATATATCGAAAGCGGTGCGCGCCCTGTGGAAGCAGGAACTGTTCTCTAATATAGAGATAACGGTATCGAAGATAATAGACGACAAGATATTTCTGAACATAGCGGTAGAAGAAAGGCCAAGGCTCAGCAAGTACAACTTCAAGAACATAAAGACCGGCGAGGCCAAGGAACTGAAGAACAAGATGCCCCTGGTGACCAACAAGGTGGTGACCGATGCCACCCGCAAGGAGGCCATGGAGCGTATAAAGAAACACTATGTAGACAAGGGCTATGGCCGCGTACAGGTGTCGGTGATAGAGCGCAAGGATACGCTGGCAGTGAACAAGGTGATACTTACCTTCTATATACAGAAGGGGGTGAAAACGCACATAAACCAGGTGAACATAGCAGGCGCCGAGAATGCCACCGAGGCCAGGCTGAAGCGCACACTGAAGGGTACGAAGGAGATGAGCCACATCACCCTGCACCCCGATAAGGCAATGAATGCCTACGGCAGCAGCAAGCGCTCGTTCGGTAAGTACATGCGCGAATTCGGATTTCTGTCGCTGTCGAAGACGATGGATGCATTGGATCCCTATTTCAGGTTCAAGTTCTTTGCTTCTTCCAAGTTCAACCAGACGAAGTTCGAAGAGGACAAGCAGGCGCTTGTGGCCTACTACAACACACTGGGCTTCCGCGATGCCACCATCGATGCCGATACCGTATACCCTGTAAGGAACGGCAACCTGAATGTGGACATCAAGGTAAGGGAAGGCCACAAATACTACTTTGGCGATATAAACTGGAAGGGCAATACCAAATACTCATCAGAGGTGCTGGCACGCGTGCTGGGCATAAAGAAGGGCGATGTATATAACCAGGCACTGCTGGAGACCCGTATGGGCCGCCAACTGAACCCCGAAGGTGGCGAGGATGTGAGCAGCCTGTATATGGACGATGGTTACCTGTTCTTCAACATAGAGCCGGTAGAAATGTCTATAGTAGGCGATACCATCAACTACGAGATGCGCATAACAGAGGGTGCGCAAGCCACCATACGCGAGATAGGCATATCGGGCAATGACCGTACCAATGAGCATGTGATACGCAGGGAACTGTACACCTATCCCGGCGACAAGTTCAGCCGCTCGGCCCTCATACGCTCGCAGCGCGAGATAGCTAACCTGGGCTTCTTCGACCAGGAGAAGATAGGTCTGCAACCCAAGCCGCACCCCGAGGATGGTACGGTGGATATAGATTATAGCGTGGTAGAGAAATCGAGCGACCAGTTGCAGCTTTCTGCAGGTTTTGGCGGTGGTGTCAACTTCTATGGCAACATAGGTATCACGTTCAACAACTTCTCGGCCCGCAACATCTTCAGGCCCAAATTCTGGGATCCGCTGCCTGTGGGCGATGGCCAGAAGTTCTCCATTACCTATGCATCCAACGGGCCTTATTACAATGCCCTTACTACTTCCTTCACCGAGCCGTGGCTGGGTGGCCGCAGGCCCAATGCGCTCTCGGCCAGCCTCACCTTCAACCGTATGGCGCCACAGGGTGCCAGCGGCAACACCTACCTGCAAATGCTGGGTGGCGGCCTGTCTATGGGTAAGCGTCTCTCATGGCCCGATAACTTCTTTGTGTTCAACTACGGTCTTTACTTCAATAACTATAAGCTGAAGAACTACAACCTCATACAGGGTGTGGACTTTGCTAATGGTACCAGCAACGACCTGAACGTGAAGCTGGTGCTGTCGCGCAACTCGCTCGATGGCCCGCTTTACCCGCGCGGTGGTTCCAATATAGCGTTCACCTTCCAGTTCACGCCGCCTTACAGCATGTTCACCGGCAAGGACTATACCAACGAAAGCACTGAGAAGAAGTACAAGTGGATAGAGTACCACAAGTACAGGTTCGTGGCCGATTGGTACCAGAAGGTGCATGGCAACCTGGTGCTGAGGCTGGGTGTGAAGTATGGCTTTATGGGTTACTACAACCAGGGCCTCGGATACTCGCCCTTCGGCCGCTACCAGCTTGGTGGCGACGGTATGACCATGGGCCAGTTCTTCATAGGCAAGGAGATAATAAGCCAGCGCGGCTACGACCCGTATGCACAGGCGGCCACCATCTTCAACAAGTATGTGGCAGAGCTGCGCTATCCGTTCTCGCTGAGCCCCACGGCCACTATATATGGCCTGGCGTTCGTAGATGCGGCCAATGCATGGAACAACTTTACCGAATACAACCCGCTGAAGCTGAACCGCGATGCAGGTGTTGGCATAAGGGTGTTCCTGCCCATGTTCGGCCTGCTGGGCCTCGACTATGGTGTGGGCTTCGACAAGTACGACCCGACATATGGTGTCACCGGGCTGAAGAGCCTTGCCAAATTCACCTTCATGCTGGGCTTCGAGCCGGATTGATGCAGTGTGATGTGTGCTTAGTTCTTATTGTTATAACGCTTATTTTTACATCTAAACTACCGACGTATGAAAAAGGTGCTCTTTAGTTTGATACTTGTTGCCCTTGCTGCCTGTGCACAGGCACAGCAGCGCTACTGCTTTATAGATTCCAAGTTCATATTGGAGAAGATGAGCGACTATAAGGACGCCCAGACCAAGCTGGACAACCTCTCCAAGACATGGCAGGACGAGATAGATGCCAAGATGGCCGAGGTAGAGAAGATGTATAAGGGCTACCAGGCCGAAAAACCCATGCTGTCCGACGAGATGCGCAACCGCCGCCAGGACGAGATAGTGGCCAAGGAAAAGGAGGCCAAAGACCTGCAGAAACAACGCTTCGGCTATGAGGGCGACCTCTTCAAAAAACGCCAGGAGTTCGTAAAGCCTGTACAGGACCGTGTATTCAATGCAGTGCAGAAAATGGCATCGCAGAAGGGGTTCGACCTGGTGCTTGATAAGGCCGGTGGCGTCACCCTTTTCTATGCCGACCCCAAGCTGGACAAAAGTGATGAAGTGTTAAAAGTTCTTGGAATAAACAAATAATGGCACTTACTTTGCAGCTTCATAAAAATTAGGTTTAATATAAATAGTTATAAAACAGTAAAAGCAAAAATGAAAAAGTTGATATTGTTAGTTGCCTGTGGTGTTATGCTCGGCAACATTGCCAAAGCGCAGAACACCGGGATGAAGATAGCGTATATCAATTCTGCAGTACTGCTGCAGTCTATGCCCGAGCGCATCAATGCCGACTCATCACTGGCGAAGTATACCCGTACCTTCCAGGAGCAGATAGAGATAATGACCAAGGAGTTCCAGACAAAGCTCCAGGCATTTCAGACAGGAGAGAAGGGCATGACCGATGCCATGAAGGAAGTGAAGACAAAAGAACTGCAGGACCTGCAGGCCCGCATAGAAAGCACGCAGCAGAGCGCCCAGGAAAAGATACAGCAGAAGAAGCAGGACCTGTACACACCCATACTGGAGAAGGCCGATAAAGCTATAAAGGATGTGGCAAAGGAAAAGAACTACGACTACATATTCGACGTGAACAGCCAGGGTGGCGGTATAGTATACAGCAAGGACGAATATGATATAACCCCGCTGGTAAAGACCAAGATGGGTATAAAATAAGCTCGTTAAAGTATTTCATAAAGCGGCCGTCTCAATTATCTTGAGACGGCCGCATCTTTTTATAAGCGCTATGCACGAATAGAGATCCCCTTGTCTCCCAGTATACGATGCCAGGTCTTGTTATCGGCAAGCATGGCGGTGGTCGCTTTCATCAGCACTTGTACCTGTTTCTCGTGTATGCCTTTTTCCCCCGCGGGTGTGTTCGTTACGGATGGAAGAGACGTGAGATATCTTTCCAGCTCTCTTTTTGTTGTCTTCGATTGTTCTTTCAGCATGTTCCACTCATTGAAGTAGAGTGCGCCTTCTATGGCCGCATACAGGGCCGGAAGAATAATAGTAAGCGATATGGCAAATATGTGCAGCCAGTAACAAATGTTTATGTGAGAGATGTCCATTGCTGTCCAGTGTCCTTTATGCAATAGCTCTGCAGTGGTATAGGCGAAAAGGTACAGAATGTTGATGCCGAATGCGATGGCCACGGCCTTGCTGCCTTGCTCATATTTATGAGGGCGGTTGCCAATGGTCTTGTTTATAGTTTTGGTATGATACGCTATTTGCCCGGTTATCAACTCTTTTACGGCATACTGTGTGAACCACAAAGAGTGGTACTTCGTACTGTTCGCAACTTTATTCATTTCGTCTGCTATTGCGGCTACATCCTGGTCGCTATGTGTTATATCATCATCGGTATCTACAGGCAGGCTGGCAAGGTTATATGTAAGCATGCCCCGTAGCTTTTCGCTTTTCATGCGTTGCTGCAAATAGTGTGCATGGTATTTCAGCATGCGGGCCTTGCGTATGAGCCACCATGTGCGCAGCACGGTAAAGAGTTCGAGATATGTAAGGGCGAACTCTACTATTGCAGGTATTCTGCCATCTGTCTCGCCTGCGGTGTCATGCGGATGCGAGTGGTGGAAATGGTAGCCGACCTTTATAGCGAACAAGACAACGGCAAGGAAGCCGAGACGTATGGCTGCCCACCATACATCTTTATACAGCTTTTTGTATTCTATGGCAGCCTGGTCGGCCTTATTCATTTCAGCTTCTATCCTGTCGTTCAGTTCGTCTTTGGTGCGTGGGGAAACGTGCACCATATGTATGGTCTTGCCGGGTCTTGTTTCGGCATAGTAGCCCAGTATCTCGGCGGTGCCGCCACGGCCGTTGGGCTTTACCTTGTCCCATACGAATATCATCTCATCGCACTTGTCGGCTATGTACAGCCCGGCAGCATAGTAGGCTTCGTTACGCTCCTCATCGGTCTGTGGTATGGCATGTGCCACCACGGTATTCACGCCATGGCCCCTTATATATTCTTCCAGCACCTGCCGCTCTGTTCTCTTTTCGTCAGGTGCTTCGGGGTCGGGTTCGTCGCGAAAATCCTTGCTGTATTCTTCCAGCGCAAAGGGTAGCGCTATATGTAGTTTTGCATTGGGGTAATTTTCGAGGATGACCGTTGCAAAGAGTGTATCTGCACCCGAGGCCAGGGAAGTAAGCCCTATTACCTCCTCCTGCTTGTTGGGTACTATGGCCTGCAGCTCTTTCAGAATGGCATTGTAGGTATTCTTCCTTTCACCGGCGGCTATGTAGCGCTTGCCGGATATTCCTATAGTTACAGGCATAAGGTATTAAGTTCTGATGAACTTAAAGATACGATCTATATGTGAGAAGCTGCTATGCTGCGGCTACCTGTTGTCGTATATATACTGGTACATGGTGCGCTCGGCGCTGCTCATTTTTTTGCTGCGGCGTGCATATACGCGCTCTGCCGTGGCCATCGCCTTATCGAACGTATGTGGCACGAACCCATCGCTGCCGCCCCACGAGAAGGAAGGTATATACTTATCGGGGAAGCCACCGCCATATATGTTGCAAGCCGGGCCTACTACAGTACCCGTATTGAACATGGTATTGATGCCGCATTTGGAATGGTCGCCCATCATCAGCCCGCAGAATATGAGCCCCGTAGAAATGTCCTTACCGCTGGCCTCGTGCCTTACCTTCACTACATCATAGTTGTTCTTCAGGTTAGAGCAGTTGGTATCGGCCCCCAGGTTGCACCATTCGCCTATCACGGCATTGCCAAGGTAGCCATCGTGTGCCTTGTTGCTATTGGCAAAGAACACTGCATTGTTTATTTCGCCGCCCGCCTTGCTGCCGGGGCCTATGGTAGTAGCGCCATATACTTTTGCCCCCATCTTCAGTACACCATGCTCGCATACGGCCAGCGGGCCGCGTATCAGGGTGCCCTCCAGTATCTCGGCATCTTTGCCTATATACACGGGCCCTGTAGTGGCATTGATGATGCAGCCCGCATATATGTTCGCACCTTCTTCTATGAACAGCTTATCGCCCGTTACGGTAACACCTGCGGGTGTAGGAGCGCTCTTCCTGCCCGCGGTCAGCAGGGCAAAATCGGCGGCAATGGCCTTATCGTTCAGCGAGAAGATGTCCCATATGTTCCTTACCTGCATTATCTCGCCATCATAGGCCAGATGCTCCATCTCGTCTTCCACATATATCTCTAGTGCAGCATAGGTCACCATCTCTATGGTATGCGCTGCTATCACTACATCGCCTTTTACCAGCGCCTGACCCGGCCCAAGTTCTTTTATCGCCTGTACCAGTGCCGCAGTAGCGAATACGCTGCCATTGATGAACATGCCTTTATGGCCATTGGCAGGATATAGCTCTTGCAGGTATGCCTCGGTCAGTGTGCCTGTGCTTGTGCCCAGGTACCGCTCCCAGCGTTCGCGCATGGTCAGTATGCCGCAGCGTATATCGGCCACGGGGCGGGTGTGGGTAAAAGGGAGAAGGTCGGCACGCTGTGTGGCGCTATCGAAAAGGATGTGATGCATGAGTACAGGAATATGACGGCCTCAAAAATAACCATAGGGCCGTGAATACCGAAATAAAAAGAGGCCGCACCGATGGGTACAGCCTCTGTATATGGTATGAAGCAGCTTATCAGGCTTTCTTCTCGTAACGCTTCTTGAACTTTTCGATACGGCCGGCAGTATCTACGAACATAGACTTACCTGTATAGAAGGGGTGTGAAGTGTTGGAAATTTCCACCTTTATCACAGGGTATTCGTTGCCATCTTCCCATACTATGGTCTCTTTAGAAGGAGCCGCAGAGCGGGTGATGAATGTCGTCTCGTTAGACATGTCTTTGAACACTACAAGACGGTAAGCTTCAGGATGAAGACCTTTTTTCATTTTGTTACGTTTTAATACATGGATTTGGCCATGCGTGAAATAAGGTCGCAAAGGTAAGCTATTTTCTCATACAGAACGCATTTTTTCAAAATGTAGGGCTGTTCGTATGATAACAGATCATTTATGTGTCACCAGCCCGGTATTGTTCATGAATATCTTCACGGCAATGGCCAGCAGTATGACACCGAAGAATTTGCGCACCACCAATATGCCCGAGGGGCCCAGCAGGCGCTCCAGCAGGTTCACCGACCGCAGGGTGATGTATATGATCAGCAGGTTTATGAATATGGCTATCAGTATGTTGTAGTATTCATAGGCCGCCTTCAGCGACATAACGGTGGTGAGCGTGCCCGAACCCGCTATGAGCGGGAAGGCCACAGGTACCAGGGTACTGCTTTTGGCGCTTCCCTCCTTCTCGGGCTTGAAGAACTCCAGCCCCAGCACCATTTCCAGCCCCAGTATGAAGATGACTATGGAACCCGCTATGGCGAACGATTTTATATCCAGCCCCATGAACTGCAGCATCTGCTCGCCTATGAGGAAGAACAGCAGCATGAGCCCGCCCGATACCAGTGTGGCCAGCATGGCGTTTATATCGCCTATCTTCTTCTTGATGCTGATGATGACCGGTATGGAGCCGAGAATATCTATAACGGCGAACAGTGTGAATGTCACCGTCACTATCTGCGATATGTCTGTCTTTGAGAACCCTATAGCTGCCATAAGAGATACAAGATAATAAGCTGCGGCCTATTTTTCAGATCCTTGCTTACTTTTACCGCTACAAAATTACAACAATGTCGATACCCGGCCACAGCCATACCGCAGCAGAGCGCTTCATGCGTTATGTACAGATAGATACACAAAGCGATCCCACATCGCCCTCGCAGCCCTCTACAGAGAAGCAGAAAGACCTGAGCCGCATACTGGTACAGGAGCTGCAGCAACTGGGCATTACCGATGCCGAACTGGACGAGCATGGGTATGTATATGCCACCATTCCCGCCACTACCGATAAAGATGTGCCTGTACTGTGCTTCTGCTCGCATGTAGATACCGCGCCCGATTGCAGTGGCGCAGGCGTAAAGCCCATATTGCACAGGGCATACGATGGCAGCGATATAATATTGCCCGATGATACATCGGTCGTCATCACTACTACCGAGCACCCTTATCTAAAGGAGCGCATAGGCGATGACATCATCACGGCATCGGGCAAGACCCTGCTGGGGGCCGATGACAAGGCCGGAGTGGCCATAATAATGGACCTGGCGGCCCACCTGGTGGCGCATAAAGAGATAAAGCATGGCAAGATACGCATACTCTTTACCCCCGATGAGGAGATAGGCCGTGGTGTGGCCGCAGTAGATATGAAGAAACTGGACGCCCACTATGGCTATACCCTTGATGGCGGTGAGCGCGGCCACCTGGAGGGCGAGACCTTCTCTGCCGATGCCGCCACGGTCACCTTCAATGGTATAAGCGCCCACCCGGGCTATGCCAAGGGCAAGATGGTGCATGCCATAAAAGTGGCAGGCGCATTCGTAGATATGCTGCCCAAGGACGAATGGTGCCCCGAGGTGACAGAGGGTATGCAGGGATTTGTACACCCTGTGGCCATACAGGGCGGGCTGGAGCAGGCCACTGTACAGTTCATAGTGCGCGACTTCGATACTGCGAAACTCGCCGAGCACGAGGCAAGACTGAAAGGCATAGCTGAGAACGCTGTGGGCATGTTCCCCGGTTCGTCTATGACGTTCGTGGTGAAGGAGCAGTACCGCAATATGAAAGAAGTGCTGGATACCTGCCCGCAGGTAATGGACCACGCGGCCGCGGCATACGAGCGTGCAGGCATCAGCCCGCAGCGCATGAGCATTCGTGGTGGTACCGATGGGTCGCGCCTGTCCTTCATGGGTTTGCCTTGTCCCAATATATTCACCGGGGAGATGGGCATACACTCCAAGCAGGAATATGTGAGCGTGCAGGATATGGAGAAGGCCGTAGAGATACTGGTACACCTGGCCCGGATATGGGAAGAAAAGGCGTAAGAATCATAAAGAAGAGTTCCGGAGAAGACCAATATAGCAGCTATATTGGTCTTTTTTTGTGTATCTTTATAGCATGGAGGCAGTACGCGACAGGCGCATAATACTGGTATACTGGAAGAAAAGGATAGAAAATAAAATGGAGGTGTTCTCCAACCTCAGGAACTTTTGTGCCCATTACCCCGCATATAGCTACAATACCCTTAATAATTACCTGGGCAAAAAGAGAACTGCTTTCGAGAACGAGGATGTGACCGTAGAGCGCAAAAATGTGATAGGCCCACTGCCTATACCAAAACGGCGCAGCATGGAGTTAGTAGTGCGGAAAGGACCAATGAAAGAGGTAGCCGAAGAGAAAGAAGATATATCGTACTGGCAAAGCCGCCCTGCCAGCGAGCGTATCGCGGCCGTTACCCTGCTGGTATTTGGGGGCAAAGCAGGGAGTGCCGGTATCGATAAGACCATCATAAATAAGCGTAAGCTCCATCAATGATACTGGCCCAAGACCTTGCCGACTTTATAGAACTTCTCAACCGTCATAAAGTACGGTATATGGTGGTAGGCGGTTATGCGCTTGCATTTCATGGAAAGCCTCGCTATACCGGTGACATAGATATATGGATAGAGATATCGGAGAAGAATGCTGCCAAACTTTTACGCGTCATCAGAGATTTCGGTATGACGGCACTGGGTTTTGTGAAGGAAGATTTTCTTAAAGAAGGGTATATCTCGCAGATAGGTATGCCACCATTGAGAATAGATATACTGAATAGTATAGACGGCGTAGCATTTGCCGAAGCATATGAAAGAGCAGAAGTAGTGGAAATGGATCACATAAAGATCTATTACATTAGCCTGCGCGACTTCATAAAGAACAAAGAGGCTACCGGCAGGAAAAAAGACCTTGCCGATATAAAAGAGATAAAAGGCGCGGCCGCAGGCAAAAAGAAGCGCGGTAAATAATAACCCTTCCTTATTTCAAATGACCATACAGCCTTATCACCTCCATCGCTTCCTTTACATCATGTACCCTTAGTATATCGGCGCCATTCAGCAGGGCTACCATATTCAGTGCAGTGGTGCCATTGAGGGCATGTTCGGGGTTCACCCGCAGGGGCTTGCATATCATAGACTTGCGGGAAAGGCCCGCCAGTATGGGCTTGTTCAATTCGCGCAGAGTGCCCAGTTCGCGCAGCAGCGCAAAATTATGTTCCACCGTTTTCCCGAAGCCAAAGCCCGGGTCTACTATCACATCCGCTATACCTGCAGCCATGCATTCATCTACCTTGTACCGCAGGTAGCTGTGTACCTCTGCCACCACATCGTTATATCGCGGGTCTTGCTGCATGGTAGCAGGTGTGCCCTGTATGTGCATGGCTATATAGGGCACATGTATAGCGGCCACCGTGGCCAGCATATCGGCATCAAAGGCTCCTGCGCTTATATCGTTCACTATATCGGCTCCTGCCTGTACCGCTGCGCGGGCTGTGGCCGCATTATAGGTATCTACCGACAGCCACACATCCGGGAACCGTTCGCGTATGGCCGTTATGGCGGGTATCACCCTTCGCAGTTCCTCGCTTGGCTCTATCAGCGGCTGGCCGGGCCGTGTACTGGCTCCGCCCACATCCAGTATAGTAGCGCCCTGCTGCAGCATGGCCTCTGCATTGCGCAGCATATCGCTCACTCGGCTGTCGCGCCCCTTGTTATAGAAACTATCGGGCGTGGCATTCAGTATGCCCATTACCATAGGGGCAGTTAGGGGCAGTTCCCGGCCTTTACTCTTTATCGTTTTCAAATATTATGTGAACTTGATAGTTATATGAATAAGCCTGATAATATACAATGTGTTAAATGGCCCTGTAAATGTAAGCACATGCAACCTTGTGCGCATTCTTATCATTTATTAATTGCCGGCTGTCGGTAGCTTAAAGATAAATGACTTAATTTCACGCATTATTTAAATCTTTCCACTGCAATGAAAGTTATCATTACCATTCTAAGGGTCGCGGTAGGCCTTTTGTTCATCTTTTCCGGTGTTGTGAAAGCCAACGACCCTCTTGGCCTTACCTACAAGATGAATGAGTTCTTCGAGGTATGGAACATGGGCTTCATGCTCAAGTATACCCTCACATTCTCGGTCCTGATGATAGCGTTCGAGATCATCTCGGGTGTGGCTATGATAGTGGGCAATGCTTTCCGGCTTTATGTCACGCTATTACTCTTGCTTAATATTTTCTTCACCTTCCTTACCTGGTATGCGCTCACATCGGGCAAGATAAAGGAGTGCGGCTGCTTTGGCGATTGCATAAAGATCTCTAATACCGCCACCTTCTACAAAGACGTAGCGCTTACGGCCATAGTCCTCTTCCTGTGGATATTCCGTTACCGTGTGTTCCCCATATTCGATAGGTCTGCTTACAATGCTGCCATAGTGGGTGTGGGCGCTGTGTTCGCGTTCGGTTTCCAGTGGTGGACACTGAGCCACCTGCCTGTGAAAGATTGCCTGCCCTACAAAGTAGGTAATAATGTACTGGAGAAGATGAAGCCCGGCCCCGACTATAAGGAAGCTACATTTGCTACGAAGTTCGTATACGAGAAGAACGGTGTGAAACAGGAGTTCACTACAGAGAACTACCCGTGGAAAGACCCTAGCTGGAAGTTCGTATCGAGCAATACGGTAGAGGTGACACCGGCTACAGGCCTGCCCGAGATACATGACTTTTCGCTGAACGACTCGAACGATGTGGACCAGGCACAGGCCATACTGGGTGCTAAGGGGTATGTATACATATGGTTCCTGCGCGAGCCGGAGAAGGCCAACATCAAAAAGCTCGATGACCTGAAGGCCCTCGCAATAAAGGCAAAGGCAATGAACATACCGTTCTATGTGGCATGCTCGGCAGGCCGCGACATATGCCAGACCTACCAGGAAGCATGGGGCATGACAGATATACCCTTCATGATACTGGACGGCACTGCCAGCAAGACCGCCATGCGTACCAACCCCGGCCTGATGCTGCTGAAAGACGGTGTAGTAATGAACAAATGGGGCTATCTCGACTATCCGAAGGATGTGGCACAGTAGTGCCGGTGAAAAATATGAATGACAAAAAAGCGCACCCGGGGTGCGCTTTTTTGTTAGATGCCAGCGGAGGTTCCGGTAAAGTTCGTCGTCCAAATAAATACACCATATTTGGGGCAGGAATGAGAAAAGCGGTCGTAACAGGTCTATTGGTACTATTGGTTGCCCTTGCGGGGTTCAGGAAAAAGGAAAAGGTACAGCCAGGCATACCGCAGCGCTGGCCCGCACCTGCTTACGACCTTGGCGATGCGCCCCTTAGCGAAAAGAAGATACAGCTCGGCCGGCTGCTCTTCTACGATCCCATCCTTTCGCGCGATAGTACTATATCCTGCGCCAGTTGCCATTCGCCCTACAATGCCTTTACCCATGTAGACCACAGCCTGAGCCATGGTATAGACGGCCGCATAGGTACCCGCAATTCGCCTGTGCTGGTGAACCTGGCCTGGAGCACCACGCTCATGTGGGATGGCTCGATAACACACCTCGATGAACAGGCCGCCACACCTATAAGTAACCCGCTGGAGATGGACGAAAGCATGCCCCATATAGTGCAGAAGCTACAGGCAAATGATGCCTACAGGCGGCTGTTCCGCGATGCTTTCGGGCGCAGGGGTATAACGGACAAGAATGTGCTAAGAGCGCTGTCGCAATTCATGCTCACGCTGGTGAGCGCCAATGCCCGGTACGATAGTGTAAAGAGGGGAGAGGCGGAATTCACCGAGAGCGAGGCAAGAGGTTATGCGCTGTTCACAAGGCATTGTTCGGCCTGCCACACCGAACCGCTCTTCACCAGCAATGGCTTTGAGAACAATGGCCTGGCCGTAGACGATAGCCTGCACGATATAGGCAGGATGAAGATAACCCACCTCGGCAGCGATTCGCTGAAGTTCAAGGTGCCTACACTGCGCAATATAGCACAGTCGCCACCCTATATGCACGATGGCCGTTTCAAGACGCTGGGGCAGGTGCTCAACAATTATATAATGGGTATACAGCAAAGCCCTACGCTGAACCCCAGGCTGCAAAAGGGCATTTACCTTACAGCCGTTCAGAAGGCCGACCTGGTGGCATTTCTCTATACCTTATCGGATCACGCATTCCTGTCCGATCCCCGGCATGGTATCCCCGGCAAATAAATTTCTTTGGTGCAGCGAAGGGATCTTTGCATTATGTCGTCTTATACCATTACAGGCAACTGTAACATCTCTTCCCCCCTAAGATCTGACAATATGAACAGAAAGACACTATTGCTCGCCATCATGCTGCTGAGCTCGCGTATGCTTACCGCCCAGGTCACCGATCCTATGATCATCAACTGGTGGTTCAATACCACGGGCCATACCTACTCGGGCATACTTACCGATGTAGAGGCAGTGTATTACACCACAGCTACCGTATATGTAAAGACGAGCGGCGTACCCAACTACTATATGCATGGCGTGACGCACAATGATGCTACCGACCTGGATGCCACCTGGACCATACCGCGCGTACCCACACCGGCCACCACACCCATGGGTGTAATGGGCGGCCAGATAGGCCTGATGCTGGATGGCTCGGTGTTCTTCCACCCCGGCGATGCGCAGTCTTATATGAATGCAGGTGTGTGGAACCGCCTGGCCTACTACTTCGAGGGTATGGATATGGACGCCAGCAATGGCCATAGCACACCTACCAATATGTACCATCACCACTTCGACAACCTGAAGCTGCACGGCTGGGATGCCACCCAGCACTCGCCTATAGTGGCCTATGCATGGGATGGCTACCCTGTATACGGCCCTTATGGTTATGCCAATGCCGATGGTACGGGCGGTATCACCCGCATACGGTCCGGCTACGTTACCAAGACCTATACTACGCGCACCAGCGGCCCCGCTGTAGATGCCAGCTACCCCATAGGTTGTTTTATAGAGGACTGGCAGTACACTGCAAGCGCCGGCGACCTGGACGCGCACAATGGCCGTTTCTGCAAGACCCCGGAGTACCCTGCGGGTACCTATGCCTACTTCACTACCGTAGATGCCGCACTAAAGCCCGCATATCCCTACTTCATAGGCCCTACTTTCTACGGGGCGTTCAGCAATACCAACACAGGGCCTACGGGGGGACATACCACCGTACCCGGTACTGCTACGCCGTATACTCCTACTAAGGTAAAAGAGATAGCGGCCATAGAGGCGGGCATAAAGCTGTATCCTGTGCCTGTGGTCACCGACCTCACCATAGAGCTGCAGGAGAACAAGCCATATACTGTTACCGTGTTCGATGTAAAAGGCACCATCACCAGCAGCAAGAAGATAACTGCTACCACTACCGTAGATATGAGCACACTGCCCTATGGTGTATACTTTGTGCAGGTGGCCGATGAGGCCAATGGCACCGGCTTTGTAAAAAGGATAGTGAAGCAGTAAGGCTAGGAAACATATAGAGACCATTTCCCTAAAACGATACGCAATGAAAAAATTAGCAGCTATATACCTGCCACTGGTGTTCTGTACGGCCGTTGCTCATGCACAGACCGACCCTGTCATCACCGGATGGCTGTTCAATACATCGGGTACCACTGCACGCTACTACATCACAGGCAATACCACCCCACAGGTAGATGCCACGCTGGCCAATGTGCAGCAGGTGCGCTACTCCGATAACTATGTGTATGTGAATGCCACAGGCGTGCCCTCCTATGTTACCGGACCATATGCTATAGGCACGGTGGCAAAGGCGCTCAATAATAATTATGTCATAAAACTACCGCGCCATCCTGTGGCAGCTCCCACTCCCACCGCAGTGGGTATGGGAGCCATAGCGGTCTTCATAAATGGTACTGTGGCCTATGCCGCGCGCGATGCCGCCACATATATGAACATGGGCCAGTGGCACCAGAACGCGGTATACTTCGAGAACCTGGGTTTCGACTGTGCGCACGGTCATCCCGGCCCCATGAGTGCCGATTATCATGTGCATCAGAACCCCTCTGCATACAATGTATCGGCCGTGCCTACGTCCAATATCTGCAATGTATACCTTGCCGATGGCCTGTATGTGCCCAACAGCGCGGCGCATGGGCCGCTCATAGGCTTTGCGTCAGATGGCTTTCCCATATACGGTGCCTATGGTTATACCGACCCCAACGACCCATCCAGCCCCATAAAGCGAATGGCGCCGGGCTACAGGCTGCGCAGCATCACATCGCGCACCACGCTGCCCGATGGTACCTCGGCAACAGGCCCTGCTTTTACAGATATCATCACATCGCCGCTGGTAGGCTCTACGCCATTGCCGGCATCGCTTGGTGCATATGAGGAAGACTATGAGTATGTGGCAGGCATTGGCGACCTGGACGAGCACAATGGCCGTTTCTGCAAAACGCCCGAATATCCCCTGGGCACTTACTGCTACTTTGCCACTATAGATGCCGATAGGAACCCTGCATTTCCCTACCTCATAGGAAAGACCTATTATGGCGTTGCGCCAGCTTCGGGGCCGGGGTCCAGCTTTGTGCGTTCCACCGTATCCGAGACAGTGACCACATATACCCCTACAGCCGTAGCGCGTATGGATGTGCCGGTAGTGAGCGTATCGGTATTTCCCAACCCCGTCAGCGACCTGCTGGTGGTACAATGCAGCGTGGCCGGTACTGCCGACAGGCATGCCATACTTACAGATATGACCGGCAGGGTAGTACAACAGCAGACCATACCACAGGGCAGTACAATGTGTTATTTCAATGTAGAGATATTGTATGCAGGTACTTATATGGTAACGGTGACCGACGGCCAGAACAGTACCTCATCAAAAGTTATCATCAGGTAGCCATACCTTATCTTGTTGGTGGTGAATAAGAACAGCATTGCGGCAACGTGGTGCTGTTTCTTTATTTACGTTATGTCCGAAAATAAGATCGGCGGGCATTTGCCCGCCGGTCGTTCCAAATATTTGTTCACTGCTAGTAGAGGTTCATCTTGTTCCTCAGTGTCACAGGTACACCGTTCTTGTGCAGCAGTATGGCCGTGGTCTTGTAGCGTACATATGTTTTGGTCACATAGAGGTAGCCTTTGTGGTCGTTCTTATCGCCCCACGAGTTCTTCACCACATAGTATTTGCGGCCGTTCTGGTCGGTGGCAAGACCCACTATATGCATACCGTGATCATCGGTGGTCTCGTAGCTGTCAAAGGCGTTCTGGCGCATAGTAGGCGTTATCACGCGCTCGTACTTCGGCCCGTCGAACATGTATTTCTTCTCAGAATCGTTCATGTCGTCATATTCCTTCTCGGGCACATAGGCCACGCCGTTCTTCCAGCTGAAGTATTTTTCGCTTACATCAGTGGCCCATGCCACGGTGAAGCCCTTGTTCAGCGCATTGTCTATGATGTCGGTAAGGTCTTCCATCTGCACATTGTACACCCTGTCGAACGACCAGTTGTCCGGCACCATCAGCATGGTCTTTTTGTAGTAGGGGGCAGTGGTCACAGAGGTCATTTCCACATAGTCTTCGGGGTGTATACCCACGCGCAGGCGGGCAAAGCTTTCGGGGGTATAAGTACCATTATCCCATTTGAACTTGTAGGGCACCTCGCCCAGGTATGAGTCCAGCACTTCGTTATAGGCCTTCTTCCACGATGGGGTGAGCTTGCCGTTCGGGTTCGATACCACTGCGTCCAGCATAGATTTCAGTATGGCCTGCATCTCTGCGAATTTGTTCTTTGTAGTGCCGTATTGCAGACCGGTGTATACCTCCTGCGGTACGGCGCCATATTTGGCATACATGTTCAGTACATCGTGGCACGATCCGCCATCACCCCATGCTACCGAGCCGTGCATGCGTACATAGTTGTCGGCTTTATCGCTGTATACGCAGCGGGCGCTGTATATGGGCGCCAGCTCTATCGGCTCTTTGCCCATGCGCATCATCTCGCTTTCCAGGAATGAATTGGTACTGTAGCTCCAGCAGGTACCTGAACTGGCCTGGTTCTTCACGCAGGTACGCTCCAGGTCTATCAGCTTGTGGAATTTGTATTTGCTGTTATCATCCTTCTTCTTTCCTCCGGTAGATACATTGGTGGTAGTATAGCTCCTGTTCGATTCTATCTTTCTTATCAGGTCGTCCTGCGCATTGGCCAGCAGGGGTGATGCGGCCAGTGCCAGCATGGTGAACTTCTTCATTTCTTATGATATATTGATCTCTTGTAAAAATAGAATTAAATGCATAAAAAGAAAAGGGCGTTTCTAAAGTTCACCCCTTTGGGGTATGCCTGCGCAGCCATGCCGCTGCCGATGGCCCTTCGCAGAACAGGAGGTCCAGTATGCTGAGGCCGGGCAGGAAACCCAGCCTGTCCATAAATACCTGGTGGTAGGGTGGGGCGTCGCAGGGGTATGCCTTCATATGCCTCAGGTCCCGGTGGTCTGCGGGGTATTCCTTTATGTAGGTTGTGGTCTCGTTCAGGGCCAGGTTCAGGTGCAGTTGCAGTTGCTGCATTACCCATAGCATTGTGGCCTTGTTGAACTGCAGCAGGCTGTCGAAAAGGGTCTCATACAGCGGGGCCAGCAAAGGTTCGTAGTGCATGAAGTAGGGAGAACGGTTGTAGGCCGATACCAGGGTGCGCCAGTGCTGCACCTGCCAGTTGTCCTCGTTGGCTATGGCTATATCGGCCATGCGTGTGCGCTGGTCGCGGCCGTTCTGCAGTGGTACGCTCAGCAGTATGCTGTTGTTGGCGCCTGCTATGCGGTAGCGGTTGCGCTCCGTCATCTTCACGAAATGCTCACCACCGTCCAGCAATATGCTATCGGCCTGCACGGCCGCCAGCCACCATCCTACGGATGGGAAAGTAAGGTAAGGAGAAACAATGATCATATACGGCGCAGCAAAGTTAATACGAACCGGTGTACCAGCCATGTGAGCAGCGCTAACTATATCGCCTTCTGCATAGATATATCTACCACACCCAGGTGGAACGGCTCAATAACAGGACGTTCGCTATGACCCAGTTTTTTCAGCATTTTGCCATGAGCAATTACTGCGCTGCGAAACGTGGGCATTACCTGGTAGGGCAGTTCATGTTCCTTTGCTACCTCTGCTATTATCTTGGCTATCTGCGGGTAGTGTATATGGCAAATGTGCGGAAAGAGGTGATGTTCTATCTGGAAGTTGAGACCGCCTATGAACCAGCATACCAGCTTGTTATTGGGGGCAAAGTCTGCAGTGTTCTTTATCTGGTGTACTGCCCAGTTGCTTTCCATCTTGCGCTCATCATCGGGGGCGGCGAAGTCGGAGGTCTCTACCACATGCGCGGGCTGGAAGATGCACGCCAGCGAGAAGCCAGCAATAACATGCATTACCACCAGGCCACCCACTATATGATACCAGGGCATGCCCGAGATCATAATGGGGAGTACGATGATGTAGGCTATGTAAAGCACCTTCAGCAGCGAAAGCTCCAGCAGGGCTTTATTCAGCGATGTCTTTTCTTTTGCAAGCAGTCCTGCCTTGTTATACGCAACTATCTTTATGTAGTCTTTGGCGGTTACCCAGTATATGTTCATCAGGCAGTAAAGGCCCCATGCATATATGTGCTGGTAGCGGTGGTACCACTTCAGGGGTTTTTCGGGCGTCATGCGCAGTATCACACCTGTTTGTATGTCCTCGTCCAGTCCGCCTATATTGGTGTATGTGTGGTGAAGTATGTTGTGCTGTATGCGCCAGTTCTTGGCATAGCCGCCGAGTATGTTCAGCATACCGCCCAGAAATGCATTGGTGAACTTGTTTTTGGCGTAGGCGCCATGGTTCGAGTCGTGCATCACACTGGTACCTATACCTACTATACCTATGCCCATCAGTACCCACAGTGCATAGAAGACCCATGTACTCACCGTTGCCAGGCCACTTATTATCACCAGGTAGGGTACGAAGTACAACGACAGCATGGCTGCTGTCTTTATGTACATAGCGGTATTGGAGTAGTGGGATATTTTTTTTGAAGTAAAATACTCATTCACTCTTGCCTTTACATCACTGTAGAAATCAGGGGTACCTTTATGAGCGAACTTTACCAGTTGCTTCTTCGTTGTCGTTATCACAATAAAAAAATAAGTTTTAGCGAATATAATACTTAAAACCTATAGTTGTATAACTATATTGTATTTGGTAATGAAATAAAAATATATTGTTTGTTTTGTAATAAAGAAAACGATTGAACTTCTTGCTGTTGTGTACGCATATGCCGCTATGTTAAAAAAACAAAAAACGGTCACTTCAGCGACCGCTTTTGCAGAGAAATATGCCCTTTGTTATTTCAGTGTCTCATCCAGCCATTTGAAAAATTCGCGCTGCCAGGCTATGCCGTTCTGCGGGTGCAGCACCCAGTGGTTCTCGTTGGGCAGGTACAGCAGCTTGCTCTTTATACCATGCAGCTGCGCGGCCTGGAAAGCCTCCAGTCCCTGCTCTATGGGCACACGGTAGTCCAGTCCGCCCTGCACTATCATAATGGGAGTGTTCCATTTGTTCACAAAGTTGCTGGGGTTGAATTTCTCGTAGCTCGATGGCACAGGCTGTTTCCAGTAGGCGCCGCCTATATCCCAGTTGGCGAACCACAGTTCTTCCGTAGTGCCATACCAGCTCTTGAGGTCGAAGAGGCCATCATGCGCTATGAACGACTTGAAGCGATTGTTGTGCATGCCGGCCAGCATGAATACGCTATAGCCGCCATAGCTGGCGCCTACGCAACCCAGCCTGTTCTTGTCCACATAGGGTGCTTTGGCCACCTCGTCTATAGCGGTCAGGTAGTCTTGCATGGGCAGTCCGCCCCAGTCCTTGCTGATGGCCTCGTTCCACTGTACGCCCCAGCCCGGCATGCCGCGGCGGTTGGGCGCTACCACTATGTAGCCCTGTGCTGCCATAAGCTGGAAGTTCCAGCGAACGCTGTAGAACTGCGACAGCGGCGACTGCGGCCCTCCCTGGCAGTACAGCAGAGTAGGGTATTTCTTATTCGGGTCGAAATCGGGTGGGTATATCACCCAGGCGCGCAGGGTAGCGCCATCGGGTGTGCGTATGCTCTTGAGCTCGGTCTTGCTCATGAGTATATCGTTGTACATACGGTCGTTCTCATGCGTTATCTGGCGCATGTCGCCATATTTGGGCTTCACTGCATACAGCTCTGCAGCATGGTTCATGTCGGTGCGCGATACTATCACCTCGCCATTGCCGGCCAGGCCCACTATGCCATTTATGTCGTATTTGCCCTTGGTTATGTTGTTCACTGCAGGTTTGTCCCTGTCGGTGCGCGGTACTGCCACATCGAACAGTTGCACCGTTCCCTCGAAGGGCGCATTGAAGTACAGCTTCTCGCCACCATTGTCCCATATGAAGCCCTCTGCCGTACCATCCCAGTGCGATGTCGCATTCATTATCTTCTTTGTGGCCACATCCATTACCAGTATATCGTTCTTGTCGGCCTCGTAGCCATCGCGGCCCATGCTCAGCCACGCCAGCCTCTTGCCATCGGGGCTGAAGATGGGCTGCGTGTCATAGCCCATGCGGCCCTCGCTCCAGTTGGTGGTCTTGCCGGTATTGATGCTGTAGAAGTACAGATCTGTGTTCGTGCTGATGGCATAGTCCTTACCTACCTTCTTCTTGCATACATATACAAAGCCCTTGCTGTCCGGAGCCCATGCCAGGTCTTCGCCGCCGCCAAATGGCTTCTGCGGGCTGTCATAAGGCTCGTCCTCCATCAGGTCTTTTACAGTGCCTGCTTTCAGGTCGGCAAAGAAGATGTGCGAGTACTTGCCATCTTCCCATGTGTCCCAGTGGCGGTAATTGAGGTCGGTATATACCTTGGCGGTGGTATTGGGCAGATCGCTGTAGATGTCGGTGCCATTGGCGGCCTTTATCATCACATCCTTAGAGAAGGCCACATATTTGCCATTGGGTGATACCCATACGTTCTCTGCGCCCTGCAGCCCGTTGAATATCTCTTTCCATGTATTGCCGCTGTCGTTGCTCTCGTACAGTACATTGTCGTTATACGCGAACCATGCCTTGTCATACCGCTGTGTTATGGTACGGCCTTCGGTGGTCACCTCGCGGCGGCTGTCATCGGCCAGGTTCAGCTTGTAGTGGTGGGTGGTGCTCTTCTCCGTTTTCCAGTCTACTGACTTCGAGGTGTAGTATACATACTTGCCATCGGGGCTCATGCTGTTGCCGCCTACGCGGTGCAGGCTCCACAGCGTCTCCGGCATCAGCCGGTTCTGTGCCTGCGCCATTGCTGCGCAAAGCATAGAAAGTGTGATGAATGTCTTCTTCATATATAGATGCTATTATTTTCCTGTTCTCTTGTTCTTCGGGTCCTTGCCCTTGGTGGGGTCGGTCTCCAAGTCTAGTGTATGGTCATACCCGGCCTTCAGCGGCACCGATGCCGTGCTGGGTATCACCAGCTCGGGCTGTTCTTTTGCCAGCAGGTCGCCGGTATCCCACTTGCCATTGCCGTTCCTGTCCACAATTATACGGAATGTATACTTGCCCGGGCGCAGGCGGGTCAGCGCCATTACGCTATCGGTTATCTTCCTTGCATATAGTTCCTTGTCGTCGGCCACTACTGCCAGCAGGTGGGCCGGGCGGCCGGGCGCAGGTGTGTACCTGGCAGGTATGTTCAGCTTTATCTTGCCATAGTCGTCATCGTTAAAGGTGCGGAACCCATATCGTGCCGCCACCGTCCTTCTGCCCGTTGTGTCTGCGGCAAAGCCTTCCTGCATGCGCAGTGTGTACAGGGTGTTCTCTTTTAGCTTTCCTATTATATACACTATGTATTTCTCTGTGGCGGCAGGCGCTACCTGTATCGCTACGTTCTTTCGCTGGCCTGCACTGTCATACGTCAGCGAAAGCTGCTCTGCATACAGGGCAGGTATCTTATTGAACGACAGCTTTATGGTATCGTTCAGGTCGAAGGTGCGGCGTATACTACTGCTGGTGTCCAGGTTGGTGGTGTAGGTGAATGTCGTATCTACCGTCGCCTTGGTCGGTGCCTTTTCCCTGTCGCGCGCACCACCTTTTTTCGATGGCTCGGTATCGGTTTTCGCAACCACGGCCGTATCTGCCTTTTCGGCAAAGAGCCGCAGTGTCACAGGGTGGGCAAATGAGTCTGTGGGGGTGAGCAGGCTGTCGCAGAAGGCTACCTTTTCCCCGCCGCCATCATATATCATATTTGTATTGCCATCTTTAATGGCATATATGCGGAACGGCTTTGCAGGCAGCCCTGTAAAGGAGAATGTGCCGCTGGCATTGGGCCGGGTCTTGTAGCGGGGCTTTTTCTTTACTACAGCGCTATCGTCCTCATCGGCATTGTAGAGCACCACCACCACATCGGTAGTGTCGGTCATGCCTGTCATGGCATTCTGTACCGATCCCGTCAGCTCCAGCGAATCGAAATAGTTGCCCGTGCTGAAGGTGTAGGTGTAGCCAGTGAAGGCATTGCCCTCATGCACATCTTTTATGGCCTTGCCAAATGATATGCGGTAGGTAGTGTTCGCCTCCAGCAGAGAGTCCTCTATCTTGAACTTAACATGTTTGCCGGTGGCCGTCACTATGGGTGGTACAGGTAGCATGGGCGATATCTCTACCTCCTTTTGCACATCGCTCACGGTCACATATTCATCGAACTGCAGGCGCATCTCCCATATCCTTGTGTTCAGCAGGGAGTCTTTGGGTGTCACGGCAAGCAGTTTGGGCGGGGTCTTATCCCTTTTTCCGCCCGATGGGGTAGATATATTGGCGCACCCCATTGTGGTAAGCAGTACTACGGCCAGTAAGGAACAGAGGATGCGGTCGACCATTTCAGGGGTCAAAAATACAGTATGTCAGGCACATGCCACCTGCCCGGTAGTTATTCATTTAGGGTGATATTTTACTTGCCCGCCGACTGCTGCTCTATTATCACCTTCCTGGGCGCCTGTCCCGGCCGTGGTTGCTGGGGGCGTTTCGCGGGTGGGCGTGCGGCCGGCTTTTGTGGCGCAGGCTGCTGGGGCTTCGGCTGGCGGGGAGGCGGGGTGTACTCCTGCTTTACCGATCGTGTCACATCCCATTCATAAGGGTTATTGTCGGGCCTGCCGGCGGGTTGCGGCTCGGCAGTGCGGTTCACATTGGTGCCGGGTGTGGCCTGGCTGGCATTGTTGCGGGTTATCACAGCCTCCCTGAAGGGGGGCACAGCGCCCGAATTGGCAGTTACCGGGCGCGGCGGCTGCACGGGGCGTGGTGCGGTGATCACATTGGGTGGGGTAGATATGGCCTCGCCCACTTTGGGGGCCTTGGGTATCTCGTCCGGACGGAACATGCGCACCTCATCGCCGCTTATCCTGGTATTATGGTTCTTCGAGTTGCGTATCCTGTACATCTGCACCGGGGTGCCGGTGGCCTGTTTCACCTGTGCGGCTCCGGGGCCGGTTATATAGGTATAATTACCTTTCTCTGATGTATTGGTGATGAGGGAAGATGCCTTCACCAGCTTCTTGTTATCCCGCGGGCCATACCAGAAACGGTAATAGCTGCCGGAGTACAGGTAGCGCGCGGGTATGAACACCCACCAGTCGCTGGGGCATTTGTAGCTGGTAACGGGCTGGCCGTTCTGCGGACCCAGTGGCGCCCAGCCGTAGTAGCCCTCGCCATAGCGCCAGCTCACCCATGCAGGTCCCCACTGCCCGCCGGGCAGCCACAGCCAGCCATAGTATTCGTCATACGTCCAGCGGCCATAGTGAAAACAGGCCCAGCCCCAGGGATAGTCCGATGCCCATGTATTGCCATACTCGGTCATCACCCAGTGGCCATTGGTATAATATGGGCGGAAGTTGATATCCTCTCCGGGCGACCATACATAGCCATACTGCGGATCGTCTATCCATTGCCCATAGGGGGCCAGGGTCTGGTAAAAGTCGGCATATGATATATAGTCAAGGTCGTACTGCGCGGCACACCTCTGTGCGGGCAATAGCAGCGAAAGGCAAAACAGCAAGGGCGCCATGCAGGCCGAGACCAGCATATGGCGGATAGAAAAGGTGTGTGAATGCATAAGTGCCAGAGATGGGGAGTGTAAATATACAGCTAATATAGCAAGACAGGCAACGGCCGGATATGTGGGTAAAAAAATGCGCGGCGACCTGCCGTTTTTTTTGAATTTATCGTACCGGCCGTATATCTTTGTGGCACTCAATACCAAAAAACAGTAACTAATGCCTAAAAAAATAAAACCTACAGGATCACAAAAGTCGATGTTCATGATCCATACTGTCGTGTTCGTCATTGTTACCATTCTGTCATGTATGTTCTATGATAAGGGCGTTAAAGGCTGGGCCTATCCATGGCACGCATGGACCATAGCTGCATGGGCGCTGTGCCTGCTGGGTCACTGGTGTATAGTGTATGCCAGCATAGAAGATCACGGCTACGACGTATACCGCCAGCAGCAGGGTAAAAAATAATCTCCCTTACTTATTCTTACTTTTTAAAGGATGGCCAATGGCCATGCAGGTATCTTTTTATACCATGTAGCGTAGCTTGCTGCATGGCATGTATGTGGAGCGCGTTCTTAATTTTTTGCAGCCACATGTTTATTCCAGATCTATTTTTATATATTTGTTAAGCTGTCACAGCAATATGTTTAAATGTTGCTTTGAAGGCCAATGCATACATTTATTATTCACACACTAAAAACAACATAACATGGATACTTCAAAAATGATCAAAGCATATTGCCTGAAGACAAAAGAAAAGAACGTGCCTATGCAGGATGCCGTTATCACACGCACTGCAAAAGGTGGCTATATGGCCGCAGGCCACGATGGCAAGGGCAACAAGATGGCAGCTATAATGAATGAGGCAAAAGCCCTGCAGGCCATAAAGGACGGCGTGGCCACAAAAGGCTTCTAAGCAGCGCTCATACAGATATTCTACGGCCCTCCGGTACAGGTATACCCTGCGCCGGAGGGCCTTGTTGTTCAGAGGTGTATGTGAATATTAACGGATGCCCTCGATGTTATTTTGCTATATTCGCCGGAATGAGACGTATACCTTTCCTCCTCCCACTGTTGCTGATGCTATGCGCTGCCGCCCATGCGCAGACCGACAGCTTCTATGTATGGAACAAATGGTGCGCGCGCAGAGATACGCTGCTGCTCTTTCGCTCGGGAAACAATGCCATACAGGTATATAACAAACGCATGAAGCCCACCGAATACAAGCTGAAAAGCCTGGACAAGACCCTGCGCATAGGCGACCCCGAGATAGTGGGCGATACTATGACGGTACTGGCCATGCCCTACCTGGGCAAGGAAAAGCACATGCGCCTGGCCATACTGAACGCCCGCACATCGAAGGTGATAAAGACCCTTTACTTCGAGTCGGACAGCATACCCCGCCCCGTGGCGCGCATAGGCACCATGAACGATGTGAAAGAGGCGGCCAAGAGCACCATAGTACGGCAAACGAAGCTGCGGGTGGTATTCCCCAATTCGTTGTACAGCTATCCGTACACGGTAAGCTCTTACACCTTTAAAGATTCTACGGCCAAAGGTCCTGTCAATTACAATGTGAAGACCTTCTTCCTTACCAATGCCGTAGTGAAAGCCATAAGCGAGGCGCCCGACAATTCAGAGATAATTTTTACCGATATCAAGGCCATATGCCCCGAGTGTGCCACCCGCATCCTGCCCGAACTGAGGATAAAAGTGAAATAAGCAGAGTGCGCCCGCATCTTTCGGTATATTTACCACCGCAAAACAACAATGGTACACAGGATATTGCTCATAGGTTGTATACTGCTGGCTATAGCGGCCTGCAGGCGCCGCGATAAATGCAATGTGGCCGCCATAACGGTGGTGAACCGAACAGAGAGAGCGGTGTATTGCCGTTTTGCCCAGGTGTCCGACAGCTTTGACTGGAAGGAGATGTCGAAATTATTCGGGGAGAACCCGCGAAATGTGGGCAGGCAGCAGCATGGCGATTCCACTTATTTTGCCCTGCCTAGCTATACCGAAAAAAGAGAGCTCATATATGAGCCGTACCGCTGCATAGGCGACTACTTCGACCCCGGCGATCCGCTGAAGGGTATGTTCATCTTTTTTATAGATTCTGCGGCCGTAGATACCATGTCTTGGGACACTGTAAAGACACACAATATATACTCTAAGCTCTACAAGCTGAATTACCAGGACATGGAAAAGATAGGCTGGACGGTGCAGTATTCCCTGCCCTGATGGTCATATCCATGCCTTAACGGGAAAATAATGCCCGGGTACGGATATTTCTTTTTTCATATAATTTTATTACTTTTAGCAAAAGATCAATTATCATGAAAAAGACATCTATCTACCTTTCATTGGCCGCTGCATCACTGATGATGGCATCTTGCGGCAATGCTCCTGAGAAAGAAGCACCTGCCACCGCCGAAGCGCCGGCCACTGTAGCTGAGGCGCCAGCAGCACCTGCACCTGTAGACTCTGCTACTGCTATGCAGAACTGGATGGCCTATGCCACGCCGGGAGATATGCACAAGATGATGGCAGAAGAAGAGGGCAACTGGACGGCCGAAATAACATCGTGGATGGCAGAGGGTGCACCCGCACAGACCAGCAAGGGCGAGGCCCAGTACAAAATGATAATGGGCGGACGCTATCAGCAGTGCATGTTCAAGGGCGATATGGGCGGTATGCCGTTCGAGGGGATGAGCTTATCGGGCTACGACAACTCGAAGAAAGTATTCATGAGCACATGGGTAGACAACATGGGCACAGGTATGATGGCAATGGAAGGCACCTACGATGCTGCTACAAAAAAACTGGAAATGAAAGGGAAAGGTGTAGACCCATCGAACAACACAGAATGCGCTATGAGAGAAGTAGTGACACATACCGATGCGAAGCACATGACCATGGAAATGTACAGCACGCCACAGGGTGGCAAGGAGTTCAAGAACATGGAGATAAAGTATACAAAGAAGTAAACGGATATCTTACGATAACGAAAGCCGGCCCTGTGGCCGGCTTTCGTGTTTTTTGTACCGTAGCATTATCCTAATCGAGCCTGTTGAGGAGGGTGATCAGCTCCTTGCGGGATAGCTCGCCGGCAGCCAGTCTCAGGGCATATCGTTCATTGATGGCTGCGGCCAGTTCTTCGGTATTGTTTATGGTAGCCATACCGGCGGGTGTGATCACGGTAATACGTTTGCGAACATTACCTGCTGTAAGAAAGTCGTAACTGCGGTCGTAGAGGGTAAGGCGGCCTGCGTGTACCAGTCGGCTCAGGTGCTTGTCGGTGGCACAGAGGCGTACCATGTGCAGCTCCTTATGGCTCTTGTATACCGTTATGGCGTGTAGCTGTGTATCGGTAAGGGCGTAACGGGTGCTGCGCGTGTTCTTTATATGGGCGTGCTCTACAGATACATCGCTATGCGTGATGGTGATGATGCCATACAGGGTATCGGTACCGTATACGATGCGCCCGTCGAACGAGAAGTACTGGGATGAATTGCTGGTGCGCGTAGTATTGTCTGATGCCAGGGCCATATCGCTTACCATATGTGCGGGACAGAAGGGATATGTGTACAGGCACTGCGACCATGCACAGCCACATGCCAGTGACCACCCATGTACCGAGCCCGGATATGCAGGATGCGGGCAATTAGCATTGGCGATCTTGCGAAAGAGGGTATCGTCGCACTTTCTGCGGCCATACTCTGAGGAACAGTAGTAGAAGAACCGCCTGAACGAATTATCGAACCGGGCCTCTACGGTGCCTGCGCCCGCATCTATGAAGGCATTGCGGGAGGGCGGCCGCACCATGCTGGTATAGCGTGCCTCGCGCAGGCCGTTGTCCTGTATATACATGGTGGTGCCGCCGGGCCCATTCCCCGGGTGCATGGGGTGGAGCTCTGAATTCGCATTATTGCCATTGCCCAGCATGGCCAGGCGCTCGTACCTGTCGCTTATGGCAGGTGTGGGCTTTGCTGTGGTATGCAGCAGTGTTTCTGTGTTCTGCGTAGCGGATGTAGAATTTATAGTATGCCTTTCGGCTGGCAGGGCAGTAGCGCTGCCGGGCTGGGCCTTGTGCTGCTGTGCCAGGCAGGTGACCGACAGCAGTAATAGAACTGATGAAAGTATAGTGCGGCGCATAGTATAGGATCTTTATATAAAATTACTAAAAATTCAATTGCGGCAGGGGCATGCGGGGCGTATGGGGCTAATATGACAGGCATTGTGTAATTTTCCGCCCCGGCCGCAAAGCCGCAACTGCACAAGATGGAAAACAAAAAAGTGGTAAAGACCGACTCCGGCATAGTTATAAAGGAACTCTATTGCGAACCTGTAAAGATGGACGAGCTGCCCGGGCAGTTTCCCTTCACCCGGGGTGTACACGCGGCCATGTACCGCGACAGGCTGTGGACCATGAGGCAGTATGCGGGTTTCAGTACGGCGCAGGAATCTAACAGGCGCTACCACTTCCTGCTGAGCCAGGGTGTGAGCGGCCTGTCGGTGGCCTTCGACCTGCCTACGCAGATAGGCTACGACTCCGACCATGCCATGGCAGAGGGCGAAGTAGGTAAAGTAGGTGTGGCCATAGATTCGCTGCGCGATATGGAAGAGCTGTTCGATGGCATAAAGCTGTCCGACATCACTACATCCATGACCATCAATGCCAGTGGTTTCATACTGCTGGCGCTTTACATAGCCCTTGCTAAAAAGCAGGGAGCAGATATACGCAAGATATCGGGCACGATACAGAACGACATACTGAAGGAGTACGCTGCACGCGGTACCTACATATATCCGCCTGCGCCATCTATGCGCATCATTACCGATATATTCGAGTATTGCAGCAAGGAAGTGCCTAAGTGGAACACTATATCCATATCGGGCTACCACATACGCGAGGCAGGCTCTAATGCTGTGCAGGAACTGGCCTTTACCCTATCGAACGGGAAGGCATACCTGAAGGCGGCTATAGAGAAGGGGCTGGATATAAATGTGTTCGCACAGCGCCTGTCGTTCTTCTTCAATGCGCACAACAACATATTTGAAGAGGTGGCCAAATTCAGGGCGGCGCGGCGCATGTGGGCCCATATGACCAAAGAGCTGGGTGCTACCGACCCGCGTGCGCAGATGCTGCGTTTCCATACACAGACGGGCGGCAGCACGCTTACCGCACAGCAGCCCAAGAACAATGTGATACGCGTGGCGCTGCAGGGGCTGTCGGCGGTGCTGGGTGGTACACAGTCGCTGCATACGAACGGCTATGACGAGGCCCTATCCCTGCCTACGGAAGAGGCGGCATCTATAGCACTGCGCACACAGCAGATACTGGCTTTTGAGAGCGGCGCTACCGATACGGTAGATCCACTGGCGGGATCGTACTATGTAGAAAGCCTTACCAACGAAATAGAAGCCGCTGCCTGGAAGCTGATAGAAAAGATAGATGCCCTGGGCGGATCGGTGAAGGCCATAGAGCAGAACTTTATGCAGGACGAGATAGCGCGGTCGGCATATGCATATAACAAGGCCATAGAAGATGGCAGCAAGGTGATAGTAGGCGTGAACAAGTTCACATCGGCAGAGCTGAGCGAGCCACCGCTGCTGAAGATAGATGACTCTATACGCACCGTGCAGACGGAAAAGCTGCGCAAGCTGCGTGCCGAGCGAGATAATGCCGCAGCACAGGCCAGCCTGGATGCCATACGCGAGAAGGCACAGACCACCGAGAACCTGATGCCACATGTGATAACTGCGGTAGAGAACCTGTGTACGCTGGGCGAGATAGCCGATACCCTGCGTGGTGTATGGGGAGAGTACAAGGGCTAATGGCCCGGGGATATCATTTCCTGAAAATACTCGGGATGTTCTTTGGCCACGTTGTTCCGTATGTGGCCAGACCTCAATGCATGATCAGCGATGCTTATCGCGACGGTCTTATTTGGTAAAAAACTTGCAGCGGCAGGACCGGCCTGCCGCTGCAAGAAAAAACTCTTACTCTCTGAGCCAGCGCAATACCATAGACGTATTGTCGTTGCTCAGCCTCACTATATACATGCCGGGAGCCACGTTCATCTCACTCATTATAAGCGATGTAGTACCTTTTTCCCACCTGCTGCTAGTCACAGCGCGGCCGGTGGCATCATATACGGCCACGTTCAGCGCCTCATCAAGTGGCGATGCTGCGATGAGCGGCAGTGTATTGCCCTGCTGCCGCGCTACCCAGAAGGTATTGCCGCTTCCGTTCACCTGGCCCACAGCCAGTGTGCTCTTTATGCCTACACCCTTACAGCCGTTGGAGTCTACCATCACACCATACACACCCGGTGCGCTATAGGTATAGGACGCATTGGTAGCGCCCGGTACAGGGGTAAGCCCGTTATACCACTGGTACGATGTATATGCACCCGAAACCGAAAGTGTAGAGCCTGTTTTGATGATAACAGGTGCAGGAGACTGCTTCACCGTCATGGTGGTAGATGCAGAGTCTATGCGTATGCCGCCATCATACAGGTACAGCTTCACAGTGTATGTGCCTGCATCGGGGAAACATATGCTGGCAGGGCTCACCAGTGGTGTAGCTATGGTAGCGCCGGGGCAGCTCCATTTGAAGCTGTCTATGCTTGCAGTACCTGTGCTGGTGCTGGTAAATGTGGCACAGCTATCGCTGCACACAGTAGTGCTGCTGGCGGTCATGCTGGCATCGGGCGTGGTAGCGCCGGTACCTTCTACCTTTATATCATCTACCGCGAATGCAGGGTCGCTGCCGCCACTGCCATCCCTGAACTCGAAGCCGAACTGCAGGTATGCCTGGTTATCGAAGGCGGCCATTGTTACGGTCTGTGAATTCCATGCCGAGCCCATACCGAAATAAGAAGATATAGGTGTGGTTATGAGTGTCCATGTACCCGAGCTGCTTGTGCGATAGTAGATCTTACCATCTGCTGATGCTCCTCCGGCGCATATCCACCAGAACTTCAGAGATACCGCAGTGTATCCTGTAGTGACCACCGAAGCTGTAGTAGCAAAGTATTTCTCGCCTGAGCCTGTCGCATTATAGTTGGCATTCAGCCCATAAAGACCTGAAAAGCTTGGCCCGCAGTTGATATGCAGATAATTACTTGTAGGTCCGCCGGTGATGCCCGCAGGTTGTGAGGGCGTTGCAGTACCTACTATACCGGGCGTATATGTGTTGTTTATAAGCCACTGGTTACCCGCTGTAGAGGTAGTACCACCATTATCGGCCGACATCAGTGTCCACCCTGTAGGGGTGGCCGTACTGGCATTGAAATCCTGTGAATATATGGTGGTCTGTGCGCGGCTGCCAAGTGCCCCCAGCAGCAGTAATGAGGGAATAAGTGTCAAGATCTTTTTCATGTGGTCGTCGATTTTTGGTGTTCTTAAAACTACTATTCTTTTCCATATTTAACAAAAAGAATACAAATAATTTACCAACGGTCATAAAACCTCTTCACAGAACCTCCTGTATACCTATTTGCAATACTGTTTCATGTATTGCTCGGCCTGGGGGTTCTTCATCGTTTGGGCTATGAGCAGGTCATTGCAGCAGCTATCTTTCTTGTTCATTACATAGTAGTAGCTGCTTCTCATTATATATGCCTGCGACCATAGCGGGTCTACACCCACCACGGTGTTTATGTCGTTTATGGCCGCCCTGAAGTCCCTGGCGCCCGCATAGGCGGCGGCACGGTTCACATAGCCCATCATCTGGTTCGGGTTCAGCTCTATCACCTTCGTATAGTCTTTTATGGCGCCCTCTATGTCTCCCACTTTGTACCGGCAGCCACCGCGCCCGCTATATGCCAGGTACACATCGGGCCGCTGGCCTATGGCCTCGTCAAAGTCGGTTATGGCCTCTTTATATCTCCCGGCCGCTGCAGCCTTCTGGGCCTTCATCATGCGTGCCATATAGAAATCGGGCTTCAGGCGCAGTGCCGCGCTCAGGAACGTAGCGCT
Source organism: Nemorincola caseinilytica (assembly GCF_039540515.1). Taxonomy (NCBI): domain Bacteria; kingdom Pseudomonadati; phylum Bacteroidota; class Chitinophagia; order Chitinophagales; family Chitinophagaceae; genus Nemorincola; species Nemorincola caseinilytica. Next base: position 186,337 of record NZ_BAABFA010000019.1, on the reverse strand, counting down.
TTCCTTCTCATTGCCCAGCAGGTCCTCTACGCCTGCCTTGCTGTAGTAGGCCATCACAAATTCGGGGTTCAGTTCTATGGCCCTGTTTATGGCACGCATTGCCCCGCCCATATCGCCTGTAAGCTGATACAGGCTGGAAAGCTGGTAATGGGCCAGGTAATAGGTGCTGTCCATGCTCAGGCACTCCTTATAGGCCATTTCCGCACTGTCGAACTTTGCCGCCAGTATATAGGCATTACCCGCATCGTACTTTTCTTTCACTGCCGCCTTATCGCCGCCTGTCGTCTTTGCCGGCTTATCGCCGCCGCAGGCTGCCACCATACTGCCCAAAGCCAGCAGGGCCACCATCATTTTACCCTTCATAGTTGTCATTTTCCTGAAAAATAAGGTAAGATCCCTTACCGAACAATTACCTCTGTACGCTACTAATTAAAAGCAATATTCATACTCGCAGGTAAAATGAACGCATAAAAAATTTATCCTAAAAATGTTTGTTAATATTTAATTCACTATCTTGTAATGATCTCTAAACAAATAAACGACCAATTTATGAAGAAGATACTTTACTCCTTTCTTCTGGGAATATCGGTTATGGGCGCTACACGCGCCGCTGCACAGTGCCCCGCGGGCCGCTACGATACCGAGCTCTTTCCCACATACAGTGTGAGCACCGTCACCTACTCCACGCCTTACAACCTGCAGATGGACATCTACCAGCCCGATGGGGACACCTACCCAAACAGGCCGCTGATGATACTGGGCCATGGCGGTAGCTTCATAGGCGGCAGCAAGACCGATGACCCCACTATCGTAGAGCTCTGCAAGCGCTTCGCGAAACGTGGCTATGTCACAGCATCTATCAACTATCGCCTCGGCGACCTCTTCTCTATGGCAGCCGATTCGAACAAGGCCATATCCATAGTGGTAAAGGCCATAAGTGATGGTAAGGCCGCCATACGCTACTTCATGAAGGATGCTTACACCTCTAACACTTACCATATAGATACCAACAACATCTTTGTGGGTGGCAACTCTGCAGGGGCCGTGCTGTATATGCATGTGGGCTACCTGGGCAGTATGGCCGAGGTACCATCATACATAGCCGACACCATGCTCACCAATGGCGGCTTTGAGGGCAATAGCGGCAATGAAGGATATAATGTAAAGGTAAGGGGCATCATCAACCTGGCAGGGGCGCTCAATAGCACTTCATTCATAAACTACAACGACAAACCCAGTGTGAATGCACAGGGCACTGCCGATAATACGGTACCGTACAACTGTGCCTACCCACTATCGGGTGTGGTGCATGTGAACCTCTGCGGTATGGGCCAGCTCGAATCTGTGATGGCCACCCAGAACATTTACCACATGACCAGGATATATGATGGCGAAGGCCATGTGCCATGGTCGTCAAATGCGGTGATGCTGAACTCTGTAGATTCTATGGTAGAGGAGTTCTGCTACAACATCATATGCGATGGCGCGGCAGCAGTAAAAGAGACCAAAAACACAACACAGGTATCGCTCTATCCCAATCCTGCCACGGGTTCTGTGAACATATCGGCCGGTGCCGCACTCAGCGCCATCACCATATGCGACCAGACAGGCCGTACCCTGCACACCATCACAGGTATACGCAGCAACAGCTATACTGTGAATACCGGCGCATTCGCCCCCGGTCTTTACTTTGTACGCGCTACCTTTGCCGATGGCAATGTAGCGCCTATAGTAAAACAACTGGTGATACAATAACAAGCTTTGATACCTCTCACATACAAGAGCGCCATACCCCTCGGGGTATGGCGCTCTTGCTTTATGCTCTTATCCGGTCGCTACATCTATGGCATCCTTCTGCCGCCGGGGCCCATGCCGGGTGGCATACCGGGTACATCCACGGGTTTTTCCTGCTCCGGCGGCGCCCCACTCTTGAACTTGCGTATCGTATATGTTAGCTGGAACATGAAGTACTGGCGCAGCACCTGTGTGTTCACATTCTCTACATACGTCTCTGTGACGGTACGGGTTATGCTGGTGTTCTGGTTCAGCAGGTCATACACGCTCACGCGCGCCTCCAGCGCCTTTTTGAAGAACTTATATCCTACATATGCGTTCCACAAAAAGTAGCTCTGGTCGCCCGATCCGCTGAAGGCCGTATAGTAGTTGTTGGTGATGTTGGTATTGAACACGAAATTGTTCGCAAATATCCAGTTGATACGGAAGGATGCGGCATGGTTGTAGAAATTGTTCGCGTTCTGCGCCTGTATGGTATTGTTCACTATGTTGTAGTTGCCCATATATGATAGTGTGAAGTCGAGCTTCTCGCTTACATTGCTGCTCAGTACCATACCGGCCGATGGTATATAGTTGCCCGAATAGTTCACCACATCATTTATAAGGCCGGGTATGCGCGAATAATTGAAGCCTGCATTGATGTTCAGGTTGCTTTTAATGGCCTTTACCGGCACACCATAGGTAATGAAGAAACGCGAGGCCAGGTAGCCATCCAGGTTCACCGGCCGCGACAACTGCCCGCCACGGTTGATGAGTATCGAAGTATTAGATACAGGGTCGGTATACAGCGAATCGCGGGTGGGTATGTAGGTGGCCGTACCTATATAGTCCTGTGTGCTGTTCAGGTACAGGTTCATAAAAAGGTTACGGGCGGTCTTGGCATCGGTAAGGCCATAGCGCATCACCAGCGTATGCTCATAGGTCTGCACCAGCTCGGCATTGCCCGTGCGCAGCAGCAGCGGGTTCGATACATCTATCACGTTCTGCATCTGCGATACCGATGGCAGGTTGGTGGCTGTGCGGTACATGATGCGCATATTGCTGCCGCTGCCACCCTTGTAGTTCAGCATGGCATTGGGCAGCACATTGGTGAATGTGCGCGCTATAGTGATGTCCCGGGGAAACTGCTGCACCCCGTTCAGCTCTGCCTGCTGCATGTTCACCCCGGCATTGAAGTGCAGCTTGCTGCTTCGTTCTCCTACACGGTAGCTCACGCCGCCCTTCTGTGTCACATAGGTATTGTTGTATATGCTGGAAAAGGTGGTGTCTATATTCGGAAGGTCATTACCTGCAGCATCCCTGCTGCGGGTCTGCTTGTCCGATGCGTTCTCGGTGTACGAAGGATTGTACGACAGTTGCAACTGCCCGTTCTTTCCCACCGGTTCGGTATAGGTCAGATTTCCGCCTATGGTGCTGCCATGGGTATACAGGTCGTAGCGCTGGTCTCGTACCACACTATCAATGGTGCTGGTGATGTATTCGTTCAGCGAGTAGTTGGTACCATCACCGCTCTTCTCGTTCAGCGATCCGTTCATGTTCAGCGATATGGTACGGCGCGGCTTGCCGAACTTATGCTGGTACAGCAGGTTGCCCGATGTGTTGTAACCCGTATTGTCGGCCGATGTGCTGTTGCGGCTGCGGCTTTGCAGCACATCGCCCATTTGGTTACCTGCCAGTACATTGGTCACGCTGCTGTTGTCCTGCAGGCTGGCCGATGGCGTGAAGGTGATAGAGTTGGAAGAGTCTATATTGTATTCCAGCCGCATATTGAAGCGGTGGTTCATGTTCTCGGTACGCGTAGTGGCATCCTCGCCGTAGAACTGTGGGGCAAAATAAGTACGCGCTGTGCTGTCCCTGCGTTCTACATTACTGTTGTTGAAGAAATAGCTGGCCGTTACTTTTATCTTCTTGCCCCAGGTATCGCTATAGTTTATGCCCAGCGCATTGGTGGTAGCTATACCGCCCTGCTGGCCCACCATGAAGTTATTGCCCTGGCCACCGCCCCAGTTGTTTCCGCCACGGCCACCACCACCACGGCCACCACCGCCGCGCCCGCCGCCGCTACCACCGGAAACACCCAGTATATCCTCGCTGCTGAAATTCTGCTGGTTGATGTTGTTGGTAAGCCCCAGTAGGGATATACGCCTGTCGCCATTGAAGATGTTGAGGTTGCCGCCCGCCAGGTAGCGCTCATCGGTACCATAGCCTGCATATACCTTGCCAAAGTAGCCTTCGCTTTTGGCGCGCTTGGTAATGATGTTCATGGTCTTCTGCGCACTGCCGTCATCAAAGCCCGTGAACATAGACTGGTCGCTCAGCTTGTCGAACACCTGTATCTTGTCTATCACCTCGGCGGGCAGGTTGCGCAGCGCCGCCGTAGGGTCCGACCCGAAGAACGGCTTACCGTCCACCAGTATCTGCTGTACGGTCTCACCGTTCACTTTCACACCTGTGTTATCGCTGGTCATGCCGGGCATCTTGCCCACCAGGTCCTCTGCCGTGGCATCGGGGTTGGTCTTGTAGGCATCCGCCCTGAACTGGCTGGTGTCTTCTTTCTGCTCTGCCCTGGTCTGCTTGCCTTGTACGTTCACTGTCTTCAGCTCTTTGGCCGCATCTTCCATAGCTATAGTGCCCATATCCACATTTGTCGCGGCTATGGTAATGGTCTTCTTTACCACCTTGTACCCCAGGTAATTCACCTGCACCTGGTAGGCTCCCGGCGACATATCGTTCAGCACAAAATTGCCATCTATATCCGACACGGTGCCCGTCTTGCGGTTGGTATCGGCCGCAGCTATTGCCTGTACCACCGCGCCTGCCAGTGGGGTGGCATCCTTACTGTCCGTCACTTTGCCTGCTATGGTGTATACCTGTGCAAAAGCGGCCGGGCCTTCTGCTATAAAAAGGAATGAGAAAAGGATAAAAAGCAGTACTCTCATAGATATGAACCCTGTTTTGCTGCCCGAAATTTACACAAAACCCCTCCATACACACCTAACATTATTTCGGGCAAATGTATGTGTCGGTATATGAGACCATTGAAAAGGCGAAAAGTAAAAAGCATGAACAAAAAAGCCCGGCACCAAAGTATGGGCTTTTTGTGCCGGCTCATTCGCGAATGATGATCATATCCCCATCATCATTTATGGAAACGATGCGCGATGGTGCGTGCAGGGTAGCATCATCGCGGCGGTGATGTACCACATAGCCCGCACCATCCTTTATAGCAGGTACTATGTGAGCGAAGATAGCCGGGGCAGGCTCGCCACTTACATTGGCCGATGTGGACACGATAGGCCCACGGAAACGTTTGATGAGCGCACGGCAAAAGGGATCGGTAGCTACACGGATGCCTATGCTGCCATCGGCATTCACCACATTATCGGCAAGGTTTATGGCGTTCTGGTATATAACTGTGGTAGGCCGCTCAAAGGCCTCTACAATGGCTATGATATCGGGTGGTGGGGCAGCCACATATCGCAGTATATCGCGGGCATCGGCCAGCAGCACTATCATGCTCTTGTTCTTCGGGCGCTGTTTTAGCGCGAAGACCTTGTCTACAGCGGCCTCGTTGCGGGCATCGCATCCCAGCCCCCATACGGTATCGGTAGGGTAGAGGATGGTATCGCCTGCCTGTAGGGCGGCCACACAGGCTTTTATGTCTTGTTCGGTATCCACCATAGCAGTTGTGGGTTGGTTATGGTCTTTGCACAGCGAAAGTGACCCTCGGGACAGGCCTTGTGCCCATGCAGCCCGCAGGGGCGGCAGGCAAGGGGCTCCATGGTCTCTACCACTACGCCATTGGGCCGTATGGGGCCGAAGCCGAAAGCCGGCACCGTGGAGCAGAAGACCGCTGTGACGGGGGCATTCATGGCCGATGCGATGTGCAGGGGGGCAGAATCGTTTGTGTAATTCATGACGGCGCCCTGCATGAGGGCGGCCGAGCGCAGGAAGGGCATTTTGCCACAGAGATCGTGTACATCGGGGTGCGTGGTACCGGCTATGATGCGCTGCGCAGTGACGGTATCGGAAGGTGCGCCTATGAGGTATACGGTATAGGTATGCGGTATGGCGTTTATCAGTTCTGCCCATTTCTCTACCGGGAACTGCTTGGTGAACCATACCGAAGAGGGGGCAATGCATATATATGGGCCATCCTGCTGGTAGGGCCGGGCCTGCTCGCGGTCGGTAGGGGTAGGGTAGAGGGCCGGCATGGCCGGTATGGGATCGGTGATGTCGGCTATGAGCTGCTGGTTGCGGTCGGTCTCGTGTACAGGTACCTTTGCTCCCGGCTCAGAAATGAGGTGTTTTACCCTGCGGGTATAGCAGTAGGAAAAGGGATTTTTGCTGAAACCTGCCTTGTATGCCGCCCCCGAGAGCTGGGTAACGAAGCCCGATGAGCCGAAACGGTGCAGGTTGATGACGTGTGTATACTTATTTGCCCGTATCCGCAGGGCCATTCGCCAGAGGTTGAGGGTCTTATGTCTGGTCTTATCCCATATAAGTACTTCCGTAATGTGCGGGTGGCCCTGCAGCAGGCCCTCATTTCCCTTGCGCAGCAGCACATCTATATGCGCCTGTGGGTAGTAGCTATGCAGTTTCTCTACTATGGCGGTGGCAAGCACCACATCTCCCGTAAAAGCGGTCTGGATAATGAGGAACTTATGCATGGGAGTGCGAAGTTAAGGCCTGTGGGACCTAAATGGTTTTAACAATAAAAAAATCTGTTTTTCGGATCTTTGGTATTAAATTTGTTTCTCTGAACAAATAAAACAGAATTTTTAAGATGAGAAAGTTACTTCTTTCAGCTGGTATCGTATTGATGTCGTGCAGCGTGCTATTGGCACAGGACAAGAAAAGCAAGAAGGATAAGAAGAAGGAGAACAGGCAGACCGAGATAAGCACACCTGCCCCTTCATCTCTTACTACTTCTAATGCTGTTGCCGTACCCGCGGCTACCAGCCTTAATGCCGACGATCTTGCGTTCGCTGATATGGTACACGATTTCGGTACTGTACCCGAAGGCCCTGATGCATCGTTCTCGTTCACCTTCAAGAACAATGGTAAAGAGCCTATCATCATACAGAAAGCGCAGCCCTCATGCGGCTGTACAGTGCCTTCTTTCTCGGGCGAGCCTGTGCCCCCCGGCGCTACAGGTAAGATAGATGTATCGTACCACACGAAGGGCAGGCCCAATGCGTTCACCAAATCTATAACCGTAGTATCGAACGCGGGTACCAAGGTGCTGACCATAAAAGGCAATGTAGAGAAAGCGCCTGTAAGCTCTGTGCCGGAGAACACTTCTATGATGAAGACCAACTAATACCCGTAAACTAATAGTTCCGATAACATAACAAACCAAGGTAAAATGAAAAAGGTATTCATAACGTTCCTTTGCCTGTCGGCATCTGCCATCGTTGCAAATGCACAGGATAGCAAAACCTCTGCCCCTGCTGCCGCTGTTCAGCAGGCTCCTCCTCCGCCTCCTCCACCCCCTGCACCAAAGGCGAACCCTGATGCAGGTAAGTTCAAGTTCAAGGAAGAGACCCACGACTTCGGCGAAGTGCCTGAAGGCCCGCTGGCAGAAGTAGACTTCGAATTCAAGAACGTAGGCAAAGAGCCTATAGTGATACAGGAAGCACACGGCTCTTGCGGCTGCACAGTGCCTAAATGGCCTACAGAGCCCATACTGCCCGGCAAAAAAGGTGTGATACATGTGGCCTATACCACACAGAACCGCCCCGGCCCCATAAGCAAGGACGTGACCATAAACTCTAACGCACAGCAGAGCCCAATGGTACTGCACATAAAGGGTAATGTGAAGCCCAAGCCAGCAGACCCTGCACCGGCAGCACCTGCCACTGAGCAAAAATAATTCCTGGCCACCTGGCCACATAAAGGATAAACTGAAAATAGTTGGCCATGGCCAACTATTTTCGGAATAGGGAAAGTTCAAACACAGATCAGATATGAGAAAACTACTTGTTCCGGTACTGAGCGCACTACTGATGGGTGCTACTGTGACCACAACATTAGCACAAGACAAGACCGCTGCTACAGCACAGCAGCCGGGGCCACGCTTCAAATTCGAGACCGGTGAGACCCATGACTTCGGTGTGGTAAAGAGAGGGCCTGTGGCCATGCATACCTTTGAATTCACGAATGTGGGCACAGAGCCTATAATAGTGATGAACGTGACACCATCTTGCGGCTGTACCAATGTAGAGTGGAGCAAGAACCCCGTACTGCCCGGCCAGAAGGGTTTCATACAACTGGGCCTGAAGACCGAGGAGCAGCATGGTGTATTCCACAAAGAGGTATACATACAGTCGAACGCGATAACGCCGCATGGCGAGAAGCGCTATACCCTGTACATAAAGGGCAATGCCAAGGACGATGTGACCGAAGAGGACCTGAAGAAGAACGAAAAGGCCACTAAAGGCAAGAAGAAGAAAAAGTAAAGCCCCTCCCCATCCCTGCCTACCGGCAGGCAGGCCTCCCCCTAGGGAGGGTGGTGGTGTAGGCCCGTATTTGAGATATACTGCCCCTGCTATGAGCGGGGGCAGTTCGTTTTATAGTATTGGGGGATCTGAGTGACACCAATTGAACAATAGATGTACCCATTGCTAGTAAGCCTCACCCCCGGCCCTCTCCAAAGGAGAGGGAGATGTTATCGGACACTTTTTTAATGACGAATTTTGATGTTCGATCGGTATGATACATGCGTTCAGCCGTCTCCCTATGTCTCCCGAATGGAGGCGTGCTTTCGTCCCTGTCTTATGTGTTGGTGATATACTGGAGCATCTGAACGGTTCGCAGCCCTCTTAGTGCTGCGCGAGGGCAGTGGGCAGGCCATCCAGGCTCACCTGGTTCTTTTCGGCGCGGTACTCTTCCAATCCTTGAGGGCCTTTCTTTTCCACCCACTTATAGGCATGGTCGCGCTCGCCGGTATAGTCGTAGAGAGGCACGCTGTAGCCGCAGGAGGTCTGCACCTTGTGTATATCGGCAACTATGACCTGCCGTATGCCGGGCGCCTCGCCGAAGAGCGATATGTACCTGTTCCACTCGGCGCTGCCGGGCAGTATGGTGCGGCCTGTGCCATAGAGGCGCAGTATATTGGGTGGGCCATCGAAGGCGCAGAACATGATAGTGATGCGGCCGTTCTCCAGCACATGGGCCGATGTTTCGTTGCCGCTGCCTGTGATGTCCAGGTAGGCCACATGTGTGGGCGACAGCACACGGAAACTATCGAGCCCCTTGGGCGATAGATTGATGTGGCCATCGGCGGCCAGTGGCGCTGTGGCCACAAAGAACATCTTCTGGTGCTCTATGAACTTGATGTGCGCATCTTGAATGCTGTCGGAGAATTTTCCCATAATAGGTATTTCAGGTCTAGTAGAACGTTACACATTTTTCGGGGTATTCGGTAGCATGGCGTAGTACCAGGTTGCGTATATAGTCATTGTCCTGCACGGGCTCTATGCTGCTCTCCAGTGCCGTTATGCTCTTCAGTTGCTCTGCCCTGTCGGTGATGTAGCCCATGCCGAAGATATTGCCGTTCTTCATGAGTATGCAGCTATATTCATTATCGTCTATGCCCTTGTCTATAAGGGCAAAGGTGGGCAGCATAGTGCGTATCTGCTCTATGGCCTGCGCAGCTTTTTTGTTGTACTCCTCGGGTGTATGCGCCTGGTCCTTACAACTGCATTCCGCTGCAGATGATATATTGCAGAGGCGGGTACAGAGGCCTATATCCTCTATGAGCTGGCGCAGCATGAAGTGGCCCTCGGTAACAGTATTGAAGGTATAGAGCGGCTTCAGGCTGCGCCGTATCTTCTCTACCGCAAAGCGCATGAAGCCCTGCATATCCTCGTACACGAAAAGGCCATACTGTGCCAGGTAGCCCTTCTGGCTGCGGTTGTGTACCGGCCATAGCTTGCGTATCTCGGCGCTTTCCAGTATGTGTGCCATCAGCTCGGTGCCGCACTCTTTGTAGCTTATATGGTGTGTCTCTTTCAGGAAGTCCTGTTTCTGGCGGTTCACCTTGTTATTAGAGAAGTGATTGCGCACACGCTTGCGAATGTTGCGGGCCTTGCCTATGTATATGGCCTTGCCTGCAGCGTTGTAGAAGTAGTACACACCTGTGCCGGATGGCAGTCCTTCTAGCTCGGCCACGGGCAGGTGTGGCGGCATGTATTGCTCGCTGTTGCGGCCCTTGAGCATAGCGGCTATAGCGCCTTCGGTATCGTTCTGCGTTATGATGGCAAGCAGGTCGGCGGTGGCCAGGGCATCGCCGCCGGCGCGGTGGTGGTTGGCATGGTTTATACCCAGCCGTGCTGTGAGCTTGCTCAGGCTGTAGCCATTGAGGCCGGGCAGCACCTTGCGTGCCAGCCGCACGGTGCATAGCTTTTTTGTATCCAGCTTGTATCCTGCGTCCTGCAGGTGGTGCCGTACAAAGGAGTAATCGAAATTGACATTATGTGCCACGAATACCTTGTCCTGCAGCAGCTCGTGTACCTGTCCCGCTATCTCGCTGAAGGAGGGGGCATTGGCCACCATGGCATTGTTGATGCCTGTGAGCCGCTGTATGAAGTAGGGTATGGGTATGTGGGGATTGACAAGGGTCTCGTAGAAGTGCAGCACTTTTTTGCCGTCATGTATCACGATGGCGATCTCTGTTATGCCGTTAGCTGCGGCAAAACTGCCCGTGGTCTCAATATCTACTACTGCGTATAGCACACTTATACTTTCTCTCGTACTAAAGGTACAGAATTAGGCATTGCCAACCGCGCAGTGTATATGCATTTCAAATTGTTGCGTATCGGCCTCTCCCCGACCCTCTCCGAAGGGAGAGGGAGGTCTATGTCCGCGCGGTCGCGCGAGTGTTATTGCAACGAATGTTATACGACGATCTGAGGGCCATCTCCATGTAGTGAATATGTAATTGTACAGGCTGTAGGTAAGTCAATAGTTATCAATAACTTTTCATTAATTAAATTTGTTATAGCAAATAGCCGGATCTTGTATATCTTGCCGGGTCAAAAGTATTTTACCCCAATACAGGTGCGGAAAGTGGTATGCATAAGGGCTTAGAACACAATATTGTGGTGGAGAGGGTATGGAGAAGAGCGCTCGCAACGGTATTTTCCCTGCTGGTGGCACTCATTGCCGGTGCGCAGGACAAGCCCGTGCGCGATGAACTGGCCATAAATACCAACAAGAATAAGGCTGCTGCAGAAAAGGACAAGACCACGGGTAAACTGACACCCGCGCAGGCCAAAGCATTGCTAGCTGCCGAACTGGGCAAACTATCGGACGGGAACTGCCCGCAGATGCAGAGCGCCATACAGGCCGGCGCCGATATAAAGGCCAAAGGGCCCGGTGGCTGGACCGTAATGCATACGGCAGCTGCCTGCGGAAATATTCCCCTCATACAGCTGTGCATAAAAAAGAAGCTGAACATAAATGCCGAGTGGAAGACGGCCACCATGTGTACCACACCACTGTACTGGGCCGTAAAAAAGGGCTATGAGACAGCAGCACAACTGATAATAGACAATAACGGTACCATGGGCACACACAATGGCCATGTGACCGAGCGCTATGATAGCGGCAACTACTACAACGGCAATGTACGCGCGGGCGACAGGCATGGCCCGGGTACCATGTACTATGCCGACAGCAGCAAATATGTGGGCAACTGGGCCAATGGCGAGATGAGCGGCCATGGTACGTTCTACTTCTCTGACGGCAGCAAATACGAGGGCGAATGGGCCAATGACAAGATGTGGGGACAGGGTGCTATATACCTGGCCAATGGCGACCATTACGAAGGCGGCTGGATAAGCGGCAGAATGGAGGGAAAGGGTACCTTTTACTGGAAGAACGGCAGCAGGTTCGAGGGGATATTTACCAATGGGCTGCAATCGGGCCAGGGTACCTTTTACTGGGCCAATGGAGATAAGTATGTAGGTAGTTTCAAAGACGGGCATATGGCGGGCAAGGGTGTGAGGTATTATGCCAATGGCGACAAGGCCGAGGGCGAATGGAAGGACGACTACCTGACCGGGCCCGGAACGTATACCACTGTGAAGGGCGATAAGTTCGCAGGTACTTTTGAGAAAGACCTCTTTAGCGGGAAGGGTACGCAGAACATGGCCAACGGCAGTGTGTATGACGGCGAATGGAAAGATGGCGTATACTGGGGCCAAGGCACTATGAAGTGGGCCAATGGCAATGTATACAAGGGTTCTTTCGTGAATGGTAAAATGAACGGGACAGGTGAAATGGTGTGGCTGAGCGGAGAGCGGTATACCGGCGAATATGTAGATGGTGTGCGCTGTGGCAAAGGTGTCTTTTACTATATCAGCGGAGACAGGTATGAGGGGCAGTGGAAGAACGACAGGCAGCATGGCGATGGAGTGTTCTACTGGTCGAACGGGGAGACGTATGTGGGCCAGTTCGTAGACGATGAGATGAGCGGCACAGGTGTATGTAACTGGAACAGCGGCGAGAAATACCTGGGCAGCTATGAGAAGAGCAACCGTAACGGCTGGGGGCGGTATACATGGCCCAATGGCGATACCTATGAGGGCTTTTTCAAGAACAACCTGCGCTGGGCGGAATCGGGCACCTACCAATGGACCAATGGCGATAAATATGTAGGGCAGTGGATACTGGACCGCCGTACAGGCTGTGGTACCATGTACTGGTACAATGGCAATGTATATGAGGGCGACTTTTATCACGACCTGTATGAGGGGTATGGTGTACTTACCGTAAAGGCGGCAGGCAGTATAAAGAACAGCCCCGGCTGCGTGACCTATAAAGGCATGTGGAAGGAAGGTAAAAAGAATGGCCCCGGAAAGTGCTATGACTTTTTCGGGGGCCTGCTGTACGAAGGGGAATTCCACAATGATATACCTGCGGGCAAGTACCCACCCATCTTTATGCAGAAATAGCGTTCGTTATTCCTGCACCAATAGGTTCTCTGCAAATACCTTCGATACTGTGGTAGCCTGTTTATTGTTGCCCACGGTTATGATCATAGAGCTATCGAAAGATATCTTCTCGGTAAGGGTGATGCGGGTGCCTATACCTATATCCAGCTTTTTCAGGTATTGCAGAAAGGCCGCGCTGGTGTCTTTTACCGCCACCACTTTGCAGGTCTTTCCCTCGGCTATCTCGGCCAGCAGTGTCTTGTAAGTGACGGCGCTATCGCCATTGGCCTTGGGTATGGGGTCGCCATGGGGGTCGTACTGGGGGAAACCAAGGAACTTATCGAGCCGGTCGGCCAGCTGGGGGTGATGCACATGTTCCAGTTGCTCGGCTATATCGTGTACCTCGTCCCAGCCATATCCCAGCTTATCTAGCAGAAAGGCCTCCCACAGCCTGTGCTTGCGTACCACCGATATGGCCACATTCATGCCCGCCGGGGTCAGCTTCACGCCCTTGCTTTTCTCGTATTCCAGCAGTTGTTTCTCGGTAAGCTTCTTTATCATATCCACCACCGAGGCAGGGTTGTTGCCAAGCGCCTCTGATATGGCGGTGGGTGTTATTTTGCCTGTTCCCTGTTTGTACAGGTTATATATGGCTTTTAAATAATTTTCTTCTGAAAATGTATGCATTGCAGTAAAAATGTGATCGGTACAGTGGCAGACGGGTATAGACAAAGATAATGGTTTTGAAAGACGCCTGCCCGGCAGAGGGTCATATGCAGGTAAAAGAACATGAGCGGGAATTGTTAACGCAGGGGTGTACAGGAAGCAATGGATCGTATAATGCAGTATCTTTAATAGTGTCTCTGCGAGGACGAGCATAGCGATCATTGTATTTTATTAATATATGGATGATGGTAAATGTATTTTCCACCATTTACTAACGTTAGCGCTGCGCCACTCGTCTCATTGTTAGTAGCAGAGATAAAGAGAGATATTTAGAACGAATTATTATATCTGAAACGCAATTGCAGGGTACTACATACATACAAAGCAATTTGCAGACAGCAGCCACTGCTATGCCTGGTGAGGGAGATCTGTACATATTGGTAAAAGAGTGTGTAGCTGGGTCCAGAAGCGCACAGAAGAAACTGTATGATATGTACGCCCCCAAGGCCTTTGGCGTGATAAAGAGGTATGTGAGCGATAACGAGACACTGGCCGAGGAGATACTGAACGATTCGTTCTACAAAGTGCTGACGAAGCTGGGGCAGTACTCGTTCCAGGGGTCTTTCGAGGGGTGGATAAGGCGTATAGTGATCAATACCGCTACCGATCATATGCGCAAAAGCATCAGTAAGGAGAGCCACAAAGAGTTGCACCCTGATGATGCATCGGTAGGTAGCGAGCCGGTAGGTAAGATGACGCATAAAGAGCTGCTGGCCCTGGTGCAGTCGCTGCCGCAGGCACAGCGTACGGTCTTCAACCTCTTTGTGATGGAGAACTACGCACATAAAGAGATAGCGGAACTATTGAATATAAATGAGAACAACAGCCGGTGGTACCTGAACGATGCGCGCCGCAGGCTGAAAGAAAAAATAAGTTTCATCAATAAGTAGAAAAGGATGGAAAACAACATGAAAAATTTTGATGACCTTTTCAGGGAGGGGCTTGCCGACCATGCCGAGGTACCACCCCGCAGGGTGTGGGAGTCGCTGGAAAAACGGCTGGATACCACCGGTGCCGGCGCCAAACCGACAGGTACGGGATGGTACTGGTACGCAGGTATAGCCTCTGTGGCCCTGGTGGTGGGCAGCATAGCGCTGAACATGGGTGGCAAGAGCGAGAACACCGCTCCCGCAACCCCGGTAGCTACTGCTGCAGTGACCGATAACAAGGTGACACCAGCACAGGAAGCAGCCGCCACAGATATGGCTGCTACAGAGAACGGTCAGAAAAAAGCTGTGACATTCCGCCCGAAAGCTACAGGCAATGGCGGCGCTGCGCAGGAAGACAATAGCGCTACCCAGGTATCGCCCTATGGCAATGCGCCTGCGGTAGGGACCAAGCTGCATAGCTATGACGACTTTGACGAGCGTGCCGTAGCAAGCGCACAGAAACATGTGCCTGCCGGAGCCGATGATGCCGGTAACGCAGACTATAAAGTGAATAAGATACGCAAACACAGGCTGGTGGCCGCCGAAATGGTACCTGTAGGCGCCCCTGCAGTAGCTGCACATACGCCTGCCGAGACCGTAAAGAACACAAAGCAGCCAGAGAAGGCAGTGGTAGCCAGGAGCAACCCGCGCCCGGCCACACCCGGCGGCCCTGCCCAGCACAAACCTGTTGCCGGTGCGCATGGTACCACCAAGCCACCTGTACACCTGGCCCCTACAGAGCAGACACAGCCTACGGCCAAGGATGCTACCGCAGACAACAGCAATGTAGCGCCTGTGCAGCCACCTGTGGCCGAGGATGCTGCAACTACGCCTGTGGGTACACGCCCTGCGCCGGTAGCAACGCCTACAGCACAGAGACCTGCCGCCCCGGGTAGCATGGTAGCTGCTGCAAAACCGAAACCTGCGGCCGGAATGGTGACCCAGAGCAAACCCAGTACGGGTGGCAGCGAACCTGCGCGGGCGACAGACAGCGCTGCACAGGATGCAGGCACGCAGGAGGCCACATCCAACAGCTCTTCGGGAAAGAAGAAAGGTTTTTGGGGGATATTCAACAGACCGAAAAAAGAAAATGCCAAATAGACGCGTATAGCCTTACACAGTACGCTTATAGCGCCTTATGGAATACAGAACAGCTACCGTGCCGCCCCCTATGGGCGGCACGGTAGCATGGTTCTGAAAAATTTAGGAAAATAGTTATCTTGCAACTTCAGATAAAAAACAGAAATATGCCATTACGTTGGAGTCACGCTTTGTTATCTTTTGCAGCATCGGCGCTGTTGCTCACTTCCTGCAAGAAGGAGTATAGCCCCGACGAGGTTCTGCCTGTATCCTATTCGCCCTCTATCGTAGTAGGCAGCAACAACCAGGTACTTTATGGCATAAACCCCACTACAGGGGAGAAGAACTGGGAGCTGGGCCTGTCTTTCCCCGTAAAGGCATCGCCTATACTGTACAAGGGTAGTGTATACCTGGTATCATCCTTTCGTGACTCTGTGATAAAGATAAATGCCAAGACCGGCGAGGTGACCAAGCGTTTCTCATTTGGCGGTGGTGTAGGTACGGTATCTACCCCTATAGCCGATGGCAACCTGCTGTACATAGGCTCTTCTAACGGCAGACTGTATGCGATAGATACGGGCACGGGCATAGAAAAATGGAGCTATGCTACCAATGGGCCTATAGAATCGTCGCCGACAATACATGGAAACAATATTTATGTAGCTACTACTGTAGGTTCGGTATACCGATTTGAGAAGACAGCCGGCAATTCATCGGCCAATACATCTATTCCGGCCAGCCCTACCTGGAACCTAGATGTGCCGGGAGCAAGATTCGTATCGTCTCCCGCCGTGGCAGAGCCCTATATGTTCGTAGGTAGCATCAGCGACAGCAATATGTACTGTATATACCTAGACACGGCCGTAGTACGCTGGAGCTATAAAGCACTGGGCGCCATTCGCAGCTCGCCTGCGGCCTACGGTGGTACATGTATATTCGGCGCCAACGACTTCAGGGTATACTGCCTGGATACCACCATCGACCCGGTGAATGGTATGTTCACGCCCGAGGAGCGCTGGGTAGATAGCCTGTACAGCGAGGTGACATCATCGCCGTATGCCAGCAACCAAATGGTATATGTAGGCTGCAAGGACTATAAGCTGTATGCGCTGAGGATCATCAATGGCTCTGTAAAGTGGACGTTCGCTACGAATGGTATCATCACATCGAGCCCGGTACTGTATGGTAGCTCTGTATACATAGGCAGCTACGATAAGAACCTGTATGCGCTGGATACGCTGAGGGGAACACTGAAATGGAAATACAACGTGAATGGCCAGATAGACTGCTCGCCGGTGCTGGACGATTTCAGTAAGCTAACAGGCTACAACAGCCAGATAAGCGGGTATACCAACTAGAACAACATCTGTGATATTGATAGAAAGAGCTGCCCATTTAGGCGGCTCTTTCTGTTTGTACATGGCAGTAAAGCGCGTGTACCCACGTCTTTTTGCAATTATTAGGTATCCGTAAGAAATGCTCTGTAGGAGCAAAAGGTTTGTAAGGATATCCTTTATCAGGTCGTTGCTCCGTCAGGAGCTACCCACACAAGTAATACCATTTAGACTTTAATATCCGGCATTTGTAAA
Source organism: Nemorincola caseinilytica (assembly GCF_039540515.1). Taxonomy (NCBI): domain Bacteria; kingdom Pseudomonadati; phylum Bacteroidota; class Chitinophagia; order Chitinophagales; family Chitinophagaceae; genus Nemorincola; species Nemorincola caseinilytica. The sequence goes on along the minus strand of NZ_BAABFA010000019.1, from coordinate 169,279 downwards.
ACCTGTAATAAGCCCCCTCCCCAACCCTCCCCAAACGGGGAGGGCGGTGTTACGTCCTATAATTCGCCATGCCGCCATTCTATGTCTAAACGATATAAACAGTAGCCACGAAAGGGAGAATGGTGTTATCGTCGCATGATCAATGAGCAGAAAAAAAGCTACCTGGTGGTAGCTTTGCAAAAGGAAGTCATGATAGTGTGTTATTTTTCTATGGCAGCTATCACCTCGTCGCTCATGGGCTTGGTGCGGTGCTCGAATATGGCCATCAGCTCGCCCTTTTCGTTGATGAGATATTTCTGGAAGTTCCACTTCACATCGCTGTCCTTGAAGCCATTGTGCTTCTTTTCGGTGAGCCACTGGTATATGGGGGCCTTGTCGTCGCCCTTTACAGTTATTTTGGCTGCCATAGGGAAGGTAACGCTGTAGTTCTTCTTGCAGAATGCAGCTATTTCTGTATTGCTGCCGGGCTCCTGCGCGCCAAAGTCATTGGCGGGGAAACCCACTATCACCAGCTTGTTCTTGTATTTCGCATACATCTTTTCCAGGTCGGCATATTGTGGGGTGTTGCCGCATTCCGATGCCGTGTTCACTATCAGTATCTTCTTGCCCTTGTATTTAGAGAAGTCTATAGTGCTGCCATCGAGCGCGGCCACCTTGAAGTCGTAGATACTTTTGGGCACATCGCCCTTGGGAGCGCTGAAAAAGAAAAGGAAATTGAAAAGCAGTAAAAGATGTGTTGCCATACTTTGTTGGTTTTAGGCGATAAAGGTAACGAAGATGGTATTGCGTTCGGTTTTTACTGTTATTTTTGGTTCTCATATATATTATGGCAAAACAGAAACAGCCGGGCAAGGCAAAACAGCAGCCCGCACCGGTGCAGCAACCCACACCCAAAGCGATACCTGTACAACCCATAGCTGCACCCTCACCTGCAGGTATGGCGCCCGTGAAATGGCTGATGATAATACTGGCCGCAGTGGTATTGCTTGTGAACATGCGCACCATAGGGTATGATTATACACTGGACGACCCGTTCTTTACCAAGGATAATCCTAATGTGAGCAAGGGCCTGTCGGCCATAAAGGAGTTCTTTACGCATGCGGCCTATTATGGCGTATTCAAGCATCACGATGCGTCCTACCGCCCGCTGATGCTTACCAGCTTTGCGCTGGAGAAAGACCTGTTCGGTTTCAACCCCGCCACGGGGCACCTTATAAACCTGCTGCTTTTTGCGCTGGAGGTGGTGGTTTTGTTCTCCCTTTTGCGCAGCATGTTCCGCAATGTATCGCCCTACATACCGTTCTTCATGACGTTGCTTTTTGCGCTGCACCCCATGCATACCGAGGTAATAGCCAGTATAAAGAGCCGCGACGAGATAATGGGGCTGCTTTTTTCGGCACTGGCGCTGCAGCGCACACTGCGCTATGCCGATGATGGGAAGATGAAGGATATGATACTATCGGGCGTATGGTTCTTCTGCGCCCTCATGTCTAAAGAGACGCCCATAGCCCTGGTGCTGATAGCGCCTATGACGGTGTGGTTCTTCCGTGATGCGCCTTTCTCTAAGATAGTAAGGATGACCGTGCCCTATGTAGCCGTAGCGGTAGTGTACCTGGCCATGCGTAGCATGTTCATAGAGAGCGATGGTGAAAAAGTGGTGATACTGGTGAACAACAACGGCCTGATGGCCGCTACCAACTATGCCGACAAGCTGGCCACTACCCTGTACATACAACTGAGATACCTGGTGATACTGCTGGTGCCGCACCCATTGTCGTACGACTATTCGTACAGCCAGATACCGATAATAGGGTTCTCCGATCCCAAGGCACTGGCGGCCGTGGCCGTTATCATTGCGCTGTTCGTATATGCGGTGCGTGGCTTTAAGAAGAAAGATGTGCTGGCATATTGCATATTGTTCTATGGCATGTCGGTCATCATCACATCGAACCTGCTGGTGGATATAGGCGCTACCATGGCCGAGCGTTTCATCTTTACCGGGTCGCTTGGGTATTGCATAGCGCTGGTATGGCTGCTGGCAAAGCTGCTAAAAGCGCCTGCCCGCGAGGTGAGCTTTGCCAACTCGCGTACATTGTTCGTGGCGGTGCTGGCCACAAGTGTACTGTATGGCGGCAAGACCATGGCCCGCAACGAGGCATGGAGAAGCAACCTGGACCTGTACCTGACAGGCATGGAAACGGCGCCCAATAGCTGGCGTGCCCAATACCTGCTGGGGGTAGAGTATACCCGCATGATGAATAAGGAGACCGATATGAATGTGAAACGCGAGCTGTATACGAAGACGGTAGTGGCATTCAACAGGAGCCTGCAGATATTGCCGAATAATAGTGATGTATACCTGCTGAAGGGATATGCCGAGGAATTTGCCGGGCAATACGATTCGGCCATTGTGTCTTACAGCAATACGGTGCGGCTGGATAGCGGCAATGCACAGGCGGCTGTGAACCTGGGTGGTGTATTCCTGCGCACAGGCAGGCTGGATGAGGCGATACACATACTATCGCGCGTATTGGCGAGGGATGGTGAGAATGTGGATGCCCTTACCAATATAGGCGCAGCACATGGCAATAAAGGGCTTTTCAGGGAGTCTATAGGTTTCTACGAAAAGGCGGTACGCCTGCGGCCCGAGCAACCGGCCAATGTATACATGAGCATGAGCAATGTGTACAGGTTCCTGGGCGATTCGGCCAGTACACAGAGATACAGGCAACTGATGGTAAAAGCTGCCGGCACCGCTGCCGCACAATAAGAAGCAGCTGTCAATGAGTGGACGCATAGGATAACTGATAAATATGTGGTTACGTATATTGTATAAAACATATGCATATGAGTGGCCTTCCGGGAGGGGGAAATGACGGTCAGTTATGTATAAATTTCTTGCAGTTATGGCATGGATAATGTATCTTTAAGCGCTATTGTTACATATATGCGTTCTATGGGGACGTATGTGTAGATGCTTGCAGAGGGGTGAGGAAAATATATGTAGCGAAAAATTCTTTGATCCTGACCAAAATAACCTTTCGTCTGCATGAAAAAGATCTTACTATTTATGGCCATGGTACTGGGTGCGCAGTTGCAGAAGGCCTCTGCCGCAGTTAGTATAACGCCAGCCTCTAACGGTACCAACATCTGTGCCAACCTTGCGGTGGGCGGTAGTACACCGGGCTATACCAACCTGGGCACCATCACTGTTTCGGAAGGCAATACCAACGATATAGCCACCGGTACGCCCCGCACATTTGTACTGAACGCACCTGCAGGGTGGCGGTTCAATACCGCGGTGACACCGACAACGGGTTTCACCACAGGCAGGAACATAGTATTCATGAACCTGGGTGGCTTTACGGCCACCTCGCTTACCGTGAACATATTTGTGACAGGTACCGGGCAGATAGACGTATTCACGGTAGGCAACCTGCAGGTGCAGGCTACCGCTACATCTTCTGCCTCAGGCAACATTACCGCTACTGTAGCAGGTATGGCGGGTGTTACATCGGGCGTTACCAATTTCGGTTCGCTGTCGCTTACGCCCATACTCACGCCATCGGTCGCTATCGGCGTATCGCCATCGGCCTCGGTATGTGCGGGTAGTACAGTATCTTTCAATGCTACACCTACCAATGGTGGTACACCTACTTACCAGTGGCAGGTAAATGGTGTATCTGTATCTGGTGCTACCACTACGGCTTATTCCAATGGTACCCTCACTGATGGCGATGTAGTAAGTGTGATAATGGGAGCTACCGGCTGTGTGACCCCTACCTTTGCTACTGCAAGCCAGGTGATGACCATCAACCCCATTCCGCCGGCAGTGACTGTGACCGGAGCGGGGACCTATTGCGATAGCGTGACACTTACAGCGGGGCCTTCCTCCGGTGGCACCATATACTTCCAGGGTACCAGTTTCAACGGTACATCTACGCTTTCACCTTCTACCTCCGAGTTCATCACTATACAGGGTTCTTACACCTACTATTTCAGAGAGCTGTCGGCAGAAGGCTGCTGGGGCGACCAGGGTAGTGCGAAAGTGACCATCAACCTTACGCCATCAGCGCTCACCATCACTCCTTCAACGGCTACCTTGTGCATGGGCGACAGCGCTACATTCGCAGCATCGGCCTTCGCTCCGGTAGTAGAGGTACTGGAGGCAGATTTCAATGGCGGCCTTGATGCCGGATGGACCATCACCAACCCCATAGGCCTTAACCCGCTGGGCTACTGGGCGCCCAAGGTGCCGCCGGCCCATGCAGCAGCCACACCCGGCGATGGCACACCATATATGCAGTCGTCGCCCGATGCTACATCTATGGGTACCATCACACAGACCATACTTACTTCACCATCGTTCTCTTTGGTAGGTTATACGGCAGCTACGCTTACATTCAACCAGTACTACCGTTTCTATGCCCCCGGCGATATAAATGTGACCGTAGATTATTCTATAGACGGAGGCGGGTCATGGCTGCCCATTCACAACCAGCTAGGCGCGGATGCTGGTGCTGCATCGTGGGACCCTACAGTGCCCAATGCTGTTGTGGCCCTTCCGGCAGATGCAATGGGTGAGCCCGATGTAAGGCTGAGGTGGAACTACCATTCCAATTTCGGCTGGTACTGGACCATTGACAATGTAAAAGTGGATGGTGCGTCTACACTCTCTTATACATGGACGGGTCTTGCAGGTGCATCGGGCCTTTCGTGCATCACATGCGATACAGTGACCATAACACCCGCTATGGTGGGCGACAATGTGTACAGCATCACTACCACTGCGGGCGGATGTACCGCCGGTACTACGCTTACCGTATCGGTGAATGCACTGCCAGATACCTTCTCTGTAATGGGCGGTGGCGCCTACTGTGCCGGTGGCGCAGGTGTAGATATAAGCCTGAGCGGATCGGAGTCGGATGTGGAATACCAGCTTTATAATGGCTCTGCCCCCATGGGTGCGCCCATGGCAGGTACAGGCGCTGCCATATCTTTTGGTACACAGACAATGGCAGGTACCTATTCGGTATCGGCCACAAATACACTGACCGGGTGCATGCGCGATATGCCGGGTACCGTAGAGGTGATCATCAACCCATTGCCCACCGTATTCAACGTGATGGGTGATGCTACATTCTGTGCTGATGATACAGGTGCGCACATCACGATGGATGGCTCGGAAGTGGGTGTGAGCTACCAATTGTACAATGGCTCTACCGCTATAGGCAGCCCTGTAGCAGGTACGGGTGCGGCGCTGGACCTCGGGCTGTTCACAGCATCGGGTACATATAGCGTGCAGGCCACTAACGATACTACTTTCTGTACCAACGATATGAACGGTACCCCTGTACTGGTGAACAATGCACTGCCTGTGGTATATAATGTAACAGGCGGCGGTAACTACTGCGCAGATGGCGCAGGTGTATTGGTGGGCCTTGATGGTTCACAATCGACCATAGACTACCAGTTGTACAATGGTGCATCTACAGTAGGTCTTCCAATGGGGGGCACAGGCACAGCCTTCGACTTCGGCCTGCAGGCAGCGGCCGGTACCTATACCGTACTGGCAACAGACCCCCTTACAGGCTGTGATGCCGTTATGGCCGGCAGTGCTGTGGTAGTGATAGACCCTGTACCTGTGGTAAGCGCAATATCGGGTAGCACCAACATCTGCGCAGGTACTACTACACTGCTCTCTACCGCTACTACAGGTGGTGTATGGAGCAGCAGCGATCCGGTAGTGGCCACGGTAGGTATATCGGGCATAGTAACGGGCGTTTTTGCCGGTGTTGTTACCATATCTTATACAGTTACCAATTCGCTGGGCTGTAGCACATCGGCCACGCATGGTATGACCATTGGCGACCCGATGCCTGCTATGGGTATACTGCCCGCAGGCGCTTCGATAACGCTGTGTGGTGGCGGCCCTGCCAACCTGATACTGACCGGCGGCACCAGCGGCCTGCTGTACCAGTGGACACTGGGCGGCAGCCCCATAGCCGGCGAGACCAATACTACATATGTGGCTACTGCACCGGGCGTATACGGTATGGTGGTAGACAATGGTACCTGCTCTGTGACACTGGTCACCAAGACGGTATTGGCTGCACCTGTAGCAGGTATAGACCTCAATACTTCAGGCAACTTCCTGTATACCGGTTCTTTCGCAACATACCAGTGGTACAGGAACGGTACGGCCATAGCAGGCGCTACCAGCAGCATGTATATGTCGCCATCGGCAGGTACTTATAAGGTGGTGGTAGCAGACGTGAACGGCTGCCCCGACACATCGGCCGACTACACTATAACCGCTACCGGCGTGACCACTACAGGTACCGCAATGGATGTGAAAGTATATCCTAACCCGGCATCGGCCACCATACATGTAGATGCTCCCGTGAAGGTAAAACTCGCAGTGATGTCTCCTGACGGACGTACTGTCAAGGCCGCAGGCCAGGAAGCGAATACAGTGAATGTAAGCGACCTGCCCAACGGTACTTATATGCTGCTGATATACGACGAACATTCTGTGCTGATAAAGACAGAACGTTTCTCGAAGATGAACTAATGATATCTTTTGTGGATAGAACGGAAAAGCTGCTGTAAAAGGCAGCTTTTTCTTTTACCCCCCATACCTGTCAAATTGTAAGCTGTAGCGGGTAATGATAGGCCAGGATGGCATTATATAGTGATCTTGTATGACATTATTTCCGCATAATTAGTTTGGAACACTTTTTATACATAATAGCTTGTAAAGAAAACGACACATGAACTTGAACAATTTCACGATAAAAGCACAGGAGATAGTGCAGCAGGCACAGCAACTGGCCTTCAATGCACAGAACCCCACTATAGAAACAGCACACTTTCTGCAGGCGCTACTGAACGATGGCGAAGGCCCGGTAGAGCACCTGCTGAAGAAGAACAATGTGAATGTATCATTTGTACAGGGCAAGCTGGCAGAACAGGTGAAAAAGCTACCTACCTTGCAGGGTGGGGAGCCTGCGCAGTCGCTGAGCCGCGATGCCAATAACGCATTGCTGCGAACAGCTGCTGTACTGAAGACATTCGGCGACGAGTTCGTAACACAGGAGCATATGCTCATAGCCATTTTGCAGGGCAATGACGATACCGCCAAGCTGCTGAAAGATGCAGGCCTTACGGAGAAGGGCGTAGTTGCGGCCATCAAAGAGCTACGCAAGGGTAGTACAGTGAATTCGCAGACATCGGACCAGCAGTACAACTCGCTGCAGCGCTATGCAAAGAACCTGAACGAGCTGGCCCGTAATGGCAAGCTGGACCCTGTGATAGGCCGTGATGAGGAGATACGCCGTACACTGCATATTCTCTCGCGCCGGTCGAAGAACAACCCCATACTGGTAGGTGAGCCGGGTGTAGGTAAAACGGCCATAGTAGAAGGACTGGCACATCGTATCATAAACGGCGATGTGCCGGACAACCTGAGGTCGAAGATCATATATGCGCTGGATATGGGCGCACTGATGGCGGGCGCCAAGTACAGGGGCGAATTCGAGGAAAGGCTGAAGGCAGTGATAAAGGAAGTGACCGAAAGCGATGGTGCGGTGATACTCTTCATAGACGAGATACACACCCTGATAGGCGCAGGTGCTATGGAAGGCGCCATGGATGCCGCCAACATACTGAAGCCTGCACTGGCACGCGGCGAGTTGCGTGCCATAGGCGCCACCACGCTGAACGAGTACCAGAAATATTTTGAGAAGGACAAGGCGCTGGAACGCCGTTTCCAGAAGGTGCTGGTAGATGAGCCAACACCCGAGGATGCGATATCGATACTGCGCGGTCTGAAGGACCGTTATGAAAGCCACCACCAGGTGCGCATAAAGGACGAGGCCATCATAGCGGCGGTAGAGCTTTCCAGCAGGTATATAACTGATAGATTTTTGCCTGACAAGGCCATAGACCTGATAGACGAGAGCGCTGCCAAGCTGAAACTGGAGCTGAACTCTATGCCCGAAGAACTGGATGAACTGGAACGCCGTATACGCCAGCTAGAGATAGAACGCGAGGCTATAAAGCGCGAGAACGATACAGAAAAGCTGAAAGAGCTGGGCCAGGAGATAAGTATGCTGACCGTGCAGCGAGATACCTTCAAGGCAAAGTGGGCCGAAGAGAAAGAGATAGTAGACAAGATAAACAAGGCCAAGAAGACCATAGAACAACTGAAGCTGGAGGCTGAACAGGCCGAGCGCGAAGGCGACTATGGGCGTGTAGCGGAGATACGCTATGGCAAGGTAAAGGAACAGGAGGCGGTGATAGAGGGCCTTTCGAAGCAACTGGATGAAATGAGCAGCCAGCACAAGCGACTGCTGAAAGAAGAAGTGGATGCAGAGGATATAGCAGAGAACGTGGCGAAAGCAACCGGCATACCTGTGCAACGTATGATGCAGAGCGAGCGCGAAAAACTGCTGAACCTGGAGGATGAACTACATAAGCGTGTGGTAGGCCAGGACGAGGCCATAACAGCCGTATCGGATGCGATACGCAGGGGTAGGGCAGGATTGCAGGACCCGAGGAAGCCGATAGGATCTTTCATATTCCTGGGTACTACAGGTGTGGGTAAGACAGAACTTGCAAAGGCGCTGGCCGAGATACTCTTTGATGACGACAGCATGATGACGCGCATAGACATGAGCGAATACCAGGAGAAGCACAGTGTGAGCCGCCTGGTGGGTGCGCCTCCCGGCTATGTGGGCTATGACGAGGGCGGCCAGCTTACAGAGGCCGTTAGAAGGAAACCCTATAGTGTGGTGCTGCTAGACGAGATAGAGAAAGCGCATCCGGATGTGTTCAACATACTGCTGCAGGTGCTGGATGATGGCCGCCTTACCGATAACAAAGGCCGCGTGGTGAACTTCAAGAACACCATAGTGATAATGACCAGCAATATGGGCAGCCATATCATACAGGAGAACTTTGCAGACCTGGAAGGAAAGGACATAGAAGATGTAATGGACGCCACTAGGGAGCAGGTGATGGAAGTGCTGAAACAATCGCTGAGGCCGGAGTTCCTGAACAGGATAGACGATATCATCATGTTCCACCCGCTGATGCGTAAGGAGATAAAAGGCATCATACGCATACAACTGGAAGGACTACAGAAGCAATTGTCTGCACAGGGTATAGACCTGAGGTTCACCGACTATGCGCTGGACTACCTGGTGCAGCGGGGCTTTGACCCACAGTATGGTGCAAGACCATTGAAGAGGGTGATACAGAAAGACATAATAAACCTGCTGAGCAAAAAGATAATAGGCGGTGAGATAGACAAGGCCAAGCCAGTGCTGATAGATGTGTTCGACGGAGTAGTGGCGATGCGTAACGAAGCTGTAGGAATGGAATAAGCCGAGAGTAGTATGAGTCCTATGCAGGCCCGGATCTTTTAGAAGAGGATCCGGGCCTTTTTTTGCAATATCGTTGACACTGGCCTGGTCCCATATTTCTGGAATAAGAGGTATATTTGAGGTATACTGCGAACAAGAAGATGGATAACCAACAAGACAAAAAACCGAATGCGGAGAACCCGGAGAGTTTGCTCAATTTGAAGCTGACCAAACCTAAGATAGTGGCTGCCGGTATACCTGCTGTGCTATCGAGCGCGAAGCATGTGTTCGGTGAGATGGACCTTGCGCGTGGTATGAAGGCCTTGCTGGCGCTGAACCAGAAAGATGGTTTCGACTGCCCCGGCTGTGCCTGGCCCGACCCTGACGGGCACCGATCGAAGATAGCAGAGTACTGCGAGAACGGCGCCAAAGCCATAGCAGAGGAAGCCACCACAAAAAAACTGACACCGCAGTTCTTCAAAGACAATTCGGTATACGAGCTGGCCAGGCTGAACGACTATGAGATAGGCAAGAAGGGCAGGGTAGCACAACCGATGTACCTGCCCGAGGGCGCAACACACTACCAGCCCATAAGCTGGGATGATGCCTTTACCAGGATAGCCGTTCATCTGAACAAGCTCAGTTCGCCTGATGAGGCGGTCTTCTATACGTCGGGGCGGACGGGTAATGAGGCTGCATTCCTTTACCAGTTGTTCGCAAGGGAATATGGTACTAACAACCTGCCCGACTGCTCGAATATGTGTCATGAATCGAGCGGGGTGGCGCTGAATGAATCGGTGGGGCTGGGTAAGGGGTCGGTGAAGCTGGAAGACTTTGCCAAGGCCGAAGTGATCATCATACTGGGGCAGAACCCGGGTACGAATCACCCGCGTATGCTCTCGGCACTGCAGGAGGCAAAGGAGAACGGAGCCACTATCATATCGGTGAACCCACTGCCGGAGACCGGGCTTATAGGCTTCAGCAATCCACAAACGGTGAAGGGTGCATTGGGTATCAAGGCCAGGCTGACAGATATTTTCCTGCAAGTAAAACTGAACGGAGATATGGCCCTACTAAAGGCCATAGAGCTACTGCTGCTGGAGGAAGAGGAAAGAGCGCCCGGTACGGTGTTCGACCAGGAATTCATAAAAGAAAGGACAGCAGGATATGAGGAGTTCGTAAAAGGTATAAAGCGATATAATGTAGAAGAACTGGCCGCTGCTGCAGGCATATCGATGGATCAGATGCGGCAGACCGCAGAGGTTTTTAAGAAGAAAAGCAAGATAATAGCTTGCTGGGCCATGGGGCTGACGCAGCATAAAAATGCTGTAGATACCATAAAAGAGGTGGTGAACCTGCTGCTGCTGAAAGGCAGTATAGGCAAGCCGGGAGCGGGCACCTGCCCTGTGCGTGGCCACAGCAATGTGCAGGGCGACCGCACAATGGGCATAAACGAAAAGGCCCCGCAAAAGTTCCTGGATAACATAGAGCGCGTATACGGCTTCAGGCCGCCGCAGCATCATGGGTATGATGTGGTAGAGGCCATACATGCCATGCACGAGGGAAAGGCGAAGGTATTCATAGCTATGGGTGGCAACTTTCTGAGCGCTACGCCCGATACGGTATATACGGCAGAGGCGCTGCGCAGGACGGACCTGACCGTACATGTATCGACCAAGCTGAACCGCAGCCACCTGGTGACCGGTAAGGAGGCCATGATACTGCCCTGCTGCGGCCATACCGACCTGGATATGATGAATGGTGAGGCGCAGTTCATAACCTGCGAGAACTCGATGGGTGTGGTGCAGATGTCGAAGGGTAGTTTGAAGCCGATATCGGAGTATTTGCTGGGCGAGCCACTGATAGTAGCCAAACTGGCGAAAGCCACCCTGGGCGACCGATCGAAGGTGAATTGGGACCTTTACATGCAGCACTACGACTATATACGCAACGATATAGAACTGGCCATACCGGGCTTTGAGGATTACAACAAACGGGCAAGGATATTGGGCGGCTTTTACCTTCCCAACGGCCCACGGGAGGGGAAATTCAACACCTTTAATGGCAAAGCGAATTTCACCACATCGGATGTGACCTTTACAAAGCTGGCCCCTGATGAACTAATGATGCAAACACTGAGAAGCCATGACCAGTTCAATACCACCATATATGGGTTGAACGACCGCTACCGTGGTGTTTTCAATGAGCGCAGGGTCATCTTTATGAACGAGAAAGATATAACACGCCTGGGTTTTGCCGCAGGTGACCTGGTGGATCTCTATAACTACCATGGCGGTAAAGAACGTGTGGCACATAAGTTCATCATCATACCCTTCAGTATTCCCGAGCAATGCACGGCCACCTACTTCCCTGAAACAAATGTGCTGGTGCCTATAGACAGCACAGCCGATAAAAGCAATACACCAACATCGAAGATGGTGATACTAAAGCTGAGGAAGCATGTGGAGTAATATGCTGAATAGTATGGAAAAAGTTGGTGAAGAATTTTTATTACCAGACAAATGTCCGTAAATTTGTGACAAATGTCATTTTTATGGCCGGCGACAAAAAACAAAAAGAGGCGAAAGAATACAAAACAACAGAAGAAGAAACGACAAGTTATTTGTCAGAGCCCTTTGCCAGTTATGGCTCAATGCCATTCAATGCAGCGGTACGCACTGTAGGTATAATGGGCATGGGGGGCAAAAAGGACTTCGCAACTGTGAAAAGCGAGAGTGACCTGATAAACCTGATACGCACCGGAATACCAAGGCAAGCAATGGATAACCTGATGGTTGTAGCCGACCTGTCGCTGAATGAAATGGCAGCCATAGTACATACATCGGACAGGACACTACGCAGATATACACCCGATCAGAAGCTGTCGCAAGAGCAATCGGAGCGGATGATAGAAATGGCAAAACTGTACAGCAGGGGGGAAGAAGTTCTGGGTTCCCTGGGGGAGTTCAGGCAATGGATGGATACCGAACTGCACACATTCGGAAATAAGCGCCCCAAAGAATTTCTTGATACATCGCTGGGTATAACCATGATAATGGAAGAACTGGGTAGGATACAACATGGCATATTCGCATAATGATAGTATACCGAATAGCCGACTGCAGGTACATAACTGACCTTACAGGTACCGGTGCCGCCCTGTATGGTGGCAGATGGAACAGCAAGAATACCTATATGCTGTATACTGCCCAAAGTGCATCGCTGGCATTGCTGGAGGCAATAGTACATATGGGCAAATTGCCACCAAGCGGGTTCTGCATGGCCAGGATAGAGCTACCCGACAGTATAGCCCCTGCGGTACGACCCGAAAAGCTGCCGAAAGAATGGTACACAAGTCCCCCTCCCGATGTATTGAAAGGCCTTGGTGACGGTTTTGTAAAAAGAAACGAGTTCTTGGCCATGCCTGTGCCTTCGGTACTAGTGAATGAGGAGTATAACTACCTGATAAATCCTCACCATCCATTGGCGCCGAAAATACGGTCGCTGGAAACAAAACCTATGAACATAGACGGGCGTATCTTCAAAAAATGATATAGCATGAACGGGTAGCTGCACGGATCGCCGTAATTTTGCAGCCTTATGCTGATCTCATTACAAAATATCACATTTTCATTCGGGGCGAGGGAGATACTGGAAGATGCCAACTGGCAGATAGGCACAGGCGAACGTATAGGCCTTGTAGGTAGCAATGGTGCAGGCAAGAGTACCCTGCTGCGACTGATGACAGGTGCTTATACCCCCGATAGCGGAGTTATCAATAAACCGAAAGATGTTTCATTGGGGTTCTTCAACCAGGACCTTCTCAGTTTCTCTACCAAAGAATCTATACTGAAAGTAGGCATGCAGGCCTTTGAGAAGGCGCACAAGGTAGAAAAGGAAATGGAGCGCATAATGAAGGAGCTGGAAAGCAAGCCCGACGATGCCGACCTGTTGGACGATTACAGTCATGCCCTGCACGATTTTGAAGTAGCAGGTGGCTATGAGATGGAGCATCGAAGCGCCGAGGTGCTGGAGGGGCTGGGTTTTTCTACTGCCGACCTGCAACGCCCATACGACCAGTTCAGCGGGGGATGGCGTATGCGTGTGCTGCTGGCCAAGATGATGCTGCAACAACCCGAGCTGCTGCTACTGGACGAACCTACCAACCACCTGGACCTTCCCTCAATAGAATGGCTGGAGCGATACCTGATAGGGTATCCCGGGAGTGTGGTGATAGTATCGCACGACCGCTACTTCCTGGACAGGATGGTGACCAAGATAGTAGAGGTATGGCAGCGCGATCTGCACCAGTACAGTGGCAACTATACCTTCTTCCAGAAGGAGAAGGCAGAGCGTATGGAACTACAACAGCGGGCCTTTGAGAACCAACAGGAATATATACGCCAGCAGGAGCGTTTCATAGAGCGTTTCCGTGCAAAGGCCACCAAGGCAGCGGCCGCACAGAGCGCCATAAAGCGACTGGATAAGCTGGACATCATAGAAGCGCCAGACGGATCGGTGCCGGTGATGAACATCAACTTTGATGTAGCAGTGCAGCCGGGCAAGATAATATGTACGCTTACCGAGGTAAGCAAACGCTTTGGCGACCTGACCATACTGGACAATGCCAGCGCCGAGATAAACCGCGGCGATAAGATAGCGCTGATAGGCGCCAACGGCAAGGGTAAATCGACATTGCTGCGCATCATTACCGGGCAGGAGCCTATAGAGGGAGAGCGTAAATGGGGCCACAATGTAGAGGAGAGCTTCTACGCACAGCACCAGCTAGAGGCGCTGAACATAGAGCTGGAGATACTGGAAGAAATGAAACGTGCCGGCAGCGGGAAGACCGAGCTGGAACTGCGCCAGCTGCTGGGCTGTTTCCTGTTCAGCGGAGATGATGTGTTCAAGAAGATAAAGGTGCTATCGGGCGGGGAGAAGGCGAGGGTAGCGCTGGCAAAGGTGATAGCCGCCAAGGGCAACTTCCTGCTGCTGGACGAACCTACCAACCACCTGGATATGCAGTCGGTAGAGATGCTGATAGATGCGCTGAACAAATACAAGGGCACCCTCATCATCGTATCGCATGACCGTTACTTCATAAGCCGTACGGCTAATAAGATATGGAACATAGAGGAGGGCAAGATAAACGAGTTCGTAGGCGGGTACGATGAATGGGATGTGTGGCATAAGGACAAAATAAAGCGCGAGCAGGCACAACCTGTACAGAAGGCAGCACCTGTAGTACGGAAAGAAGAAAAGCCTGCAGCGCCCAAGAGCAATGTGAGCAACGACCAACTGAACGCACTGAAAAAGGAATACCAGAAACAGCAGAAAGCTTTCCAGAAGCTGGAAGAAGAGATAAATAAGCTGAAAGGGGAGACCGCTGCGCTAGAGGCCAAACTGGCCGATCCTGCGTTCTACTCTAACAAGGCCGAATTCATGAAGGTGGATGAGGCATACCGCACACATAGCGCAAAGCTGGAAGCGCTGAACAAGGAGTATGACAAAGCCTTTGAGGCCCTGATGGAACTGGAGGAAAAGATAGGCAGGTAAAAAGGATGAATAAAGAATAGGCGGTGTATGTGATGTTATTTCACATACACCGTTTTTATGTTCACGAATTCGCGAATGCCGTAAGAGCCCAGCTCGCGGCCATAGCCGCTTTGTTTGATGCCGCCGAATGGCAGCAAAGGATCGGAGTGGACGAAATCGTTCACGAAGCAGTTGCCCGCCTGCAGTTCTGTAGCGGCCATTTTCTCGGCCTTTGCCCTATTGCGCGATATGATGCCACCACCAAGGCCATACACCGTATCGTTGGCTATCTGCAATGCATGTGCATCATCTTTTGCCTCTATGATGGCCGCTACCGGACCAAAGAGTTCCTCATCATACGCAGGCATGCCTTTTTTGACATTAGTGAGTACCGTGGGTGGATAGAATGCGCCTGGCATATCGGGTACAAAACCGCCGCACAGCAGTTTGGCTCCCTTGGCAGTGCTGCGCAGCACCTGGTCGTGCAGCTCATCGCGCAGGTCTACACGCGCCATGGGGCCTATACGGTTCTGCTCATTGGTAGGGTCGCCATAGGTAGCAGCTTGCATGGCAGCAGTAAAGCGCTGCTCGAACTCTTTCCTTACTGCCTTATGCACCACGAAGCGCTTGGCCGCTATGCAGCTCTGCCCGCTATTTACCAGGCGGCCACGCACAGCTATCTCCAGCGCCTTGTCCATATCGGCATCGGCCAGTATCACATAGGGATCGCTGCCGCCCAGCTCCAGTACCGCCTTTTTCAGGTTGCGGCCTGCAGCAGCAGCTACCTTCTTGCCCGCCTGTGTGCTGCCGGTAAGTGTTACCGCAGCTATGCGGTCGTCATCTATCAGTGCATCTACCCTTGATGATGGTATGAGTAATGTCTGCAGCAGGCCTTTCGGAGCGCCGCCCTTTAGTATGATGCGCTCTATGGCCAGTGCGCAGCCGCTGACATTAGATGCATGTTTCAGTATCATCACATTGCCTGCCATTACCGTTGGGGCAAAGGCGCGGAACACCTGCCAGTAGGGGAAATTCCAGGGCATGATGGCCAGCACAGCGCCCAGCGGCTGGTAGGACACATAGCTTTTGCGGGCATCGGTCTTTATCACTTCATCCTTCAGAAATTTTGCGCCTTCCTTGGCATAGAACTCCAGCGTTTTGGCACATTTCTCTACCTCGTAATGGCCCTGTGCCAGTGGTTTACCCATTTCGGCTGTGGCAAGGCGTACAAGCGTGTCTTTCTCTTTGCGGATCTCTTTTGCGATGTTCTTCAGTATGGTGGCCCTCTGTGCGAAGGTCATTTTCCGCCATTCTTCGAAGGTATCGGCCGATCGGCGGAGCGCGGTCTCTATCTGTTTGTCGCTGTGTGTCTTATATCTTGCTATTTCCCTGCCGGTGGTGGGGTTCACCGATACCAGTTCATTGCTCATCGCGCTTTATGATTTGATGAAGTAAAATTATACAGCTTACAGGTACGAAACGTTTTTATACTTTTGCCACTGTAATATTTAACGATATCTTTCATTACCAAGCATGATCACTGAGAAAATAAAATTCGGGACAGACGGCTGGCGCGCCATTATCGCCAAAGATTTCACTGTGTACAATGTAGCCCGCGTGAGCAAGGGCCTTGCGGAATGGCTAAAGCCGAAACATGCTGCGCCTGTAGTGCTTGTAGGTCACGACTGCCGCTTTGGCGGCAGGCTGTTCGCAGAGACGGCCGCAGGTGTGCTTTGTGCCAATGGGGTGAAAGTGCTGCTGGCAGATGGCTTCATCAGCACGCCTATGATATCGCTGGGGGTGCTGAAGCTGGGCGCGCACCAGGGTGTGGTGATAACTGCATCGCACAACCCACCCTCTTATAATGGATATAAGCTGAAGGGCCCGCACGGCGGGCCATCGAGCCCGAAGGATATAGCTGCTGTAGAGGCACTGATACCTGACGAGGTAGATATGCCACAGCAGAGCATAGCATACTGGAAGGAAAAAGGCATGCTGGAGACCGTAGCGCTGGAAGACCTGTATGTAGAGTATCTGAAGGAGAAATTCGACTTCGAGATGCTGAACAGGTCGCCGTTCAAGATGGCATATGATGCCATGTATGGCGCAGGCCAGAACGTGATACGCAGGCTGCTGCCGGATGCTGTGCTGGTGCATTGCGAGGATAACCCGGGCTTCAAAGGGCAGGCGCCCGAGCCGCTGGATAAGAACCTGCGCGAGCTGGCCACTACCATAGCCACCACACCCGAGATAAAGATAGGCCTGGCCACCGATGGCGATGCCGACCGCATAGGCCTGTATGACGAGGATGGCAACTTTGTAGATGCGCACAACATAATACTGCTGCTGATACACTACCTGCACAAGTACAAGGGTATGACGGGCAAGGTGGTGATAGCCTTCTCGGTGACCGACCGTGTAAAGAAACTGTGCGCACACTATGGCCTGCCTGTAGAAGTGACGGCCATAGGCTTCAAATACATAAGCGAGATAATGGTGCATGACGATGTGCTGGTAGGTGGCGAGGAAAGCGGTGGCATAGCCGTAAAGGGCCATATACCCGAGCGCGACGGCATATACGATGGCCTGGCGCTGTATGAGCTGATGACCAAGACCGGTAAGACACTGAAACAGCTTTGCGAAGAGGTGTACGATATAATAGGCCGTTTCGTTTATGACCGCCACGACCTGCATATAGAGAACGACAAAAAGGAAGCCATTATAAAGAAGGCCGCAGATGGCGGCTATGCACGTTTTGGCAAGTATGGTTATGACCGTGTAGAGACCATAGACGGCATCAAGTATCACCTGGACAATGGTGGCTGGATAATGCTGCGTGCATCGGGTACAGAGCCGCTGCTGCGTGTATATGCCGAAGGCAACAGCAAAGAAGAGACACAGGACATACTGGCCGATGTAAAGGCAACCATACTGGCTTAATAGTTATTCCACATCAGTTGAAGCGGGGACAAGTGTAGCTGCGTTTGAGGCCGCCCTTGTTCCTGCCATACTGCCCCTGGTAGATAAGGGAGAATTCCAGCGCGCCATAAGAGGCATTGTAAGGGCTGAGCGAGGACATGGTAGCATCGTAGCTGGCCATGAATTGCACATCGCCTACTTCCATACCTATAGTGCCTATGAGGGCATCGCCTATGCGGTAGAAGCCGCCAAATATCAGTTGTACAGGAGTGCCATTATTTGCATTGCTGAGAACGGTGCGCACCAGTGTGCCCGCTACTATCTCTGCCGCGCCGCTCTGCGTGGTATAGTAGGCCGATGGATTGACGATGAAGATGGAACCTGTACGCATCAGCACATCTATAGTGGCACTGGGGCGCAGGGCTATCTCGTTCTGTTCATTGCTGTAAAAACTTTCTACAGGTTTGTTGATGTTGGTAGCGCCGCCGCCCAGTTTTACATACAGGTTCTCATTGGGGAAATATGCAAAGTTGAGGCCTGCGGCCACGGTATAGTAGTTGTCGCTGAGTATGCCTGTGGGTTCGCCCGTAGCATAGCCGCGATCGAAGCCGAGGCCATCCCACTGCTGGTCGAATATGAGGCGGTTGAAGTCGAGTGAGCGCTTAACGGTAGCTGCCGATCCGCCGAAGGATAACATGGCTTTCTCGTTCAGTTGCAGGTGGTAGGCTATGCTTCCCTGTAGCTGGGTAAGAGCGAGGCGGCCGTCGCCGGCCTTATCGGAATATACTACAAAGCCGAGGCCCAGCCAGTTGTTGTGATCACTTTCTTTATTGCCGCCTATTTTCAGGTCGCCCCAGCCCGAAAAAGTATTGTAAGGCACCGGCAGGGCCGACCATTGGTTGCGATAGTTGAGCCCCACGCGGTAGTCGTGGTCGGGCATCAGGCCTGTATTGGCAGGGCTGATGAGCATGGGGGCATTGTAGTATTGCGACAAGTGTATGCTCTGTGCGTGTACGGCACAGGCAGCAAGCAGCAGCAACAGGTTCAGTATCGTTCTTTTTATCATCGTATCAGCGTGACGTTGCCTTTCAGCAGCCTTGTCGATCCATCAATGAAATCTGCGTTCAGTACATAGCCATAGGCCTCCATGGGTTGTGGCTGGCCACCGAAGGTACCATCCCATCCCACATCCAGGCTATTCGATTCGAAGATAAGCTGGCCCCAGCGATTGTATATCTTCAGGTTCATGTTCTTTATGGCCGCGCCATGCACATACAGTATGTCGTTCTTGCCATCGCCATTGGGGCTGAAGCCTGTGGGCAGGCCTATGAGCGGCAGTACCTCTGCAGGTACATCCTTACAGGCTATAGAAGGGCAGCTGCTGGTATTGTATGCCGTAAGGCATGCCTTGAACGAACCTGTACGGGTATACTGGTGCGTAGGGTGCTCTTCGGTGCTGTAGGTATCATCGCCAAAGGCCCATTCGTACCTTACGGCATTTATAGACTTGTTGGTGAATTTGGTGGGTATGTTCGCCTCGGGCTTTATGGGTATAAAGCTGAAGTTGGCTATCGGCGCGGGTAATATCTTGATAACATGCTGTATGGTATCGGAGCCATTGCATGCGCCGGGGTTCTGTGCCACCAGGGTAACGGTATAGGTGCCTGCTGCGGTATAGGCATGTGTAGGTACTGTGACAGTAGAGGTCTTGCCATCGCCATATGTCCACAGTACGTTGGTGGCATTCACAGGGCCACCGGTTATGGGCACTACAGCGCCATAGCATACCGAATCGGGTATGCTGAAGTTGGCAGAAACGAGCTGGTAGTAGATGTGTATCCGTTTTTCTACCGTATCGGGGCTCTTGCAGGCATCGGGATGGGCCATCACCAGCCTTACGGTATACCAGCCGGTATCGGTGTAGTTGTGCGGCGGCGGGGCAAAACCCGAGAACGTACCGCCATCGCCGAACGACCACTCATAGGTAGGTGCGCCGGTGGGAATGTTTGTAGTAGAGGTATTGGTGAACGAGGCTATGAACGGCCCGCAGCTATCGGTAACGGTATAGGTGAAATCGGGCACTATTTTGTTGGTGTCCACATGTATCACCAGGTAGGCCGTGTCTTCCGTTTTGAAGCAGGCATTGGCATTGGTAGATGTGAGCGTGACCGTGAACGTGCCTGCAGTAGTGAAGGTATGCGAGGGTGCATAAGTAGTGACGGTAGGGCTGCCATCGCCAAAGTTCCATATGAACGAGAGACCGTTGGTGGTGGCATTGAAGAAGTTGACGGTAAGAGGTGCGCAGCCGCTGGTGCTGGGCCCGGCGGTTATGTTCACATCTACAGGGCCTATATTGAAGGCTATCTTCAGGCCGGCCTGGTTGCAGTTGGGGCTGGGCATAGTAGTGGCCCATACGCCCGGTGTGGTGGGGAAGGGTGGCCCGGCGGTGCCACCACAGTTAGAGCATATGCCCTGGTATATGACGCCTGCTTTGTCGAAGCGGCTGGTACCGCCATCCACATGCTCGCCCAGGCCGCCTGTACCTACGCGGCCGTAGAATGTGGCATAGCGCAGGTCTGTAAGCCCGGGGGCAAAGACAACGAAATAGAAATCGAAACCATCGGTAGTGGTTTGAATGGGGACGTCCCCCGGAGGTGCGAAGGTCTCCATGCCGGTGGTAGTACCGGTATGGGCCAGCGAACTGACGCCCATGATATTGCCACCCCAGCCCGATACATAGACATTTTCGCAGGTATCTACCAGGAAGGCGACAGGCGATATATTGGTATGCAACGGATCGCCGGAACCGAAGATGGTAGAAACGAGGTTGGTAGTGAGATTGCTATCGAATTTGACGATGAACTGGCTGGAATTGGGATTCATATGCACACCTGCCGTAGTGGGGAAGGTGCCGCCCAGCGACTGGCCCATAGCATATACATTGCCATTGTGGTCTACCTGTATGCCATATACCTGGTCGAAGTTGGCAGTGCCTACATAGGTGCCACGCTGCACATTGTAGGGCGGGCTGTTCCTGAACTTGAGGATGTAACCATCGGCAGAGTCGCCCTGGTAGGTAGTGCGCCAGCCGCCGGGGCCTACCGGGAAGTTGGTGCTGCTGGTGCCGCCGCCCACATATACCGAGGTCTGTGAGGGGTTGAAGCCCAGCACATAACCCGCCTCATCGAGCGTACCACTGAGGTAGGTGCTCCACAAAAGCGAGGTCATAGACGCATTCAGCTTGAACACCACACCATCCTGCATGCCGGCAAGTGTGCTGGCTATGGCCGTAGATGTAACGGGGAAATTGGCAGAAGAGGTACTGCTGGTAACGTAGATGTTGCCGAGGTTGTCTGTAAGCACTTCGCTGCGGGCATCATCGCCGTAGTTGTACTTAAGGTGGCCGTAATAGTATTCTGTAGAGTCGAAGTTAACGCCATCATCGCCGGTACCGCCCATAAAGGTAGACGCCATAAGAGCAGAGCCCGAGGCGCTCAGTTTCGATACTATGATGTCCCATCCGCCCGCTTTTGCCGATTGTACGGCGCTCGCTGTCACCGGGAAGTTGGGCGAGAGTGTGCGCCCTGCTATCACCAGGTTGCCTGCATTGTCTACCACAAGGCTGTGCGGGCGCTCGTTATTGGCGCCGCCCAGGTAGGTGGCATATATGCGCGAACTGCCATCGGGGGTCAGTTTCATGATAGCTATATCGGAACCGAACTGTATGCCGCTGGCGCCCTGGCCGCCGCCCCATGTGGTCTGGTAGGCACCGGGATCAACGGGGAATGAACCCCCGCCTGCCGCAGCAAGGCAGTTGACGATACCACCCATGTAGAAGTTGCCCACATTGTCGTATGTGGCGGTAAAGCCCCAGTTATCGGCAGTAGAGCCCGTAAAGGATGCCCAGTAGGTAACGGGGTCTATGATAAGGGTAGCGTTATGATCGTAGCCATTGGGTATATCGAAGGTGAGGATATTGCCCTCCAGGTGGAAGTTGCAGGCTACTTCTACCTTGTTGTTATTTATATACTGGTATACATAGGGCTTGGTCTCGCTCACGGTACCAACTGATGTATTGATGACAAGGGTACCCTTTTTATTCACCGATATCTTGTCCTGCCCGTCGAAGCGGATCTTTATCTGCGAGGCATCGCCGCCCGGCATCACGAAGAACTCGTATACCAGTGCAGTGCCTTCGGAGGAGACATGCATGTCTATATTGCGGTAAATACCATTGTACTCAAGAGAGAGGTAGGGATGTATGCCACCTTTCCAGCGTTTGGGGTCATTGCCCAGGTAGTAGTTGTAGTAATTGGTCTGTTGTTTGTTGCCTTTTATGGTCACACCTTCGCTGGCGCCTTCCAGCGTCATTTTGTATACATGGAACTTCAGCAGCGGGTTCTCCGTCAGCTGTCCGTGGTGGAAAGAATCGAGCCTTTCGGTATTGGTAGGATCGGCAAGTATACACCTGAACCCATCTTTTTCCAGGTCCATTTCGCCGGCTATGGTCTTTGCTTTATACTTTATCCACTCTCCCCACTGGCCCCTGTTCTCAATGAATTCCGTAGGCGGAACGGATTGAGCCCAGGCAGAAGGTAACAGAACAGCAAGCAAGCAATATAAAAGTGTATAATGCTTCTTCATTTAGAGGTGTTATTCTTAAAAAGTAAATTTAATGTATTTCGTAGTAAAAGACGGTAAAAAAGTAGAAAAAGTATGGGTACGATAGAAATAAATGTGTGTGTGCGCATTAAAGAATAACTATCGATCAAAATAGTGTTTTGTATGGTCTTTTGCTTTTATGTAGAATGCGGTAGCGTGTTGCCATGCGCATCAATGAGTTATGCACTATATTTACGTTCCCGCATAGCGTGGGCACAATAAAAACAGTATATACCATGATAGTGATACCGGGAGAAGTGAAGACCGCACGACTGCATAGCCTACTGCTGGGCGCAGTGGCCCCAAGGCCCATTTGTTTTGCCAGCACCATAGATGCCGACGGTACTCCCAACCTTTCTCCGTTCAGCTTTTTTAACGTTTTTGGCGCCAAGCCGCCCATACTCATCTTCTCGCCGGCCCGCCGCGTGCGCGACAATACCATAAAGCATACGCTGGAGAACATAATGGTGACCGAGGAAGTGGTGATAAACGTAGTGAACTACAGCATGGTGCAGCAGACCAACCTGGCCAGTTGCGAGTACCCCAGGGGAGTGAACGAATTTGAAAAGGCAGGCTTCACGGCCATACCCTCACAGATAGTGCGCCCCTTCAGGGTAAAGGAGTCGCCGGTGCAACTGGAGTGCCGGGTGCTGAGTGTGACCCCTACCGGCACCGAGGGCGGAGCCGGTAACCTGGTGATATGCGAGGTGCTGTGCATGCATGTGGACGACAGCGTACTGAATGCCGAGGGCAATATAGACCCACACAAGATAGACCTGGTGGCGCGTATGGGAGGCGACCACTATTGCAGGGCATCGGGCAATGCCGTTTTTGATGTGGCAAAGCCCAATACCGCGCTGGGTATAGGCATAGATGCGCTGCCGGAACATGTGCGCAACAGCAAGGTACTGACAGGTAACGACCTGGGCATACTAGGCAATAGCACGGCCATACCTGCGCAAGAGCAGCTGAACGACAAGCGGATAAACTCGCTGAACGATATGTACAAGAACGATGAGGCAGCCCGTGTGGAAGGCCTGCACAGGTATGCCAAAGGGCTGCTGGATGCGGGAGATGCCGCCAGGGCATGGCAGGCATTGCTATCGGTGAACAAATAACAACAAAATTGCATAAAGTGTGCGCAAGAGGGAGTATCGGTAGATATTCCCTCTTTTTGTGTGCATATCCCACATTAGGTATGTTAATAAAGTGTGTATTTCATATTGCCATAAAATGCAGATAATATTTTGGCAATATTATTGTTGGTAACTTTAGTATAACTAAAACCAGCATGAAATGCTTTGGAGAAAATTCAGCGGGGAACCGCTACGGATGCCCGTAAAATCGGCAGTAGAGGAGGCGATATTGAGAGAGACAGGCGCGGGCTACAAGCTAAAGGTATGTATCGGTACAGATTCGCAGGTACATGGTGCAGAAACGGAATTCGCTACGGTCATCGTGTTCCTGCGCGAGAAGCATGGCGGCTTCATGTTCCTGAGCCATGAGAAGACCACGCAGCAGTACAGCATAAAAGAACGTATGCTGCTGGAGGTGGCCAAGAGCATAGAGATAGCCTATGAGCTATGCGACCTGTTCAACAAATATGATGTGGACATGGAGGTACATGCCGATATCAACACCAATCCCCAGTTCAAAAGCAATGAGGCCCTGCGCGAGGCCATGGGCTATATACTGGGCATGGGTTATGCCTTTAAGGCAAAGCCCGACGCCTTTGCCAGCAGTTGCTGCGCCGATAAGATAGTGAACTGACAGGCGCACCCCCACACTGCCGCCCTGCCGACGGGACCATACTTTGGCCCGTACAGGATACCTAACCCCCAATATCCCCTCTGCTGCTTCTTTCCCCTTCTCCAAGGCCATACCGGCCAGCAGCGCCACTTACAGCGCAAAACCGTAACTTTGCCCCTCATTACAAGAAAAAATAGATGATATTACCCGTAGTGGCCTATGGTAGCCCTGTATTGCGTAAAGTAGGTGAGGACATAACGCCTGCCTACCCCGGCCTGGAAAAACTGATAGCCGATATGTGGGACACGCTCTACAACAGCAATGGTGTAGGCCTTGCCGCCCCGCAGATAAACAAGCCCATTCGTCTCTTTATAGTGGACACAGACCAGATAGTGAAGGATTTTGACGATGAGGACAAGGCAAAGTACCCTAATGAGAAGGCCATAAAGCAGGTATTCATAAATGCGCAGATGCTGGAAGAGACCGGCAAGATGTGGCCCTACAATGAAGGCTGCCTGAGCATACCCAAAGTGCGCGAGGATATACAGCGCAACAGCAACATACGCATAAAGTACCTGGACGAACAGTTCCGGGAGCATGAGGCGGAATTCCATGGCATCACAGCGCGTGTGATACAGCACGAGTACGACCATATAGAAGGTAAACTGTTCATAGATTACCTGTCGCCGCTGAAGAAAAGGCTGCTGAAGAAGAAGCTGGACGACATATCGAGAGGAAAGATATCGACCGAATACAGGATGATCTTCAATAAATAGCTGCAGATAGCCGCATGGGCATCGCAGATATGTAACACATTGCAGGCAATTGGCCTGCTTTGTTGATAATTGACTATATTTCACCACCATATGAAGTATACCCGGGTGCCTATCTAAAAAAAACAGAACGATGAAAAAAGCGATACTGATAGCAATGCTGGCAATGCCCATGGGGGTATTTGCACAGAAAAGCGACCCTAATATGGGTATAATACCTGCGCCCGTATCGGTGACGAAAGGTAAGGGTGAATTCAAGTTCACACCGGAGACGATAGTGCTGGTAGACTCGCCCAACCACAAGGCAGTAAAGTTCTTTGCCGACTATATGCGCAAGATGGGCCTGGCCACAGCCATGACCGATATGCAGACGGTGGACAAGAAAAAGATGTCGCTGAAGAATACGGTGATACTGAACATGACCTTTACCGATGATATACGCCCCGAGGGTTATGAACTACGCATAACCGAAGATGGCGTGGAGATAAAGGGCCATGGTGCAGGCATGTTCTACGGCATACAGACCCTGATGCAGATGATAAAGCCCGGCTCGCAGGGATACGCTACCATACCATGTGCTGCTATAAGGGACTTTCCGCGTTTTGGCTACAGGGGCATGCACCTGGATGTGTCGCGCCATTTCTTTGATGTGGACTTTATAAAGAAGTACATAGACCTGATGGCCATGTACAAGCTGAACAATTTTCACTGGCATCTGTCGGACGACCAGGGCTGGCGTGTGGAGATAAAGAAATACCCCAAGCTGACAGAAGTAGGCAGCAAGCGTGCGCAGACACGCGTAGGCCGCGAATCGGGGCCTACGGCCACAGGCGTGTTCGACAATATGCCCCATGGTGGTTTCTATACACAGGAGCAGGTGAACGAGATAGTGAGCTATGCCAGCGCCAGGTATATAAACGTAGTGCCCGAGATAGACATGCCCGCCCATACGCTGGCCATGCTGGCAGCCTACCCCGAACTGAGCTGCGACCCTGCAAAGACCTATAAAGTAGGTGAGAAGTGGGGCTCTTATGACGATTTCCTATGCCCTACCGAAGAGACCTTCAAGGTGCTGTACGATGTACTGAACGAGGTGATGGATATGTTCCCCTCGAAGTACATACACATAGGCGGCGATGAGTGCAACAAGGTAGCATGGAAGCGTTCGCAGTTCTGCCGCGACCTGATAGCCGAGCAGAAGCTGATGAACGAAGAAGGGCTGCAGAGCTACTTCATAGCTAAGCTGGCCAAGTATGTACACTCGCAGGGCCGCGAGATAATAGGCTGGGACGAGATACTGGAAGGCGGCCTGGCGCCCGGCGCTGTAGTGATGAGCTGGCGCGGAGACAAGGGTGGTATAGCCGCATCGCAATTGGGCCATGATGTGATAATGACACCCGGCAGCGGTGGCATGTACTTCGATCATGCGCAGAGCAAGTCGGCCATGGAACCACTGAGCATAGGCGGTTTCGCACCACTGGAAAAGACCTATAACTACAACCCCGTGCCCGAGGTGCTGAACAAGGAGCAACAAAAGCATGTACTGGGCGTACAAGCCAACCTGTGGACAGAATACATAGCTACACCGGGCAAGGCCGAGTATATGCTGCTGCCGCGTATGATGGCCATGAGCGAGGTGAACTGGACACCGGTGCAGATAAGGGACTACAGGAACTTTGCAGAGCAGCGCCTGCCACACCACCTGGCCATGATAGACAAGGCCGGGTATAACTACCGCGTACCTGTGGCCATAGGCGCTACCGATACGGTGATGAGCGGCGACAAGTTCAGGATAGAGCTGCAGCCATCGGTAGAGGGGGCTAAGATCCATTATACCATAGACGGTGCAGAGCCTACAGAGAACGACCTGGTATATTCTGCTCCCATAGATTTTACTGTACCTGATGGAGGCAATATAGTTTTCAAAAGTATAGTGGTAGCGGCATCGGGTAAAAGGAGCATACCCACCACTATAAGAATGGAAAGTAAATGATAGCGCTGCTATAGCGTATAAAAAAGGCAGGCCGTTCTTCCGGTCTGCCTTTTGTTTTGAAACAATATATATATCTTTATGGTTCAGATCTCTACTGTCTTGCTTATGAATAAGAAACGCTACTCTATACTCTTTCTGGTACTTATCGCCCTCGTTCGTGTATCACCGGCAGGTGCGCAATACATCACCACTTTTACCGGCACAGGGCAGGGCTATGCAGGCGATGGCGGCCCTGCTGCTATGGCCAGGCTGAACACACCGGCCGGAATGGCAGTAGATGGCGCCGGTAACATATACATAGCCGATGCGGGCAACAATGTAGTGCGAAAGATAGATGCGACCGGTATCATAAGCACTTTTGCAGGTACGGGGGTAAGCGGCTATAGCGGTAATGGCGGCGCAGCAACGCTGGCAAAACTGAACAGCCCTGTGGCTATAGCCACCGATGCTGCGGGTAATGTATACATAGCAGATAACGGCAACCACCTGGTGCGGGTAGTGAATGTATCGGGCTTCATAAAGAACTATGCAGGCAATGGTATAGCAGGCTATGCCGGCGATGGCGATACCGCACACCTGGGATCTTTGAAACTGCCGCAGAGCATAGCTATAGATGCAGTGGGCAATATGTACATATCGGAGGCGGGCAACCATGTGATACGCAAGGTGAGCGCGGGCGACCGCATAATGAGCACTGTGGCCGGTACCGGCATACAGGGCAATAGCGGCGACGGCGGTGCTGCCACCAATGCCCAGCTTTCTACCCCGGCAGGTATAGCTGTAGATGCAGCAGGCAATATATATGTAGCAGACCTTTTTAATAACCGCATCCGTAAGGTAACGGCCTCTACGGGCACTATAGCTACCATAGTGGGTACAGGTGCTGCCGGCAATAGCGGCAATGGCGGCCCTGCGACGGCAGCTTCTCTCAGGTATCCTTCCAGTGTGTCGCTGGATGTAACGGGTAACCTGTACCTTACCGACCAGGGCAATAATAATGTGCGCATGGTGAATGGCGCGGGCATCATCAGCAATGTGGCCGGTACCTCTACCAATGGTTATGCAGGTGATGGCGGCCTGGCCGTGAATGCAAAGCTCAATTCGCCAAAGGCGGTATTCGTAGATGGCTGGGGCCGTATATACATAGTAGACCAGGGCAACCATGTGATACGCAAGCTGACCAACGAACCGGGTGGTGTGGCCGCAGTGGTGCCAGTTTCCGGTTTCTCTATATATCCCAACCCCGCACAGAGCGAAGTATACCTGGCAGTATATGGAATAAAAGACGCTGCTGATGTGACCATATGCGATATGACAGGCAGGGTAGTAGCCTCGCAACACATGGCCGCTGCACCTGCTACCCATGCAGTAAGCACTGCGGCCCTGCCGGGCGGTATATACACAGTGGTGCTGCACGCCAATGGCAGCAGGTATGTACAAAAGCTGGTAATAGAAGGAAAATAAACAAGAAAGAAAATGATCACTTGCGGGCGGCTACCTCTTGCAGGTAGCGCTCTAGTGTGCCGGCTATGATATCCCAGTCGAAGCGGGTCCTTATGACCTCTGCGCCTGCCTGACCTGTCTTGCGGCGCATCTCTTCTGACGACAGCAGTTGTATCACGGTATCTGCGAACGCAGCAGTATCTGTCTGCATTATAGCGCCTTCGCCACTCTTTATGCCCAGCCCTGCAAAGCCTATGTTAGAGCATACCACAGGTATACCCATGGCCATAGCCTCCAGTACCTTGTTCTGCGTACCGGCGCCAAAGCGCAGTGGCGCCACTACCACCGATGCCGCATTGTAGGTATCGGCAAGGTCTTTCACAAAGCCTGTCACTTGCACATGATCATTGGCCAGTTCCTGCACTTTGGGTACCGGGCGCTGCCCGGCTATGATGAGCTTCACATGCGGGTGTTTCCGGCGTATGAGGGGTAGTACGGAGTGGGTGAAATATATGACGGCATCTACATTGGGCTCATAGTCCATATTGCCGGTGAAAAGCAGTGTATCGTTCTGCGCATAGTCGTGGTGGCGGGGAGAGAACGTGGTCATATCCACACCATTGGGCAGCAGGCGCAGGTTGCCTGTATGGTGGTGATGTTCCAGGTATTCCAGGTCTTCGGCAGAGCATACCAGCGACATATCGTAGTCCTTCAGCACTTTTTCGTACTTCAGTACACGTTTCTGCTCCATGTTCTCGAAGAGGGTGACGGCAAGGCTGCGCTTTACATTCTTGCGGCGCTCCCAATAGAGCGAGAACGCATCGGGCAGATCGAGTATGCGCGGTATATCCTTGCGGGCGGCCAGGTATGGCGACATGCGCAGGTGCTGCACATGCACGGCATCGTACCTGTGCTCGCTTATCATCTCGTTGAGCTTCTGCTGCAGCTCTGCAGAGTGGAAATAGAGCAGTTGCAGCGGCACATCGCTCCACAGGCCCGATACGCAGTTGAGTATAGAGCGCCACTTGGGCAGGTAAATGATGTGTACTTTTTTGAAGAGCTTTTCCAGCTCGGCGGTATAGGAAAGGTCGTCCTCCGTCTGCGCGAATGTGAGCAGGTGCAACTCGTGCCTGCTACACAACCTCTTGGCAAGGTTGTATATCTTCAGCTTATCGCCCCGGTAAGGGGGATAAGGCACACGGTTGGCTAGGAAGAGTATCTTCAATACGGTTCTGTTTTTCGCGCTCTAAATTAACAACTAATGGAGAACGCCTGTTTTAATTTTGTGGTCACACACACATCTTACGCACATTGCCGGCTAAAAGACCAGTTTCTTTGCTGTAGCGTTCCATGACGACCGGACACGATCGGCCACCTGGGTCATATCCAGCTCGTTCATGCACTTGAAATGGCCTTTCGGACATTTATCGTAGCCTATCTTGCTGCAGGGGTGGCAGCGCAGGGCCTTATTTTCCATTATGGTCAGCTCGGGCGCTATGCGCTCTTTCAGGTTGTTGTGGCCATAATAGGGGAACATACCCATTTCGGGCGAAGTATTGCCCCAAAGGGATATGATAGGTTTTTTGTATGCGGCAGCTATATGCATGAGGCCTGTATCGTTGCTTACCACTACACGGGCCATCTTCACCAGTTCGGCCGATTCGCTGAGGTTGAACTTGCCGCAGGAGTTGTAGATCTTCACGGGGTCCATCTCGGCTATTTTGCCACCCTCATACATATCTTCGGGGCCGCCCAGCAGCATTATAGGGTATGGCGATAGCCTGCAGAACTCCTTCCATTTGTCCACAGGCAGCTTTTTGGTATTCATAGAGCCACCTATCACGCAGCCCACATAGCCGCCCCAGTGGCTCATGGGTATATCTTTGTTGCCCAGTTGTTTCTGTGGCGGCAGAAAGTGATCGAGTCCCTTGCCATCGTTGGCCACACGCAGCGGCTTTACTGTTTCCATATACCTGTCCACAATGCTTTTATCGGGCATCAGGTCTATCTTCAGGTTGGTAAGGAGCCATTTCTGTATGTTCAGCTTGGGGAACGAGTAGCATTTCTTCACCTTCAGCGCACGTTTTACCTGCATGGTGCGCAGGTTGTGGTGCAGGTCTATGATGCAGTCGAACTTTTCTTTTTTCAATTCCTCTATTACAGGCGCCAGGTCGGAATGCAGGTACCACAGCTTGTCTATGTGTGGGTTGTGCATGAGTATGGGGCTGAAGGTGAGCTTGGTAAGATAATGCACCTCGGCATGTGCCAGCTGCTCCTTCAGGCATCGCAGCACGGGTGTGGTGAGCACGATATCGCCTATGGATGAAAATCTTATTACCAGCACCTTCATAGGAAGAGGAAAGGATATATTTTTTTATAAAAAGTACAATAATGGTGCCAGATCGGTAGCCGGCACCTATTAGTCGGCGGCATAGGATAGTTCGCACCATGCCTTGGTATCGTTGTTGATACCCAGCGCCTCTTTAGCGCCCTCGCTGATGCCTATGATGCAGTTGGCATACAGCTTGGTATCGGGCAGAGGGCCCAGTACCTTTACATAGGTGCTCTTGCCTGTACCGGGATTGTACACTTTTATGATGCTGCCCCTGGCCGCCTCGTTGTGGAAGGCATAGTACATAGTGTTCTTGCCCGGTTTTTCGAAGAAGGCCGCTGTGCCCTTTTCGGTGAGTACGTTCAGGCCGTTATTGGTCTGGCGGTTATATATACTATCCAGGCCACCGGGTACGGGAGGAGTGTTGCTGGTATCTACCACCACCTTTTTGGGTGGGGCAGGGTAGGCAGCAAGGGTAGCAGGCTCGGTAGAGTCTTTCACTACCATGCGTACCCAGCCTATGAAGAGTATCTGTCCGGCCTTCAGGGTATTGCCTTTCAGGGCGTTCCAATCGCGGAACTCGGTCTTGGTGACACCGCAGGAATTGCTCAGTACGGCTATCTCGTCTTTGGAATTGGCCCTGTAATATAGTTCGCGGGTATGCTTGCCGCTGAATTTGCCGGGTCTGGTCACATAGTAGTTCTCCTTCAGCACGGGTATGTATACTGTGGCGCCCTCGGTAAGCTTTTTCATTGTGCCTTCATCATTGGCATATTCCATTTGGCCCTCGGGTACATAGAAACGCTTTGAAAGCATGCGGGCGTTCTCCCGGGCCTTTACGGTGTATTTTATTTCCCAGTTCCCTTCTTTTTTCACTGCGAAGAGGCTGTCGGTCTCCTGGGCGAGAAGCCCCGAGAACGGCACGAATAATAAAATTGCTAATAAAAACCTCCTCATACGGTCTTTGAATTTATCCGAAATATACACAAATATCTTGCCACAGCCAACCTTTGGGCTTAAATGGAGTGCCTGCTGAATAGCCCTGCCCGCAAAAAGGAATGGATATGCAAATGCGATCGGTGTGTTCGGCGATGTAGTTTCTGCAAAAATAGCCGATAATTGGGCGGTTTTTATGCAATATCTGTCACTATCGTGTATATTAGCGTGAAATTTGGTATTCATTTAACTAACCTGAGAAGGCACAACACTAAATATGGCACTTATGCATTGCATGAAATTCAGTAAATATCTCTCATTGTTCGCTTTGTCTGCACTGTTGTTCTCTTCTTGCGGCAAGAGGAACACTAATGACGATAATTATCTTGCCAATGATGATGACAGGATAGGGTATGCCTCTGATGCATCGAGGATAGAATTTGCCAACAATGACGTGATATCGCTTGCCGACCAGGCAGGTATACTGTACAATGCCGAGTATATACGCAAGTCTACCAGCACCTGCGCTACGGTAGCGGTAGATACCATCAATACGCCGCATACGCTCATAGTGAGGTTCGGCGATGTGGACTGCGAATGTGCTGATGGCCGCAAACGCCGTGGCTCTATAATAGTGCGCTATAATGGCAGATACCTGGATACCAACCAGGTACATACCATAACATACAACAATTACTACCTGGACGGCAACCAGATGACCGGCTGGGTGAAGACCACGCGCGTAGATACTACAGTGACCGGCAACTGGTACTATAAGATACAGGTGAACGACTCGTTGAACATGAGTCCCGATCCGCTGAAGAGCCAGTACATAGTATGGTCGGGCAACCTGCTGCGCAGGTGGGTAGGCGGCGCTACCACCAACGACCGTGGCGATGATTTCTATTCCATATCGGGTATGGCCACGCTTACACGTCCAAACGGGCATGTGTTCAATTTCAACATAGCTACCCCGCTGCAGTTCACTACATCGTGCAACTTCGCACAGTCGGGTGTGGTGAATGTGACCGGCTATACCGGCAACCGTGTGCTGAACTATGGCTCCGGTAGCTGCGACGATGCTGCACAACTGAATATAGGTGTGCATGTATACCAGCTGACACTTACTTACTGATCTTAAGATATACACATAAAGGGAGCGGGTCATTTCATATGAAATGACCCGCTCCCTTTATAGCCCCTCCCAGCCTCCCCCAAGGGAAGGTGATGGGCTCTGACCGTATTTTTCACGATCTCAGATCTGCAAGGTAGTCCGAGGTTTTATGCTGATGTGGGTGTGCCCTCCATGAGATCGCGAATGACGACCGAGGATAATACGGCACCGAAAGTGGCAGGCAAATAGGAGATAGTGCCATATGCCGACTTCTTGAAGTTGGAGCCATCTGTAAGCATCAGCGACTCTTTTATAGGTTCTTCGGGCGAGAACACCACCTTTATGCCTTTGCGTATGCCATAGTCGCGCAGCTGTTTGCGTATCTGCTGCGCAAAGGGGCAATTGTAGGTCTTGGAAATATCTGTCACCTGCAGGCGGGTGGGGTCCAGCTTGGCGCCTGCGCCCATAGAGCTCACTATACGCAGCCCGGCGCTGTGTGCCGCCTTTATGAACGTGAGCTTTGGTGTGATGCTATCTATGGCATCTACCACATAGTGCGGCCTGCCAGAGAGCATATCCTCTACACGTTCGGGCCGCACGAACTCTTTTATCACGTTCAGCCGTAGCTCAGGGTTTATCTGCAGCAGGCGTTCGCCCATCAGCTCGGCCTTGCTCATACCATGGGTAGTGGCCAGTGCCGGCAACTGGCGGTTGCGGTTGCTGGGGTCTACCACATCGCCATCTATGATGGTCATTTCTCCTATGCCCGAGCGGCATATGAATTCGGCCGCAAAAGAGCCAACACCACCCATGCCTACCACCAGTACATGTGCGCCCATGAGCCTGTTCAGCTTTTCCTTACCTATCAGTAGTTCTGTACGCGAAAGCCATTTGGTATCGGTCATCATCTGTTGAACACGGTCTTGAAATTTTCCGTTAGCTGCAAAATAATGGCATCTTCGGTGGTTTTCCTTATTTCTGTGGCCTTTGCGTATATATCTGCTATAGATAGGCCGGAGCTATCGGTCTCCAGGAAGAATTTTTCGGCAGGTATCTCCCGCAAGACCTCTATTGCAGGCGTGCCCTCCTTTAGCAGGGCAGAGCCGAAGGATAGGTAATAGCCTTTGCTCACGAGTATATCAGCTATACTCTTCTTTTTATTGAACCCATGGAAGATGACAGGGACCGTGACGCGTTCCCGGGACAGTATAGCCAATACTTCATCGTATGCGCGTACGCAGTGTATCACCAATGGTTTGCCTATGCGCTGTGCCAGTGCCACCTGTTGCTCGAATACACGCGCCTGTAACTGCAGGTCGGTATCGCATACCTTATCCATACCACATTCGCCTATGGCCAGTACATTGGGCGATGAGGCATACTGCTCTAATTCCCTCATACCGGCCTCATGGTCTTGCAGGTACCATGGGTGCAGCCCTATGCTGCACGCAGGGTAGCCATAGGCAGATGAGAACTGCTCATACAGGGCCACTATACTGAGCGTACCTGTACGAGCAGCGGTGTTGTGCGTATGTATGTCGTAGTAGGTAGCCATATGCTGTACAAAAGTACATGGCATAAGCAGATGTTAGGCCGTGGCTTTTTTCAGCTTGTTGTTGAACACCCAGGACAGGGCGAGTATGCCCAGGAATATGAGTGGCCCTATAAAGGGCGTAGCAGTGGCCATGTGCGATATGGCCGCGCCCAGCAAGGTGAATGTGAGACCTGCATAGGCCCACTCGCGCAGGCGTGGCGAGAATGGCTGCAGCAGCCCTATGGCCGCAAGTATCTTGGCAGTACCCAGCAGGTAAATGAAATATACGGGATAGCCCAGGGTCTTGAAGCCCGAGGTTATCTGCGGGGCCATGGTGAAGTACATGGATGCGCTCATGGTCATGAGGCCTGCCATCAGGCCGGTGAGTGTCCAGAAAATGATCTTGTTCTTTTTCATTTTGTTCATTTTTTGGCAAAACTCCTGTATATTTGCTATACAAAGTATACCACTATACAACTGTATACTGGTTTCCTTTGGTATAGTTACATACAACAGTATAGAGATATGAAAGGTGAAATAGATTGCCACGACCCCAAAGAATGTTCGGGAAAACTGCTGCCGGTGCGCGATGCGCTGGATGTGCTGAGCGGTAAATGGAAGATACCCATCATCATGGCGCTCTCGTTCGGGAACTACCGGTTCAAGGAACTGCACAGGCAGATAGGGATAACACCCAAGATGCTATCGAAAGAGCTGCGCGAGCTGGAGATGCAATACCTTGTGAAACGTACCGTGTATGACTCTACTCCCGTATCGGTGATGTATGAGCTGACGCCGTATGCCGACTCGCTGAAGGATGTGATAGCATCGCTGGGCAAGTGGGGCGAGCAGCACCGCAAGCGCGTAATGAGTAAGACCAAACAACCCGCATGAGGCGCATAGGCCTGATATCGGACACGCACGACTTCCTGGATGATGCCGTGTTCCGCCACTTTGAACAGTGCGATGAGGTATGGCATGCGGGCGACTTCGGTACGGCTGCAGTGGCCGACAGGCTGGCGGCCTTCAGGCCGCTGCGCGGTGTATACGGCAATATAGACGGCTACGATATACGCAGCACCTATCCGGAGCAACTGCGCTTTGTGTGCGAGGGGGTAGAAGTGCTGATGATGCATATAGGAGGCTACCCGGGCAGGTATACTGCCGCTGCGAAGGCAGCGCTTGCGAGCGGGCCTGCACAGCTATTCATAAGCGGGCACTCGCACATACTGAAGGTGATGTATGACGACAAGCTAAGGTGCCTGCATATGAACCCGGGTGCAGCGGGCAAACATGGCTGGCACAAGGTGCGTACCCTTATCCGGTTCGTGATAGACGGTAAGGATATGCGCCAGTGCGAGGTGGTAGAACTGGGCCCTCGCTAAAGTATGCGGGTTATCTTTAGCATATTGGTGGAGAGATGCTCACGCACAGGCGCGCTGCCTGTGTTCACCACCACATCGCCTGCCTTGAGGAGGCCTTTTTCTTTCAGTATGTTGTGCTGGTCGGCTATGATGTCGTCGAGGCTTTCTTCCTTGTCGTAATAGAATGCCTGCACGCCCCAGCTAAGGCTTAGCTGGTTGATGAGGGTATGTGTCTTGGTGAAGATGAAAAGCGGGGAGCGCGGCCTGAAGCTGGACAGCATGAAACCCGTGTAGCCCGACTGTGTCATACCGATGAGGGCATTGGCCTTTATGTCTTCCGATATCTTGCAGGCATTGTAGCAGAGCGCATCGCTGAGGAAGGATGGCGAGTGGGGCTGCGGTGTGAGGTTCTTGTTGTATACGGTCTCTTCTTTCTCTACCTCGTTGATGATGCTGACCATGGTGCGTACCACCATCTCGGGGTACTGGCCCATAGCGGTCTCGCCGCTAAGCATCACGGCATCGGCGCCTTCCATCACGGCATTGGCCACATCGGTTATCTCGCTGCGGTTGGGGCGTGGGCGGTCTATCATGCTTTCCATCATCTGCGTGGCTATTATCACCGGCTTGGCGCGGTGTATGCATTTGCGCACGATGTTCTTCTGTATCATGGGTATCTGCTCCAGCGGCAGCTCTACGCCCAGGTCGCCACGCGCTACCATCACAGCATCGGATGCCAGTATTATCTCTCGCAGGTGTTTCAGGGCCTCGGGCTTCTCTATCTTCGATATTATCTTGGCACTGCTGTCCTTGCTTCGTATTATCTGGCGCAGCTGCACCACATCTTCGGGCTTGCGCACAAAGGAGAGCGCCACCCAGTCTATACCCTGTGCTATGATGAAGTCCAGATCGTTGAGGTCTTTCTCTGAGAGCGAAGGCAGGGATATGTTGGTGTCAGGCAGGTTGATGCCCTTGTTCGACGACAGTATACCGCCCGATGTGACCTCTACCAGCACACGCTTGCCCTCGTGGTCTATGCCTTTTACCAGTACCTCTATCTTGCCATCGTCCAGCAGTATCTTTTCGCCTACCTGAACATCGTTGTGGAGGTCGGGGTAGGAGAGGTATACCTGCTCTTCGGTGCCCAGGCATTTCTCGTTGGTGAAGAAGAACTGGTGACCCTTTTTCAGCTCCAGCGCATTATCGCGAATGGTGCCTACACGCAGCTTGGGACCTTGCAGGTCGGCCAGTATGGCTATGTTGAAGGGGAACTCGCTATTGATGCTCTTTATGTGCCTTATGACCTCGGCATGCTGCTCGTGGGTGCCATGAGAGAAATTGAGGCGGAAGACATTGACACCCTCGTTCACAAGGGCCAGTAGTTTATCGTGAGTATTGCAGGCAGGGCCTACGGTAGCTATTATCTTGGTCTTGTGCAGCATGTGGTCAGTAGTATTTAGGCCCGGGTATATTCCCGCAGGAACAGACGAGACGTTATGAGCCGCCTGTGCCAGGGCGGTGCAAAGGTAATGATAGTGAGCCGGATACAGGTAATGAAGTACTCCGTAGGGGCATGTTAATTAACTCATTGGTAATTGCCTATGGCATGGGCCTGCTGTTTTTTGTGATAACTAAGCAAAAAGAGCGCCCCTGCCAGCACAAAGGGCATGTTGACGATAAGTACTGTAAGGAGGCTTTGCACTATGGAGAAATGGTTGTGACCATGATTCAGTATATAGACAAAGGGAGCTAAAAGCAGGCCCACGGCCAGTAATATGATACCGCCGGTGCGCTCCCACTTCCAGGCCACGGCCAGTAGTATGGTGAGCGCTATAGAAAAGGACAGGTGCCGGAGTGCAGACCCGATGAGCTGTGGGAGCGGCAGGTTCGGAGTATAAAAGTCGAGCGAGAGGGTGGTGATGAAGGCTATGCCGGCCATGCATATGATGCGGGGTAGCCAATGATACATTTTCAGTTGTCGGTTCATAATATTCGCATGTTCGTAATGCAATATTATGGTGGGTATATGAGGGCATTTTTGACGTATGTCAAATAAAAGCCCTTCCCGGCCTCCCGCGAGGGGAGGTGATGGGATGTTGGTGTATCTGGCGCCACACAGGTCAGTTGTTGTTATTTGCTTCCAGCTCCTGCTGCAGTTGTTTAGAGGTCTTGGTGCTGCCGTCGTGGCTCCAGCCCGGAGGATTGAGCATGTAGCGCACTTTGGTGAGGATGGGCATGGGACGCCTGAGGTCGCGGGCGAGGGCCTGCCATTCATGGGTGACGATATGCAGGGGATGATAGGGGGTGTCGATAGGCTTGGTGATGCCATAGTGTGGCTTCTCGTGGGGCAGCTCTGGCGCAAAGGTGCCAAAGAGCCTGTCCCAGATGATGAAGACCATACCCATGTTCTTATCGAGATAGGGTATGTTGCTGGCGTGATGCACGCGGTGGTGCGATGGGGTGACGAAGATATACTCTATCCACGCGGGCAGCTTTTTGATGTACTGGGTGTGTACCAGTATGCCATATATCTGCGTGATGGAGAACATGAACAGGATATCGGCAGGGCGGAAGCCGAGCACTGCCAGCGGTATGAAGTAGAGATACTTGTATACCGGCATAAGGACAGAAGAGCGGAAGCCGGTGGACAGATTGTACTCTTGAGAGGAATGGTGGGTGACATGGACGGCCCAGAAAAGGCGGCAGCGATGATCGACAAAATGTTCGAGCCAGAAGAGGAGGTCTTCGCCCAGGAGCAGTACTACCCAGTATACCACAGGGTGCCACTGTATGGGTAGGCTATGCTGGTAGAAGAAGGTGAGGAAGGTGAGACCGACCACCAGCCGCAGCAGCATATCGATGCCTGCGTTCAGGAGATTGAGGTATATATTGACGGCTGTTTCCTTCCAGGTATAGAACCGCAGGTGGCTGAAATTGCTGAGGAATATCTCTATGGGTATTAGTACCGCATAGATGGGTATGGAGAACAGCAGGTATATCCGTTGTTGAAGCTCGGTCATGTGCAGGAGCTACTCCCGGCCTCCCCCAAGGGGAGGAGGTGGAGAGAGCCGTGTTTTGGATATTATTCAAATAAGACCTGTAAGAGCCTATCTATCGCGATGGGCCGATATTATACGGTCATTATATCTTTTTCCTTGTCTTTGCAGTGCTGGTCTACGAGGGCTATATATTTGTCGGTAATGCCCTGTATACTGCCTTCCGTGTCTTTTGCCACATCTTCGCTGAGGCCGTCCTTCTGTAGTTTCTTTACCTGCTCTATGCTATCGCGGCGCAGGTTGCGCACCGCTATCTTGGCCTGCTCGCCCTCGCCCATGACACGTTTTACCAGCTCTTTGCGGCGCTCTTCGGTGAGCGGCGGCAGGAAGAGGCGTATGAAATTGCCATCGTTCTGTGGATTAAGGCCTATGTTGGAAGCTATGATGGCTTTTTCTATGGGGCCCAGCATATTGCGCTCCCATGGCTGTATGGATATGGTACGGGCATCGGGGGTGGTAACATTGGCCACCTGGTTCAGCGGGGTAGGGTTGCCGTAATAGTCTACATAAACGCCATCTACCACCTGGGGAGTGGCCTTTCCGGCGCGTATCTTGGTGAGCTCGCTTTCGAGGTGCGCAATGGCTTTTTTCATATTGGCCGATACGTCACTTACTATCTGATCTATAGATTCCGACATAATGTGTTCTTTACAGGCAGCAAATGTAAAAAATGTTCGGGAACTTATGGGGGAGGGTAAAGGGGGAGACAGTATATAATGTAATGTGCCGAACACGGTCAAAATTTTTATTTTTGAGGATCATATAGATAAAATGGCCAAAAAACAACAAGCCACCCCTGCCCCGGCGCCCCGGCAGCCGGAAAAGCCCATAGCAGAGACGCCGAAAGAAAAAGCACCGGAATACAAGGTATCGGACCCCAGGTTCTGGTTCTTCGGTTTCAAGGGGCAGGCCATCATCCTATCGTTGCTGGCATTCGTTATTTATTGCAATACGTTCAGGCATGAGTTCGCGCATGATGATGGTATAGTGATAGTGAAGAACGAGTTCGTGCTGGAGGGCTTTGCGGGGCTGAAGGGTATAATGACCGAGGATGCCTACCAGAGCTATTACCGGCAACTGAACACTACCAACCAGCTGAAGGGTGGACGTTTCAGGCCGTTATCGATATTATCGTTCGCGGTAGAGCAGCAATTCCTGGGGGCAGTGCCGGTAGAAGGTGTAGATAGTGTGCTGAAGAAGCAGATATCATACGGTGTTTCGGGGCCCGACCAGAAGCAACTGATACATAATATGCAGGTGCGCCATGTGTTCAATGTGCTGTGGTATATGCTGTCGGTGGTGGTGCTGCTGTACTTCCTGAGGTATATCGTTTTCTCGGGCTACCCGCTCATAGCGTTCGTGGCCGCGCTGCTGTTCACGGCGCACCCGGTGCATACCGAGGTAGTGGCAAACGTAAAGAGCCGTGACGAGATAATGTCGCTGCTGTTCATGTGCCTGACATTCATATTCGCATTCAAGTACGAGGACAACAAGCGCAAGCCGTGGCTGCTGGCCGTGGCGCTGTTCAGCTATTTCCTTGCGTTCCTGTCGAAGGAATATGCCATAACGGTGCTGGCGCTGCTGCCGATGGCGCTGTATGTGTTCAGGGGCTATTCGGTATACAGGAGCCTGACGGCGATACTGCCTTTCTTCACTATGGTATTCGTGTACCTGGTGGTGAGGCTGAGGGCCATATCGCCCGAGCTGGCAACGAACGAAGCGATAGCGGAATCGTCGAAAACGCTTATATCGAGCTACTGGCTGCTGGCCATAGTGCTGGGTGGGGGAGCGCTTTACCTGTTCGCGAAGCCGGCCAATACAGATAAGAGCGACACAAGTGTGTTCTGGAGTAAGATGATGCCATTTCTGCCTTTCCTGCTGCTGTCGGCAGCGGTGGTAAGCGTGTTGTATTCGGGCCTGCCGCCGGTGATAGAGAGCGCCGCGCAGGAAGTGCTGAACAACCCCTACCTGTTCGCCGAAGGGCCACAGAAACTGGCTACAGAGATATCATCGTCGCTGTATTACCTGAAATTCCTGGTGTTCCCGCACCCGCTATCGGCCGACTACTCTTAT
This sequence comes from Nemorincola caseinilytica, assembly GCF_039540515.1. Classification (NCBI taxonomy): domain Bacteria; kingdom Pseudomonadati; phylum Bacteroidota; class Chitinophagia; order Chitinophagales; family Chitinophagaceae; genus Nemorincola; species Nemorincola caseinilytica. The sequence continues at coordinate 128,428 of NZ_BAABFA010000019.1, read as the reverse complement.
GCGCAGATACCGTATAAAGACTTTTCGCACTGGTCGGTATCACTATCTATACTGGTACACCTGGGCCTGCTGATACTCATGTTCGTATTCCTGCCCAAGCGTTCGTTGGCTGCATCGCAGCAGAAGGTGACCGTGGGCGGTAAGGAGATATTGTGCTTTGCGATAGCCTTCTATATGCTGCACCTGCTAATGATCAACAACCTGGTATTCGATATAGGCGCTACGCTGGGCGAACGCCTGATATACCATTCATCGGTGGGTTTTGTGATAGCGGCGGCATGGCTGCTGTGCAAGGGCGCAGAGCGGCTGGGATCGGTATCGGCAGCGAATGCTGCCATAGCTTCTGTACTGGTGGTGGTAGTGGGCCTGATGAGCTTCAAGACCATAGACAGGAACAAGGCATGGAAGAACGACAGTACCCTCTTTGGCACCGATATAAAGACAGTGCCCAACAGCGTACTGGTGAACGCGAACGTGGCAGCATCGTACATAACGCTGGCCGACTTTGAGAAGACGCCCGAGGGCAAGGAAAAATACCTGAAGGATGCGATAAAGATACTGGACCATACGCTGGGCATACACCCGAGGTTCGTGGCGGCATACCTGAACCGCGGTATAGCGTGGTATAAGCTGGGCGATATAGACAAGGCGGTGGAGAACATGAACAGTGTGAAGAAGCTGTACCCCACATATCCCACGCTGCCGGGCATGTACAAGCTGATATGCGACCACTACCTGCGTGTGGGCTGGGAGCAGTATGGCAAGCTGGGCCGCTATGCCGAGGCGATAGAAGTATATAAAAAGGGCCTGGCAGTAGATCCCAATAATGCCGACCTGTGGTATAACATGGGCGGAGCATACTATACCGACCATAAGGCGGCAGAGGCGCTGGCGGCCTTCCAAAGGGCGCTGCAGCTATCGCCGGGCAACCAGCAGGCACAGGCGGGTATAAATGCGGCAACACAGATGCTACACGGAATACAGCCGCCAACGGGGCATAAGTAAGGTGTGGCACAGGTATGCTATAGTATATTTGCGGGCATGATAAACATATACGGCATAAAGAACTGCGATGTGGTGCAGAAGGCGCTGAAGTGGCTGGATGCGCACAAGGTGCCCTACACATTTCATAACTATAAGGAGACAGGACTGGACAAAGCCCTGCTGGAGCAGTGGCTGAAGCATATAGCCGTAGACAAGCTGGTGAACACACGCAGCACTACCTTTCGTGAGCTGGGAGAGGAGGAGAAGGCAGGCTGGAACGACAAGAATAAAGCCATAGCACTGATGATGCAGCACACATCTGTAGTGAAACGGCCTGTGTGGGACCTGGGCAATGGCAACTACCTGCTGGGCTGGGACGAACAGGCGCTGACAAAGGCACTACTGTGATAGCTACCTGTCGCAGTACTTAGTGCCTGTACGTATGTTGACGTAGCATTGGTCGGTATGGTCGAAGAAGAGGGTGGTGGTGTAGGAGAATACCGAATGCCCCTTGGGAAAAGTATACAGCACCTTTCCTTTGGTGTTGAACACATAGGTGATATCATCTGCAGCGGCATAGGCTATGCCTTTCTCGAAATGTATGTTGTAGCCGATGGAGAATTTGTAGGGCAATACCTGTTTCCCGGTAGTGTCTATGACCACCCACTTCTCATCGGGGTGCATGGCTATAGCGAGGCCATCGTTGAAGGGTATTCCGTTCCATGAGCCCACGTCCTCTACCCATTTGTACCTGGGCGGTATGATGGTTCTTCCCATACGGTCTATGAAGCCTACCAGGTCGCCCTTGTATATGGCCGCCCTACCATCCTGAAAGGGCATGGCGCGTGTGTATCTTGCGGGTATCACCATTTTACCGGTCGTATCGGCATAGCCCCATAGGGTATCTTCTTCTATGGCTATAAGGCCCTCGTGGTAGCCATCCAATGCTTCCAGTTCTTTGGCATAGACGTAATTGGGCGCATTGTGCGTGATGGGTATTACCACATTGCCTTTTTTGTCTATGATACCCCACTTGCCGTTCTGCTTTACCCATGCCCTATCGTTGCGGAAACCAAAGGCCCGCTCGTATATAAAAGGTATAATGGTACGGCCCTGCTTGTCAATATACCCTGCCTTGTCGTCTTTGACCACTACTGCCAGACCTTCGTAGAAACCATCGTAACGGAAGTCCTCATAGGTGCTCTCGTTGTATCTTTCATCGCGGCCCACATCATTGGGCGTTTCCTTGTGGTATATGAGTGGTATCACCTCTCGGCCCATCATGTCTATGAAGCCGTATGCGCCGTTTCGGGCCACCATCATCAGCCCTTCGCGGGGCTCGTAGATGCTGCCATAGCCGGTGGCCAGTTGCCTGCCGGATGACAGTTGTACCAGCCCGAACGTATAGGTCTTGCTTTCGTATACCCTCAGTAAATTCTCTGTAAAGAACTCTATGCTGCCATAGGCGGGAGCCAGTACCTCTTTGAAGGAACGGTCCATAAGACCTATTTGGCTATACCCGGTAGTTATTTGCGCATAGCCATATTTATTGAACGACCCTATCTTGTTGCAGACCTTTGTGAGCGGCTGCTTGTCCGGCCCGAAAAGCTGCTCTGTATATGAATTCTCTGTAGCTATGTAGTGAGCGCCATTATTCAGGGTGGTACACCAGTTCCTGCTTTTATGCAGTATCTCTCCATGCCTGTTGATGATGCAGTACTGGCTGTCTTTTTTGGCGGTGGTTAGCGGGCCGTAGAACACATCCACCTCATCGAACTGCGGAGGGATGATGATCTTTTTGCCGGAGGTACAATAGCCCCATAGTTTGCCCTGCCGGTAAGGTATGTATGTGGTGTCCAGATCTTGACAGATACCGGTGGTGGCGGCAGAAAAAAGTAATGCAGCAGTGAAGAACGCTCTCATATGCCCGGGGTATTTTACCTGCACCGAAGGTGCGATAAAATGCGTGTAGCGCCTTACTACTTTAGTGGTATCAGTGCAGGAGCAGTATGGGTATATCCATGGCCTGGGCCAGCGCTTTGGTGTGGCTCTTGTGGAAGAGCCCTTCGAAGAAACTATATTCGCCGGGCATGAGTACCAGCCAGTCTATCTGTTCGTGCTGGCAGAAGAGGTGTATGCTCTCGTTCACATTGGCCATGTGGCGATAGTGGTAGCTGGGGTTGGTATCGGCCAGTAACTCTTTGGTGAGATCGCCGACGTCATATGCCTCGTCGTGCAGGGAGGCGTCCTCCTGTACATTCAGCACATGCAGCTCGGCCCCATAGCGCAGTGTTATATCGCGCAGTGCATCCAGTGCATGGGCATGTTCTTTCTGCTCTATATCGTCGGCATAGCATATCTTCTGCACGTCCTTATATGTTGCCACGAAGGGCACGGCAAGCACGGGGAAGTGGAAAGCCTTGCTTGCGTTCTTTAGCGTACTGAAGAACCATGCGGAATCTTCCTGTGTATTGCTGTTGCCCATTACCAGCATCCATGGCGCACCATGGGTATCGGCATAGTGGTGTATGGAATCGAGGAAGTTGCCATAGGCCACCTCGGCACTTATTTGTATGCCGGGATGGCTGCTTTCCAGTTTTTCTACGGTGGCGCGTAATGCCTTTTCGGCATCGGCCCGGGTGTCTTCCACCACCGATGCGGGCATTGGCATATCGTTGGTAGCTACGGGGAAAACGAAGGAATGCAACAGTACCAGCGACATCTGGTGCCGCATGGCGAGTGCGGCAGCATATGTTACCGCATTGGCAGATGTAGTGGAATTGTCGGTGGCAGCGAGTATGTATGACATAGTGTGGTGTTTTACTTGCCTAAAGATACGAAACCTGCTGCGTGGCCTGAGCTGATATTGGTCATTTTTTATATGAATTATCATAAGCTTAACGGTGCGTATGCATTAGATTTGTACAGGTAAGACATTGTAGATGAAGAAACGCCTATACCCTTATATCCCTGTCCTGTTGCTGTTCGTAGTGGCAGTATGCGTGGCGCTGTGTACCTACCGGCAATATGGCATGAGCTGGGACGAGCAACTGCAGCGCGCACCGGGGTTGCTGAGCTACAACTATATATTCAACGGCAGCAATGAGCTTTTTGAAACGGAGTCTGATAACCACGGTGCTGCGTTCGAGCTCTTTCTTGTGATCATAGAAAAGTCGCTGGGCCTCACTGTGCCTGCCGAGATATACCATATGCGGCACCTGGTATCGCACATGGTGTACCTGCTGGGGGCATTGGCTGTGGCGCTGCTAGCACTGCGCACTACTGCCAGCAGGGCGCTATCGTGCATTGCCTTCCTGGCCATGGTGTTCATGCCGCGCATATATGCGCATTCGTTCTTCAATAGCAAGGATGTGCCCTTCCTGGCCTTTATGGCCATGTCGCTGCTGGCGGCACATGTGGCCTTTGCCCGGCAGAAGGGTGTGTACTTTGTGATACTGGGGCTGGTGCTGGGGTATGCTACCAGCATACGCATAATGGGTGTATCGCTGTTCTGCATCATCTTTTTCTTCCTGCTGCTGGATGTGTGGCATGCCCGCAGGGAAAGGCGGATAATGCTGGCCACGCTGCGCAACATACTGCTGCTGTCGGTGTTCTTCTGCTTCGCGGTATATATATCGTGGCCCTACCTGTGGCGGTCGCCGGTGAGCACCTTCGTAGAGTCGTTCCAGTTGATGACGAGGTATGCCTGGAAGTCGCAAGTGCTATTCATGGGTGAGTACCTGGACAGTGAAAAACTGCCATGGACGTATTTCCCGGTATGGTTCGGCATCACTACACCGCTACTGTGGCTGGTATGCGGCTGCGCGGGCATGTTGCTTCTCATAGGCAGTATTGCGCGTAACCCGCTGCGTTATCTGTACAATACCCCCGAACGTGGGCGGCTACTGCTGTTCGGGAGCTTCTGGGGGCCGGTATTGTCTGTGATAGTGCTTCACTCGGTGATATATGACGACTGGCGGCACCTGTACTTCGTATACCCGGCGTTCGTGTTGCTGGGCATACATTTTCTGTATACCATATACAAGGGGTGGTACCCCAGGCTGATAGCTGTGGCATGTGTAGTGCAGATAGGGTTCGTAGGGTGGTTCACGGCCCGGAACCTGAATTTTTCGCAGGTGTATTTCAACCCGCTGGTATCGCATGAGAACGAGTACCTGCGCAATAATTATGAGCTGGACTACTGGGGTGCGGGCATCAGGAAGGGAATGCAATACCTGGCCGATAAGAAGCTGGACAGCGTAGTGGCCATAAGCTCGGGCGGTATGACTCTGCTGCTGGAGAACAATATACTGCTGCTGGACCCTGCCGATGCAGCAAGACTGAAAATAGTATACGACAGGGATAGCTGTAACTACTTCATCACCAACTTCAGGCTGCATAAGGAGGACTACACCAAATACCCCGGAGTGGAATATGATATAAAAGTGGAGAACAGTACCGTGCTGCGTATATATAAGGTGAGCGATCTGCGCTACTAAGCCTGCAGGAATTCCTTTACCACCTGTATCAATTCTGTGGCGGCGGTATCGAGGTCGTCGTTCACTATCACCTTATCGAACTCGTGTATGAAGGTGAGCTCATCCTCGGCCTTTATAACGCGCTCTTCCAGTGTTTGCGGGGTCTCTGTACCGCGTGCCGCCAGGCGCCTGCGCAGCTCGTCTATAGAGGGCGTTTTGATGAATATGGTGAGGCAATGGCCGCGGTATTTGTTCATGACGGTGAGCGCGCCTCTTACATCTATGTCCACTATGGGATATTTACCTGTTTCCCATATGCGCTGCATCTCGGTCTTGAGGGTGCCGTAGTATTTGCCTGCGTATACCATTTCCCACTCCACAAAGGCATCCTCATCTATAAGCTGCTTGAAGCGGTCTTCGGAGAAGAAGTAATAATCTACTCCGTGTACCTCGCCCTGCCTTGGGCTGCGGGTACAGGCCGAGATAGAGAACGAAAGCTCTCCGGTAGCGGCCAGGAGGCGTTTTACCAGCGTGGTCTTGCCCGAGCCAGAGGGGGCTGTGATGATGATGATCTTGTGTTGGTTGCTGAGCGTGGTCATATCGTAAGGTGGCAAAAATAGGTAAGATATGGGTGGTGCGTATGGCCCCAAACGTATTTTACGGTGGTGTGCCGTACTTTATTAACTTTGTTCGCCTAAAATAAAATAATAAGATATGTCATCCTGGAATGAATACAGTACCGAAAATAAAGACCGTTTCCTAGAAGAACTGCTGGGGCTGCTGCGCATACCATCGGTAAGCGCCGACAGCAAGTATAAAGAAGATGTGGCGCGCTGCGCTGAGGCCGTGAAAGAGCACCTGCTGAAGGCAGGCTGCGATACTGCGGAAGTATGCCCTACGGCAGGTCACCCCATAGTATATGGCGAGAAGATAGTAGATGCCAAGCTGCCTACAGTGCTGGTATATGGTCACTACGATGTGCAGCCCGCCGACCCGCTGGAGCTGTGGCACAGTGGTCCCTTCGAACCGGTGATAAAGGATGGCAAGATATATGCCCGTGGCGCGTGTGACGACAAGGGCCAGATGTTCATGCACATAAAGGCGCTGGAAACAATGGTGAAGACCGGTAATGTGCCCTGCAATGTGAAGGTGATGATAGAGGGCGAGGAGGAAGTAGGATCGGTGAACCTGGGCAAGTTCCTGCAGGATAATAAGGAAAGGCTGAAAGCGGATATAGTGCTGGTGTCGGACACATCGATGATAAGCATGGAGCATCCATCCATAGAGAGCGGCCTGCGTGGACTGTCTTATATGGAAGTAGAGGTGACAGGTCCCAACCGCGACCTGCACAGCGGTGTATATGGTGGCGCTGTGGCCAATCCTGCTACAATACTGTGCAAGCTGATAGCATCGATGCACGATGAGAACAACCACATAACCGTACCGGGCTTTTATAACAAGGTGCAGGAACTGAGCGCAGCAGAGCGCAAGGCCATAAACGATGCACCCTTTGACCTGGACGAATATAAGAAAGACCTGCAGGTAGGCGATGTATGGGGCGAGAAGGATTATACAACGCTGGAGCGTACCGGCATACGCCCTACGCTGGAAGTGAACGGCATATGGGGTGGCTATACCGGCGAGGGTGCCAAGACGGTACTGCCATCGAAGGCATATGCCAAGATATCTATGAGGCTGGTACCACACCAGGTGTCGGACGAGATATCAGGGCTGTTCGCGAAGCACTTCGAATCTATAGCGCCTGCATCGGTAAAGGTAAAGGTGACCGCGCACCATGGTGGCGAGCCCGTGGTGACACCTACTGATTCGCCTGCATACCAGGCAGCCGCAAAGGCTATAAAGACAACCTTTGGCAAAGACCCCATACCTACGCGTGGCGGTGGCAGCATACCCATCATAGCCCTCTTTGAGCGTACGCTGGGACTGAAGACGGTGCTGCTGGGCTTTGGCCTTGATAACGACAACATACACTCTCCCAACGAGAAGTATGATGTAGCCAACTACTTCAAGGGTATAGAGACGATACCATACTTCCACAAATATTTTGCCGAGAGCTTCGGCGGGAACGGCATGGGCATATAGAAGATGATATGCTGCATAAATGACAACGCCTCACACTGTGAGGCGTTGTTCTATTTTGTGCGGTTTGTCTTAGTTCTCTTCGGCAGTAAGCTCTTCCAAACAAAGCTCTTTTACTTCTTTCAGGTTTATTTGTAACTGATCGAGGCTGGTGGCTTGGGTATATGCGCCCGGTAGTGCCGGAACGTAGGCTACATATACACCACTTTCCCGGTCTCTTTCTATCTGGGCAGAAAATTGATAGTGTCTCATAAGAACAAATTTACCGAAAAGTTCGCATGCAGAACCATCATTCCTCCAGCCTGTATATGGGGTAGCGCATATGGCCGGGTTCGTAGTAGGGAGAGTGGCGGTAAACGAAGTAGAGCTGTGCCTCGGCGCTTTTGGCGAACTCGGGATCTTTCGCCCGTTCTTCATCCAATAGTTTTTTCAGAGTTGGGTCTTTCTTCAGCAGTTCGGCAGCGACGTCTTCAAAAACGTAATCGCTGAAGTATTCTTTCTGCTGCAGTATGCCATCGAAGTAGTTCCATACGAAGAAGGCATCGGGCGCGGTAGGTTCCAATGTTTCTACCAGGTAGCGGCGTGCGGGCTGGTTGGTCCAAATGATGTAGTCGCCCTGGGTCACCTGTATTGATGTCCTCTGCGCAGTGACCTGTATATTCTTATGCGGGTAGTGGCGCTCGTAGGGGCGGGGCGAGGTCTCGTAGTTGTCTATGTGGTAGGCAGTGAGCATCATGGTACTGTCGTAATTGATGCGCTGCATACGCACACCATTGGCCCTGAGGCATATGATGATAGGTGTCCAGGCCTTGGGTATGATGTATGCCCTGGGGGCCGTAGCCGACCTGGAGGGGACGTATTCGTTGTAGAAGGGCACCCTTTTGGTGAAGGGTTTTTTGCGGTCGTAGTAGAGGCGGGGCAGGCCACTTACCTCGCTGGTCTTGTACGATGCTTCGTAACCCTTGAACGTGATAGTATCGCAACGTGTGGTGTCGCAGCGCCAGTCCAGTGGGAACTCCTTTTGCGTCAGCACTGTCTTGCGGTCGTTGGCACGCGCCAGCTTTATCTCTGCCGCATGTTCGCTGCCGGTCTTTATGATGCTCTGCATGAGCGCATAAGTGGCTAGCACACGGTCTTTGAAGGGCTTGAGCATATGTGTCTCGGGCACATAGGCAATGGTCTGGAAGAGGGCGGCATAGCCACTGGCAAAGCGCGGCAGCTCGTAGAACTCGCGCCAGCCATTATTGGGTGTGCCATTGAAGTCGTTGACATAGGGCACAAGGTCGTAGCCGCGCGTTTTCATGTCTTTGTATATGTGCGGTGTGAGCGTATTGTGCATGAATGTACCTGTCTCGCCGCCCAGCTTGTTGTGCTGTGTTTCCAGCAGGGTCATCACATGCTGGTAGTCGGCACCATCGCTCACATGATTGTCTACGAATATGTCGGGGTTCACTTTGTTGAAGAGGTCCTCCAGCCCCAGGGTCTCTGCGGCATCGCACTTTATGAAGTCGCGATTAAGGTCAAGGTTGCGGGCATTGCCACGGAAACCATAGCTCTCAGGGCCGTTCTGGTTGGCGCGGCTGTGGCTGCTGCGGTTCAGCATGCCGCCTATGTTGTATGCCGGTACTACCACCAGCACTATGTTGTCGGGCACTTTTATCTTGCCGGTGGCGGCATCGCGCAGCAGCATCATAGAGGCATCTATGCCATCGGGCTCGCCTGCATGTATGCCATTGTTCACCAGTATCACCAGCTTGCTACCTGCCCTTATCTCTTCCTTCTCCAGCTTGCCATCATTGGTGTAGGCCACATAGCGCAGGGGGTAGCCATTGTCCGACGGCCCCATATCGCCCATATTTATGGTGGTGTAGCTTTCCTTCAGCTTTTTGTAGAAGCTCATCACCTCATCGTAGGTAGCGGTACGCTTGCCCGCTGAGCGCTCGTAAGGAGTGATAAATGTAGTATCGGCAGCGGCAAGGGCGGCTTGTGTGCAGGCCAGCAGCAGGGCGGCAAGGACCAATAATTGTCTCATTGGTGTAAAGATAACGACCATGCGCCAAATACTAGGGCGCGGGCAGGGTGTCGTTCTCCATACCCAGGCGGTCCTCGTATGGCGCGAGGGGCAATACTATCTCTACCATTGTACCTGTGACGGCGCCCTTCTTGTCGCCAGTTTCCCCGATGGAGACCGAGAAACGCTGGCCCAGCATCTGCTGCAGCACCTGCAGCCTGTCGGCAGTGAGCTTCATGCCGAACGACCGTTTCTCGCCGCTCTTATTGGCTGCCCTGCTCCTGTTGATGCCTATGCCGTTATCACATATCTCTATGAGCAATTCGCTATCGCTGTGCTTCACAAAGCGGATGGAGATAATGCCCACGCCCTTATTGGGCATGATGCCATGCCATATGGCATTCTCTATGTAGGGCTGTACTATCATATTGGGTATACGCGGCGATAGGGCTTCTACCGCGGGGTCGATGTATAGCTGGTACTGTAGCTCATCTCCAAAGCGCAACTGTTCCAGGGAGAGGTATAGCCGCAGGCGTGCTATCTCCTGCTCCAGCGGGATGAACGCAGAGCGGGAGTGTTCCAGCGTCATGCGGATGAGCTGTGCGAAATCGGAGAGATAGAGATTGGCCATGTAGTGATCGTGGCCATGCATATAGTGCTGTATGGAGTTCATACAGTTGAATATGAAATGGGGGTTAATGAGGGCGCTGAGGGCCTGCTGCTTGAGGTACACTATGCGGTTGTAGAGGGCGAGGCGCAGGCGCTTCTTCTCCTCGCGCTGCTCTATGAGCTTGCGGGTGATGAAGTAAATGAGCCATGACAGGGTAATGAGGAGGAACGCTATGAGCCAGGGGTTGCGCCAGAACGGCGCCGAAACATGAATGGGCAAGGACACCACAGGGCCCCAATCGCCACCGGCAAGGCGTGCGCTTACCTGGAATGTGAGATCGCCGGCGGGCAGGGCGCGTATATCTACCTCTTTGGTATTGGTCATGTTCCAGTTGTCTGCAAGGCCGGCAATGCGGTAGCGGTATTGTATCTCTTCGGGATCGGCAAAGGAGACGGCTGTGAAGCTGATGAGCAGCTTGTTCTGGTCGTAGGGTATATCTAGCCTGGCGGGCAGGTTCTGGATGCCTGCAGGTGTGCGCACAGAGGTGATGTAGAGCGGTGGCGGCGGCTTGCGTATACTTTCTTCCTGCTGTATCACCGTCATGCCATCGACCATGCCTGCGAATACCAGGCTATCGATGCAGCAGACGGACAATACCTCGTTATCGAAATTGCCGGTCTGCATATTGCGGGTATGCATCGTACCAAGCTGTATGGAAGTGAGGCCATGCGCGGTACCTACCCAAAGAGTGCCATACTTGTCTTCGCGTATGGCATTGCATTTGTTGTGGCTGAGGCCATTGGCGGTGGTCATCCATTCCATGCCGTTCTTTGCCTGATAGGCCAGCCCGCTATCGGTGGCATACCAGGTGATGCCGCGGCTATCCTCGTATATCATATTCACGGCATTGGCGGCGGTCTTTGCTGAGAACTGTGTGTGGGAGAGGCGTCCATGGCGGTAGCGTAGCACGCCTGAGTCGGTGCCGAACTGTATGGCGCCATCGCGGCTGCGGCATATAGCGTTGCACCTGCTGATGGGGAACATGCGATGGGCACTATCGAGGCTATGCGCACCCATGGGCAGCCTGTAGACCGAATTGAACGAACCTACCCAGATAGAGTCGCCATCGATGAGCATGGAGAGCGCACCAAGGGGTGTATCGCCGGGAGAACGGAGTATCTTTTCCTTACCGTCTCTGTCCCTTATAACAAGTCCATAGGGCGTACCTGCATATATAGTGCCGTTGCTATAGTGGGTAAAGTAGATGTATGCCACAGGGGTGAGCGCCTGCATATGCAGCGGCTGCAGCCTGCCATTTACCCATTTGCTGATGGTGCCTATAGAACCTATTATGGCTTCGGTATCGCTGACGCGGCTTACAGACCTGCAATAGCTCTTTATCTTCTGCGCCTCTATGGGGTAGTTCACCATATCGAGGGAACGGAGCTGGTATATACCCTGGCCGCCGGTAGCTATCCATATGTTTCCTTCATTGTCCTCGAAGAGGTCGTGTACGATGGCGTCTCCGGTATTGAGCATGGGTGTTATGTCTGACAGCTTACCGTGGCGTATGAGGAATATACCCCCTTCTGCACCTGCTGTCCATATGTTGTTGTTATGGTCCACCAGTATGTCGCCGGGAGGCAGTAAGGAGCTTATGGGGTATTGGTGTACTATCTTTTCGTCAGCTATCTGCAGCACACGGCCTGCGATACCTGCCCATAGAAAGCCGTTCTTATCCTGCCTTATATCGTTGATAGGCTCGTGTACCAGGTGGCGCAGGTAGGGGTGTACTGTACCATTGTCGTCGGCAATATACAGTCCGTGAGATGAGGTGAGCAGTAGGCGGTCCCCGCATTGCGACATCTTGAAGAAACGTACAGGCTGTGTGCCTTCTTCCTTTACATTCACCTCGGTAACAGCGCCATTGGTGATGCGATAGAGAGTGGTGGCATTGGTGCTGATGAGCCATACACTGCCATGGTACAGAGTGGCATATACTATCTTCCCGGGCATGTGGCCCGATGTGACCCTGTATGCCGATATGCCGGTATCGCTCAGTACATAAAGGCCGCCGCCATAGGTACTGATGAAATGGCTATCGCCACCGGCGGGGCTCATGGACATGATGGTGTTGGCCCCAAGGCCATCGCGCGAGGAATAGTTGCGGAAGGATGTGCCATCGAAGCGGCTGATGCCATAGTTGGTACAGAACCACATGAAGCCCCGCTGATCTTGATAGGAGCGGAAGATCATGGAATTGGCAAGGCCATCCTTCATGCGGTAGTTGCGTATGGGAAACTGCTGCGCATACGCTGCCTGCAGCGACAGTAGTATACATACCGTGTATAACAGTATCGCCTTTGCCCGGCTGCAGTGGATGCATATCATTTTAAGGTAGCGTTCTGAATGAACTCCAGGAAGGCCTTCAGCCTGTAGCGCGATATGGCCAGCCTGGCGCCATTGTCCATGGCCGCAATATCGCCATTCTTGGAGATATGTTCCTTGAAGTGGTAACAATTGATGATGTAGGACTTATGGATGCGGAAGAACAGCCTGTTGTCCAGTGTCTCCTCGAATTTTATGATGGGGCGGGTAGTGATGATCTTCTCGCCGTTGGACATGAAGATGGTGGTATAGGTGTTATCGGCCTGTATGTACACTATGTGTTTTACCATAGCGAATTTGGTGCCTTTGTGTGTATGTATGGTGATGGTATGGTTCAGCGCGGTCTCCAGCTCGTTCACTTGCCTGTTGCTGGTAAGGCTGATGGCCTGCTCGCGCCGTTTGATGGCCTTGTACAGCGCCTCTTTGAACTCTGTTATCTTCACGGGCTTCAGCAGATAGTCTATAGCACCCTCTTTTATGGCCTTTATGGCATACTCGCTATAGGCGGTGGTGATGACGAGCTCGAAAACGCGTTCTTCGAGGGTAGATAGGAACTGCATACCATCTTCCCCGGGCATTTTTATATCTAGGAAGAGGATGTCTATGTTCTCGGAGGCCAGCAGGTCTCTTGCAGCGGCGGCAGAGCGGGCCTCGTGTATCACGGCATTGGGTTCAAGGTCGGTGATCAGGTTTCGTATGTAGCTCCTGTTCAGGCGCTCGTCGTCCACTACGAGGAATGTATAAGGCATAGAGGTGATGTTCTGGTCGCAAACAAAAACACAGGGTCAGGTAAAGGCTTACTGATGAAAGGTATACAGGGTATCTGTAAGATACGGAAATAGCATTTCTATTTCATGATAATGGTAGTTTTTTCTTGATAATGGCATTTGAGGATAGAAAAGAGACACATGTGCGAGCTTTTTACTGCACTGTGCGTGCCATTGTCAGGAAAAATGTGCCGTTGCCAAAGATGTGTGACTGATATTCAAGAGCTTATGCGAAGTTTGTACCACCTATATCTCTATCGCAGATCCCTATGTACCCTAGGCGATAATGGGGAAACCGCAGACTTCCCTGTTATCAGCTGCAACAAGATCAAAAAGGGATAAATCTCAGAGTACAGTGGTCGTTGCCCGGCTGGTTACCGGGCAACATTTTTTTGTGCATACATTACATATTCGCACAGATCTCATTTTTCAGGTTCGGCATATCCCCCTACTTTCGCCATCCCTAAAATACCACTTACCAGATGACCAATTATGCACATAGTGTAGCTGCAAAGCTAAGCCTAAGGACACAGGATGTAACAGCCGTGCTGGAACTGCTGGCCGAGAGCGCCACCATACCCTTCATAGCCCGGTACCGCAAGGACAAGACGGGCGCACTGGACGAGGTGCAGATACAGAACATACAGGACGAGGCGACACGCCAGCAGGAATTTGCAGAGCGAAAGGCCTTTATAGAAAAGACCATAACCGAGCAGGGGAAGATGACCGAAGAGCTGCAGGGCAAGATGAACAGCGCCATCACCATAGCCGAACTGGAAGACCTGTACCTGCCCTACAAACCCAAACGCAAGACCAAGGCACAGACCGCACGCGAGAACGGCCTGGAGCCACTGGCGCTGGCCATATTGGCACAGGGCGCTATGACGCCACTGGCCGAGGCAGCTGCCTACCTGAACGATAAGGTGACCACGCCCGAAGAGGCCCTGCAGGGCGCCCGCGATATAATAGCTGAAATAGTGAACGAGGATGCGCAGGTGCGTGCAGGCATGCGCCGCCTCTTTGAGCAGAAGGCAACGGTGCAGAGCAAGGTACTGGCCGATAAGGAGACAGAGGGTGTGAAGTACAAGGACTACTTCGAGTTCTCTGAGCCGGTATCGAAGATACCATCGCACAGGATGCTGGCCATAATGAGGGGCTTTATGGAGGGGGTACTGCGCCTGGCGATAGCCCCGCAGGAAGAAGAAGCGCTGGCACTGATAGAAGAACAGTTCGTGAAGAGCCGCAACGAGGCCGGCGAGCAGGTGAAACGTGCAGTACGCGATGCCTACCGCAGGCTGCTGCAGGTGAACCTGGAGAGCGAGTTCCGCCTGGCGCTGAAGACCAGGGCCGATGAGGAAGCGATAAACGTATTTGCAGAGAACCTGCGGCAACTGCTGCTGGGATCGCCACTGGGCAGCAAACGTATACTGGCCATAGACCCCGGTTACCGTACCGGCTGTAAGATAGTATGCCTGGATGAGAAGGGCGTACTGAAGAAGACCGGCCTGATATACATACACGAACCCGGCCGCCTGATAGATGCAGAGCACCAGCTGCGCGGCCTGGTGAAACAATACGATGCACAGGCCATAGCTATAGGTGATGGCACTGCGGGCCGGGAGACAGAACAGTTCATAAAGAAGCTGTCGCTGGGGCTGCCCATCTTCCTGGTGAATGAGGATGGAGCATCGGTATACTCGGCATCGGAGATAGCGAGAGAGGAGTTTCCCGACCAGGACATAACCGTGCGCGGCGCGGCCAGCATAGGCCGCCGCCTGATGGACCCACTGGCAGAGCTGGTGAAGATAGACCCCAAGAGCATAGGAGTAGGGCAGTACCAGCACGATGTGAATCAGGTGCGCCTGAAGGAGCGACTGGACCAGACAGTAGTAAGCTGCGTGAATGCCGTGGGTGTGAACCTGAACACGGCCAGCAAGCACCTGCTGAGCTATGTGAGCGGTATAGGCCCATCTATAGCGGCCAATATAGTGAGCTACAGGGATGAGATAGGCCGTTTTACCAAACGCGGGCAACTGATGAAGGTGCCGAGACTGGGCGCCAAGGCGTATGAGCAGTGTGCGGGCTTTTTGCGTATAAAGGATGGCGATGACCCGCTGGACGCAAGCGCTGTACACCCCGAGGCCTATAGCATAGTGGGCCGTATGGCCGCCGACCTGGGCATACAGGTAAAAGAGCTGATAGGCAATGAGGCGCAGGTGAAACTGATAGACATAAAGAAGTATGCGACCCCCGAGCTGGGGGAGCATACGCTGCGCGACATCATAAACGAACTAAAGAAGCCGGGGCTGGACCCACGCAGCGAGGCACGGCAATTCGAGTTCGCGGATATATATGGTATAGAGGATGTAAAGGTGGGTATGATAGTGCCGGGCATAGTGACGAACATAACCCGTTTTGGCGCCTTTGTGGATATAGGGGTGAAGCAGGATGGGCTGGTGCATGTATCGGAGATAGCGCACAAGTACATAAGCGACCCCGGCGAGGCGCTGAAGCTGAACCAGGAAGTGATGGTAAAGGTGCTGGAAGTAGATGCCGCCCGAAAACGCATAGCGCTATCTATAAAGCAGACACAGGAACCGCCCGCCCAGCAGCAGAAGGCCCGCCCGCCGATACCGCGTCATAATGCAGGTAAGGAAAAAGAACCTGAAAGGCCGCTGAACATGAACGATGCGCTGAGCGCGCTGAAGAACAAATTCGGCAGGTAAAAAAAGCAGAGGCCCCGTATACGGGGCCTCTGTTGTATCAGTGCAGTTTTTCGCGCCAGGTATCCAGGGTCATTATCCTGTTATTGGCGGCATCGTAGTTGTATACGGTGAAACTTTCGTGATCTACCAGCAGATCGAGTGTGGCATCTTTATCGTCCTTGTCTTCCCACACCTTTACCCAGTAGTAGGGTATGCCTTTGGTAGGTGCGCAGTATATACCTGCGCGTGAATTCCTGTTCTTGCTTATGGCCTGTACCTCGGGTACCGTCATGGCTACGGCCAGCGCCTCGTTCTCGCATACCTTGGCCTTTACCTCGGCATAGAGGTCGGTGAGGACAGCAAAAGCTTCGGCCCTGCATTGCAGGCGGGCCTTGCGCTGCGAGGTGGCTATGCAGCTAACGGTAACGCATTCGCAATGGTTCATGAACTGGTAGGCGAGGGCATCGGCCCAGTAGGTAAAGAAACTACGCTCTACAGCCATATGATGCGATGTAAGGAAGCCCATGACCGCAGTAGGGTCAGACTCGGTGACCTTGAGGCACATCTTGCCCAGGCGGCCGGGAGGAATGCCGCCCGTGTTGGTGAGTACCCTGCAGGCAAGGTACATGTAGAAGGGCCGTGTTTCCCTGTTGCGGGCGCAGAGGCTGTCGGCTATATCATTTATGGCATCTATGTCGGAAGAAGAGATACCATCCTTATATAGGTCTTTGGCGGTCTCGGATATGCGCGTATCGCGGAGATAGCCGTCGATGTCTTCCATAGGCTGCGCATAGCCCTTGAGGCCGGCGATAAGCAGTAAGAGCAGGGAAAGAGTAGTGCGTAGTTTCATATGATATAATGTGCGTGGTACGGATCTGAAAATTACTCATAATTGTTGAGAACATAGTAAGATGTGGGAATTATGGAAATTCCCGCAAAGGGTATTTTTTTATATTTTTATATAAAATGATATTTATGAAGCGTTCAATTCTCGCCGTATATATCGCTGCCCTGTTACTTCTTTGCCATAAAAGAATGCATGCTTTCGATACGAAGGGGCATAAAGCCATTGAAAAGAGGGCATATGACCTGGTACGAAGCAGGCCCGGCGGGCAGACCATTCTTAGGGAGCTTATAGATTCGAATGTGCTTTCGGATGATATGCCCAGCCCGCACAGTCATTCTCCCGATCTGTCTTTCGAGCGGCAATTCGCACAGGACCGGCAGATGTATCACTTCATGGCCGATGACCGTTCTGTTATTCGTGCAAGTAAATACGCCACTATCGAAAGCAGGAAGGAACAACTATTATTATCATCGGTAGAAGGATGCCTGAAGGCCGTTTATTGTTTCTTCAGGGAAATGGTAAGGAACCCTGTGGGAGAAAGCCAGGCAGGGAGAGGCATATATGTGTTGATGCATATAATAGCCGATTCTTACTCTACCGAACATGCTACAAGGATTGGTGACAATACCGGGCAACTGGTGACCATAAAGGGATGGCAGCTATCGCGGCTGTGGTGGCCCCCAAATGCGAAAAGTAAGAATGAGGACAATACCATGTGCCTTCTTCATGCTACAAAAGGTACCGGAGACCACGCATGGCAGGATGGCAAGGGAACGCTGACCCCAAATGCCGAAATGGCCGCCCATGCGATAGCCGATATGATAGTGATGACATACGATGCACAAAAAGCGCCTGATAGGGCCGATGAACTGATAGGTAAATACATCATAAAGTACTTCCGACCTTATAATACACAGGTGACAAAGAAAGGATTCGCATTTCCGGAGTATGGGAAGGTAGTGCCCTATTCGTACGAGGAGTACTATAACGATCCGAACAATGGTTTTGCTTTTGAGTTCGACCGTTTTCCTCAATATTATTTCGTAGCTACCGCAGGCGGCTATTATACCAATGAGGCGCGTTTGGGGAGTGCGGGTATCGAGTTCGGAGGATATCTGACGCCGAGAGCAGCAGATAATAGCAGAACTTTTCTTTCGCGCATATCGCTGGCATATGGTATTGCGGCAAATAGTATACCCGTAGCGGAAGAACGATATGGGTTCCCGGAGACAGTGAGAATGCAGGCCTTTCTGATAGGCAGCACAAGGATACCGATCCTCAACGCTTCTTTAGAGCCAAGGGTAGGGCTGGCGGCTTATCCGTTCCATTACGATACATATTTCACAGTGCCTTGGGGTGCAGACCTGGTATGGAACATAGGTTCGGACTGGGTATTCCCTTTCACGGCCGCCACCAGGACCTTAAGGTTCTCGATGGGGTACAGGCACGACCGTACATTGATATCGGTAAGGCACTTTCTGCATATCGGCTTCGGTTTCAATAGCTGGCAGGGAAGGGTATCGAACTAATAGCTGCCGGAGAAGGGTATTATGGCATGACCGGCGATCAGGTACCTGGGTATCAGGGAAGGGCTATGGCTTTTTCAGGTTCTTGTCCATTTCCTTATCGTACCATTCCTTATCGTTCTTCTCTTTCTCTTCCAGGTCTTTCAGTAGCTGCTCTTTTACTTTCTTCAGGTCGTTCTCTTCGGTGGTCTTGCTGATGGTGAATTTTACACCTTTTACTTTTCCGTTCGTCGGTTTCCTTGTTCTCATAGCCTATTATAATAGTTTGTTCTTCAAAAGTATATAAAATATGGAGAGCCCGCGGCCATATGGCTGCGGACTCTTTACATCATCGTATTTTCCTATCAGGCCATGGGGAGGGGCGATACGATATACGATATAGGGAAGTAGCAGCGAAAGGACGAGCCCTGGCCGGGTGTGCTCTCGGTAGTAATGGTGCCGCCATGCAGTTCCATAGCTTTTTTGCAGATGGCAAGACCTATGCCTGAGCCCTTGTAGCGCGAGGGGTGCAGGCGGGTGAATATCTGGAAGATATTATCGGCATCCTGTGCATCGAAACCTATGCCATTATCCTTTACATGTATGACATGGTAATTGAGCGCGGAAGAGGAGACCGTATGCGCTATCGCACTGCGGCTTACAGGCCCTTCATAGAACACCTCTACCACGGGTGATACTTTATCGCGCCTGAATTTGATGGCGTTCTGCAGTAGGTGATGGAATAGGAGGGATACAAGGAAAGGGTATCCCTGTATCTCGGGCAGGTCGCTGATCTTTATTTTCGCGTTCGAAGCATCGATGATATCCCTGAGGTCGTCTACAACGGTGCCGAGGGTGGTATCGAGGTCTATGGTGCGGATCTTGGTATCGAACTCATTGAGCCGGGTAAATGCGATGATGTCGGTGGTAAGCAGCTTCATCTTCTGTATGGCTGCCTGTGCCTTGCGGATATTTGCCTTGCCGGGGTCGGAGAGCTTGCCGGCCTCGTTGGCCACAATGTATTCGAAATGAAGGTATAGCTGCCGCAGGGTCTCCTGGTAGTTGTTGACGGCCACATTAGTGAAGGTCTTCAGCTCAGAGTTCACAGAGGCAAGCTGGCGGTTGCGGGTAGTGAGCTCACTGTTCAGGCCTTCTATGTTCTCCTGGTATTTCAGTATCTCGGTCATATCCCTGGCTATCTTGCAGCCACCTATGAAAACATTGTTCTCATCTATAAGTGCGAAGATATTCACCGCGGCATCTATGATACCACCATCCTTAGTGCGCTGTTTCGTGATGAGGTCTATGACCCTGTCGGCACGCAATTCGTTCATTATCACCGGCAAAAGGTCTTTTTTATCCTCGGGCAATAAATGGCCGACGGACATTCCCAGCACCTCGTCGGTAGCATAGCCATAGGTGCGTTGTGCAGCGGCGTTCCAGTAAGTGATATTGCCCTCTACATCGAAGGTCATGATGATGTCGTGGGCGCTGTCTATTATCCTTTTGAAATTTTCCAGCGACCTATTGAGCGTTTTCAGCTCCTGTTCTGCCTTTACACGGTCTGTTACATCGTGCGTTATCACCAGCACGCCTATTACCTCCGACCTGTCGTTCTTCAGGGGCAGCAAGTGTTGCTCCACATAAGGTGCGCTCATTGTGTGCTTGTTGTAAGGAATAAAAGACCTATCGCCCCTCAATGCAGCATAGAGCGCATCGGTGAAAGGGACATTTTCCTTCATCTCGGGAAAAATATCCATGATATTCTTCCCCATCACTTCTTCCTTTTTCGATCCGGAGGTTATTTCGCAGACTTTGTTCCATACGATCACTTCGAATCGGGCATTGAGTGCAAATACCTGGTCGATGTACTCGTCAATAAATAGTTCTTCTAAATTCATTTTGATAAACGTGCAGCTAACATTGCCCCGGTAAGGGGAAATGCATGTAACATTATAGTATTTGCTAATGAGTTGCCCGTAGGGCTAAAAAGAATGTAAGATCAGCTTCACCAGATCTGCCTCCTCAAAAAATCAATACGCCACTCAAAGCCGTGAGTAGCAAAGTTAAGAAAATTTATTTCACACAAGTGTTGCATTTTCTTTGAGTAATGTTTTCAACAAAAGATAATAGCGAAATGCAAAGCGTGTGGATGCTAGTCCAATTGTCAGACGATCTGTTTCTGTACTTCATTCGGAAACTATTATAGGCAAAGTGTAGTTTGCCTTCCTCAATGTGTAGATATTGCTCTACGTTAAATTTTCGTGGAATTTATTTTTTTCATTCCCGACCATGATCCTGTTTTTTTCATTTTTTGATAATGCCGGCCCCAGATCACTTTCTACTGTTTCAAAGAACGGTCAATTATCGGTCGCACTTATACATTACGGTCCGCCTATATGCTTTGTGCGGTAGTGCCATTACATGTAGATACAGGTATACCGGCGGCACAGATCTTGCACATAGTAAAAACACTATCGGGAACCGGTGAACATTCCCCCCACGGCCGGCCACATACCAGTAGATACATACTGGCTATTACCGATAGAGATATCGTTACCCACTGCATGGCATATGCTATGACGGTGAGTGCATCATTGCGGCAACAATTCCATTAAAACATAACCTGCTAGAACATGAACACAATGCAACAAGCCCATCAGGACGGACAAGTAACAATGAACATCGACACATGTCTCGATCAGCTGGCGCAGATACTAAGAAGTATAGGCGTAGAAGAGCTGGTGATAGATAAGCATTCGCAATTTCACCTTGTGGACAGGGAAAGTAACACAGACCAGAACCTTATGAACCGGTTGTGCATAGATGTAGCATTCATTTACGAACAGATGATGGGACAACGGACATAGCACCATACCCTTCTTTTTAACTACTAGAACAGCTCACTCATGCGTAAAAATTATTGGTTCTACATGCTGGAGACAGCAATATTCTTAATGGGGTGCCGGTCTATGCCGGCCGAATATCCATTGACCCCTGACATGACAAGGAACGAGGCGGACGATTCCTTCCTGGTATCGGCAGCGCACCATAGCCTGGACATGAGAGAGATGGCGCATGCGGCCCGTTCGGGCACGGCCGACTCCTCGGTAGCATCGTTCACTACTGTTATCGGTCATACTACCGGTGCTATGTATCATGACCTGCAGCACCTGGCCAAGGGTGCGTTGCTTTTGCCCAAAGACCCCAGCACAGGCATACTGACGAAAAGGCAACAGATGGATCTGCTGATAGGCATAGAGAGAGACTCGGCGTTTATGGCATACCAGGTAGCTGCTTATGAGGGTCTTATAGATCTCTTCAGCCATCAGGTAAGCTATGGGCAATTCAAGCCCGTGAAGGAATATGCCATAAAGCAACTGCCCGACCTGATCTTTCAGAAAGAGCGGACAGAGAGCATACTGAAAAGATTGTGATACTGATGCAACAACATCGCGCTATGTTCGGGAGGATACCATCTGTACAGAATGGCCGGGTGTAACACATGTGTCGCATCTACGGCAGACCCGGATACCTGTAGCGCTGGGCATACTGGGTGCATCATTGTTGTTCTATGTGAGTATACTACTTATAGTAGGATCGCGGCTGGCCATCGCTGCGGTGAACGAGGAAATGAGCTATTCCCGGCAATTCTTCAAACGTCATTTCACAGATGAGCAAGGGGTGAGAAGGGGGAGTCTGTGGCAGCAGATGAGCGAGTTGCTAAGGAGGTCGCTATCGCAGAAAAAGACCATTCAGAAAGAGACCCCTACAGAGCAGAAATGATATAATATTATATAATAATTAAATGTGGCATTTATATAAATTTTCATTAAAGATCTGTTAAGATAACCCTAAAAGGGGGAGGTAACTTTGTTATACGGTATGCATTACTCCCTGCGATCATGTGAACATTCACTGACCAGAGCTGATGGCCTGACCATTCAGAAATGTAGTGTCTTTTACCGGCAGGGGTATATATCCCGATCGTTTTTCCAATGCCCATCTATGGGAAAAGATATCTCGTACATCTAACCGATCTTATCTATGAAAACGTTCCTTACTTTCCTCATGTTCTTATTGTTGTCCCATTCCGCCACGCTGGCGCAGGGTGGCCGCAGGATCACCGGCAAGGTGGTAGATGAAAAAGGTGTTGTATTGCCGGGCGTAGTAGTGAACGGCAAGAACTCGCAAGTGGGTACCGTGACCGATGTGGATGGCAACTACGCCATAACTGTGCCCGATGGTGTGAACATACTGGTGTACCAGTATGTGGGCTACGAGCGTATAGAGCGGCCCATAGGCCCCGACAGCGTAATGAACGTGAACATGCTGATAGAGGCGCACACACTGGAGGGGGCCGTGGTAACGGCCAATGCAGTGCGAAGGGAAAAACGGGAGCTGGGATATGCTACCACGCAGATAACCGGAAGCGAGCTGACCACAGGCGGTAATACCAGCCCCATAAATGCACTTGTGGGCAAGGCTGCAGGTGTGAACATCAATTCTACGGCGAATGCGCCGGGCTCATCGTCGAGGATAGTGCTGCGCGGTGGCTCGTCGCTTACCGGTAATAACCAGGCGCTGATAGTGGTGGACGGTGTGCCGATAAACAACTCGAACTTTGCCACCAATGGCAATATAGGCAACCTGAGCAACCAGGTAGACTATGGTAACAGGGCCAACGATATAAACCCCGATGATATAGAATCGATATCGGTACTGAAGGGGCCGGCGGCAACGGCGCTGTATGGTTCCATGGCATCGAACGGCGCCATAATGATAACTACCAAGAAAGGGCGCAAGCGTACGGGCCCTTCAAAGACAGATATAGAGGTGAGCTCCAGCTACGAGCTGTCTTCGATACTGAAGTACCCCGACCTGCAGAACACTTATGGGCAGGGCAATATCTATGAGGGCATCAGGGACGACAGGAGAGAGAACTTCAGTTGGGGAGAAAAATTCAACGGGCAGATAAGGCCATGGGGGCAGATAATAAACGGCGAGCAGCAGATAAAACCCTATGAGGCCCTGCCCAATAACGTAAGGGATTTCTTTGACGTAGGCCAGACATGGAACAACAATGTGGGCATGAACGGAGGCAATGAGAATGCAGCATACCGCCTGTCGCTGGGATCGCTGAACAGCAAGTCCATATTTCCCGGCAAGACATACGACAGGTACAATGTGGGTTTCAACGGCAATGCCGAGCTGAGCAATAAAGTGACCTCGAGCATCAATGTGAACTATGTGAAGATAAACAGCGACCTGCCGGGCTTCGGGCAGCGAGAGGCATCGGTGCTGGATAACCTGTACCAGACCCCGCGCGATATACCTATAAGCCATTTGAAAGACCTGAGCGACCCTTTCAATTCCATAAACTATACCGATGCCACAGGCGTGCAACGCTATGGTTACTATGGCGCCTATGCACTGAACCCCTACTATACGCTGCAGGAGTTCAAGAACCTGAACGATGTGGACCGCATATTCGGCAATTTCATAATAGGGTATAAGCCTGCAACGTGGCTTACCATAACCAACAGGCTGGCGGCCGATAACATTGCGGACCGCCGTTTTCAGCTGGCACCAAAATTCAATTCAGAACCGTTCGACCCGTTGTATACGGGAGCGCCGCACATCAATAACGGCAGGTATTCGGAGGATATCTATAATACCAGCAACATTTTCAACGACCTGATGATAACCTATGACAGGAATGTGGCAAAGGACCTGCACCTGAACGTGCTGCTGGCGCAGAACTATTCGCAGTTCCGTACAAGCAACACATTTGCCAGTACCAATGAAGAAGGCGGACTGATAACACCCGGATACTACAACCTGAGCAACTCTAACGGTACGCCTCTTACAGCCAATAACCTGAGCCTGGTGCGCAGGGTAGGCTTGTACAGCACCGTATCGGCAGGATATAAGAACATGCTGTTCCTGGGGCTGAACATGCGCAACGACTGGTCGTCGACCATCAAGAACTCTTACTTCTACTATGGCGCCAATACATCCTTTGTGTTCACCGAACTGATGGAGGGCGACCTGAAAGATAAGGTATGGAACTATGGTAAATTCAGGGTGTCCTACGGATCGGTGGGTAATGATGCGCCTCCATACTCCGACCAGACGACCTATACCAGGGCCATCGCCAATGGCAACTTCGGCAGCACTATATTTCCTTTTGGCGGTATAGGCGCTTTCAGCTACGACAATACACTGGGGCTGGGCAACATACAGCCCGAGTTCTCGGAAGAGTTCGAGATAGGTACAGAGGATGCCTTCTGGAACAACCGCATCACTGTAGACTTCTCTTACTACAACAAGCGCTCGCGCAACCAGATAGTACCTGTGCCAGTGGCCACCTCATCGGGCTTTACAGCCAAATTCGTGAACACGGGCCTGATAACGAACAGTGGTGTGGAACTGGCCATGCGTGTGACCGTACTGAGGGCAGCGGGTATGAAATGGGATATATACGGTACCTATACCCGCAACCGCAACGAGGTAAAAGAGATATTCGCCGGTACCGACCAGATAGTGCTGGGTGGCATCAGCGGTATGAGCATAGTGGCGGCAGTAGGCAAGCCTTATGGTACCTTCTACACCACCGGCCACGAGCTGACAGCCGATGGCAGGATGATAGTGGACTCTGCAACGGGCATACCCAAAGTATCTACAACGGCAATGTACTATGCTACCTACCTGCCCGACTACCAGGCATCTCTCGGTACATCCTTTAGCTATAAAGGCTTTGGGGTGAATGTGCTCTTCGATACCAAGCAGGGGGGCATCATATACAGCCGCACAAGGGATGTGCTGGGCTTTGTAGGTACATCGAAGGAGACGGAGGACAGGGAGGAGCAGGTCTGGGCCAATTCGGCCTACCTGGGATCGGACGGGCAGTATCATAATAATACCACTCCTTACATGCCCTATAGCTACTATACCAGCGCAGGGTTGCGGCCGGAATCGGAGAACCTGGTGAATGCCAGCTATGTGAAGCTGCGCGAGGCCAGCATATCGTACAACCTGCCTGCCAAATGGTTCACCAATATATTCATAGGCAGCGCTACGGTATCTGTCTATGGCAACAACCTCTTTATCTGGACCCCTGCATCGAACCAGTATGTAGATCCCGAGGTGAACTCATCGGGCGCGGGCAATGCGCAGGGCTTCGATTTCTCGGCACAGCCTTCGCTGAGGAGGTATGGCATAAACCTGAAATTCACATTCTAAACCGCTATTATGAAAAAGTCATTACTGATACTTTGTGCTATTGTTCTTGCGACCCAGTACAGCTGTCGCAAGACACTGAATGTGAACACGAACCCCAATGAACCGGCAGATGTGACCGTTACCGAGCTGCTGCCTGCTGCAGAGATATCGCTGAGCCACCAGTATGGCAACTACTTTCAGCTGGTGGGCGGCCTGTGGGCGCAGTACTGGACACAGTCGCCGAGCGCATCGCAGTACAGACCGTTCGAGCAATACCAGCCGGGACCATCATCGGCCAATACTGCATGGCAGGAGCTGTATGCAGGTACACTTACCGACCTGCGGCAGATAGTAAAGAAGGCAGGCACCGCCGAGAACACCAAGAACTATACGGCCGTAGCCAAGATACTGCAGGGGTATACCTTGCAGTTGCTTACCGATAACTTTGGCGACATACCATTTACCGATGCGCTGAAAGGCGAGGACGGCGTGACGAGCCCGCGCTACGACAGGCAGCAGGATATATATCCCGCCATCATAGCGCTGGTGCGCGAGGGGCGCGACCTGATAGATGTAGATGCCCTGGGCCCGGGTACAGATGATGTGATATTCCATGGCGATATGTATGCCTGGGGGCAATTTGCCAATACCCTGCTGCTGCGCATGAACCTGCGCATGGCATATGTAGACCCTACTACGGCCATGGCAGGCGTAGCAGAGGCACAGGCCAATAGCTATGGCTTTCTGGAGGCCACGGCACAGATAGCGTACAGCAGCAGCCCCGGCAATGCCTATCCGTTCTATTCAGAGATATCGAACCTGGGCTTTACGCAGAACGTGGTGGCCAGTGCTACCGCCGTGAATGCCATGCTGGCCAATGAGGACGTGAGGATATTCTCGTTCTACACGGGTACGGTGGGTCTGCAGCAGGGGTATTATGGTACGCCCAGCCCCGGCAGCTATTCGCTGCCATCGGCGCTTACGGGCGCCAATGCCAATGACCCATCATCGGCCACTGCACCGGTAAAGTTGTTGTCTTCTTACGAGAGCCTGTTCCTGCAGGCTGAGGCCGCAGCGCGTGCTGGGGCCGCATCTGCAGCGATGGACCTTTACAATGCGGCTATAGGGGCGAACTTCCTGGAGTATGAGCTGACCGCCGACGATGCGGAAACATATATACTGGATGTGGCCGGGTACCCGCTTGCAGGTACTATGGAAGAGCAGATAGAGGCCATCATCACCCAGAAATGGTTCGCGATGACGGGTAACCAGAACATAGAGGCATGGACCGAATGGCGGCGCACCGGCTATCCCGACATCTTTACCATCTCGCGCGCATCGAGGATAGGCAACCAGTTCCCGATGCGGCTGCCATATCCCGAGACCGAGCTTACACGAAACCTCAACTTCCCCGGCCAGAAGAACATTACAGACAGGGTATGGTGGGATGTACAGTAAAACAGGAACAAACTCTTCTCTATGAAAAAGCTATTGATAGTACTGCTGGCAATGTGGGCGCTCACCGGGGCGGGCTGCAGAAAGCCTTATAACGATACAAGGGTAGTGAAGGTGACATACCCCACTATAGCCCTGAACGGAGCGAAGTATGTGACCATAGACGTGGGCACTGCATATGCCGACCCCGGCGCCACAGGTACGGACGATATAAGCGGCAGTACACGGTCGCTGACGGCTGAGTACTCTACGCTGGATGTGAACACACCCGGGATATACTATATGCGGTATGCCATGACGAATGCCAATGGCTATATAACCAAAGTGGGCAGGTACATAGCAGTGACCAACTACGATGATGATGTGGACCTGACAGGGGTATATGAGCGAACATCGAACGGTGTGCAGGTGAATGTGACAAGAGTGTCGCGCGCGATGTATATGACGGATGATATGGGTGGGGCCGGACTGCCGGATGCGGCCTACTTTGCGGTGATAGACGAGGCTACCATAGACCTCTCTGTACAGCTTTCGGAATCGATAGGAGAGGAAATAGATGCTTCGGATGAGGAATTGCATGTGACCGCTACAGATACCTCGTTCCAGTATAGGTTGTCGGCGCCGGGCTATGGCACTGCATTAAGGGTATTTGAGAAAGTGGAATAGCAAGATATTATATAGTCGTCTGGGCCTTACCTGCGTAGCTGAGATATGGCTGCGTTCACTGTGGCCAGGGCTTGCAGGTAGAGGCTCGGGTCGCCCTTGTCCAGCACCTTTAGATTGTTCCTGCATTCATACAGAAATACTCTGGCAAAGCCGGGGTCGTGCGTTACTATCTCGTTGCAGTTGTCTATGATGTCGGCATACTTTATGGTCTGCGAGAGGGGTGAGGTGTCTTTCAGCCTTTCTGTTTCTTTGGCTTTGCGGGCACGCCTGTTCAGTTTTGGGAAGTCTTTCTTTACATATACATCTGTGAGGTCTACTACAAGGGCCATGGTCTTTTCGGCCTCTTCTTTGGTCATCACTGTAAGCAGGAAATGTAACATCTCTTCTTGTGTCACCGGTGTATCTTCCAGCACATCGTGCAGCAGGGCTGCTGCCAGCACAGGCAGGTCCGCGGTATATTCCATACATGTCCGCATTACCCGCACGGGGTGAACGATGTACCGCTCGGGTGTATACTTGCGCATCTGCCGGTCATGTGCTTTGTCGGCATATTCTTTTATGGTATCCAGTACTTTTTCCAATATCGTATCTGTTGTGTGCATAGAGGGCGTTATCCTATCCGTTCAATTTTCATGCCACATGTACAGGTGGCCGAAATGAAAAAAGGCGAGGCGCCCCCGATATTTCGGGGCGCCTGCGCCTGATCGCAAACACTGGGGGTGAACCTAGCTTTTCGTTTCAAGCAGGGGGTAGGTCATTTCCAGTTGTGTTTCGAGTATTTGTATGAGAATATCCCTACAAAGCTTTGCGGACATTCTTCCGGCAAGCGTTTGCACGGCCGGCTTTCTCCTATGCCGTTCACTACGCGTATGGCACGCCAGAGGTCGGTATAGTGGATCCTGGTGCCATCCTGAAAGTAGCATTTTGAACCATCATCGAATAGTCCGAACTTTTCCTTGTTCTTTAATTTGCCAATGATGTATTCAATGTCTTCTGTTAGTTTGGTTGCTCGTGATAACATGGCGTAATTAAATTTTGAAATATTTGATCAGTTTTATTGTTTATTTTTTTTATAACGGTCATTCACATCGTTGTGCGCCAAGCACATGCCGCCTCCCGGCATAGAGGACATCTTCTGTGTCTTCTTCACTACCATCAGCCCCATCAGTAGTATTATAGTATGCAGCACTACATTATACACTCCGTGGTTGTCTATGCCCATACCCAGCTTGAACGGGGCGATGAACACGATGATCATCCTGAGGATGTTCGTGATGTTGATGACGAGCAGCCCTATACAGATAAGCACTACCCGGCACCTGGTGGTGATAGGCCTGTACGACAGTACAAAACCTGT
This sequence comes from Nemorincola caseinilytica, assembly GCF_039540515.1. Lineage (NCBI taxonomy): Bacteria > Pseudomonadati > Bacteroidota > Chitinophagia > Chitinophagales > Chitinophagaceae > Nemorincola > Nemorincola caseinilytica. Next base: position 99,331 of record NZ_BAABFA010000019.1, on the reverse strand, counting down.
CCACAGCGACATGAGGCCGAAGCCCAGGCACTCATATGCAACATGTATGCCACCATGTCGCATATTGTATATGAATTCGTTGTTCACCAGCATGGCACGGTGGTCCATGTACAGCAGCGCTCTGTGTGCTATTATGATCAGGCCCTTCCTGAGGTGATAGGGGTAGTTAAGATATGTATCAACGGTCTCGGAATAATAGCCACCTTTTGATGACAGGCCGATGATGGTATATGTAACTAACTGCAGCAGTGCGCTGATGGACAGCAGGCGAACGATATTATTTTTATGAAGTGTTACAAGGGGTGTTGCTATTCTCATTTCTTCGCTATTTTTTCAGTAGTCCCAGATCCTCCTCTTTATCGTTCTTCTTTACCGACATTCGTTTGAGTATGTATACGAACCCGCCAGCGGCAAGCAATGTCACTCCTCCATCCAGCGGCATGTTCGATACGTCCTCATCATCCACATCTTCTTCAAAACCCTGTGCCTGCACCATATTCGGCGCGCAGCCCAGAGAGATAGACAGCAATACATACATTGCTATACTTTTTAGTCGTTTCATGTCGTTCCCTGTTTATTATTGCTTTAGTTCTTTATCAGTTTCTGCGTGTGCATCACATTGCCGCTTGTCAGTTTTACCAGGTATATACCGGCAGGTATGTTCTGCAGCGATATGGTGATGTTGCCTGTTCCGGCAGGTACTGTGTCGGCATATACCACCTGGCCGGTCACATTCGTTATGGTCACTTGTCCTGTTTCTGCTATGTCGTGGTAGGATAGCTGCACACTGCCCTGTGCAGGATTGGGCGATAGTTGCAGCAGGTCGGTATTCCCGGCAAGTGCATTCACACTGCTTGTGTTCAGCTCGAAGCGCTGTTCGCCCTGGCTTGCGGGATCGGCCGTGATATCGAACCAGTATTCGGTACCTTCTTTCAGGCGTACTGTCCTGTTCAGGTATTTATCGTGCAGGTAGAGCGCATTGTCCGCAGTTATGCCGTACATGCCAGTCCTTATAACGTAGCTGCCATACTCCATAGAGGCTATACCCAGTGGTATGGATATATCGGCACTGTATGGGCGGGCATCTATGGCCAGCCTTGCGTTGTCGGCAGAAAGCGTATACAGGTCCAGGTCGGGGTTAGAAAGCTTCACGGCATCGGTAGCATCCTGTGTGGCAGTGGCGGCGCCATCTAGGTGCAGCAATACCCTGTCCCAATCCTTATTGCTGTCCGCTATCTGCAGCTCTACCCACGACGGCATAGGAGCAGACCTGAAGAGGGTAGTGAAGGTGCTTACCTTGTCCGACTCGTGGAAGGTGAGCGTGTTGTCTGTATTGTCTGTAGCTGTAGTGCTTATGGCTGCGAACGGAGGCAATACATAGGACATGCCGAACGGTACGCTAACATATGCGCCCGCTGTACCCAGGCTGGGATCCCATACGGTATAGTTGGCGTTTATGCTGGTACCCTTTGTTACTGTGCTCATCTGCACGCCGCAAGGGTAGGGGTTACCGCATGTCACGAACTGTGAATTAGTGCCCTTGGTGAGTGTTATCACTTGTGTACCCTGGTTCACTTCGCCTTTTGTAGACAGTATGACCGAAAGTGGTGTATACGATGCCGAGGTAAGGCCCTGACCTTTGGCGCCACGCACCATTACCCTTGCCATCTGGTACCTGTTCCAGTTGGTGTTGGTGAGCGGGCCAGAGAATGCTACCCAACCACTGTTGGTGCCTACGGTAACTGTATCGGCTATGAGCGGGTTGAACCAGAAGGCAGAGGGGCTATTGGACGGAGTAGCAGTATAACCATTGGCCACGCTGCCGCCTGTGATATCTATCATATCGGTGAGCTGCGAAAGCGAGATGGCGCTGGTATAAGGGTGTGCAAAGAAGCGATAGGCGCGCCTTGGGGCATTGTATCGCTCTACTATCACCCGGCCCGATATGGTGCCATAGCTTTCGCCAATGACGCCGGTATATGTAGCACGCGATGACAGCCTCAGCTTTTCGTTGGTCTGTAGTGTGCAGCCAGAGTTCACCCTTATGGTGCCGCCAAAGGCTACGGTATCGCCGGTAATGGCACTGGTGCCTGCCTTCGCAAAGATGACGGTGCCTGTGCCGCTAAGGCCTTTGCCATTGTTGATGAGATCGCCGGTGATGGTGACACTGGCAGTGGTGCCGGTATTGAGCGATACCCCGCTGGAGATAGTGAGGTCGTGTACCGAGAACGTAGCCGGTGTAGGCACTACAGTAGATGTAATGGTGACATCGGTAGCAGAGCCCGGTGTGCCATTGCTCCATGTGGTGCCGTTCCATATCGATGCTACAGGTACGGCATCGGTACCGCTAAGGGCCACAGTAGTATTGCTGAGCCCGGTAGCTGTAACTGTATTAGCTACGCTGTCTGCCCCTGAGAACTCTACCCATGGGAGCGAGCCTGTATAGACGGCAGAAAGTATGGAGGTAGCAAAGCCATTTACATCGGCAGAGACATATGTGCCTGTTACACTGTAGGAAGGTGCGGTGATGCCATTGAGCGCTATGGTCCAGTAGCGGCCCAGGTAGTTATTGGCGCTGGCATTACTGGGATGCACGGCAGCTACAGTGCCGGCATCGGCATAGGCGCCCGAGTAACCGGAACCTGACATATTGAGCTGTATGGGACTGTAATGACCACCGGCATCTCCTGTAGGATAGGTAAATGACCCATCGGCAATGAACTGCTTGCGGATGCGGCCCGTACCGTTCGTTACTATATAATTGGATGCAGATGCACCCCATATGGTGGCGCTACTGCCCAGTATGATGTTGTTGTTGCCCAGAGACAGCTTGCCCAGGGTAAGCGTACCATTTACGGTCACAGTAGCAATGATGGTGTCCGTATTGCTGCTGTTGCCGAGTGTAAGGTTGTTGTAGGTGCCGCTCACTATCGTTTGCTGGCCGGTGGCCGCATTGTATGCCACTGTGCCTGTTCCGCTCCAGGTCTTGCCGGAAGGTATAGCGGTGCCTGTAGTAGTAGGCATTGCTGTCTGCAGTGTACCGTCTACAGTGAAGGTAGATGCACTGCCACCCAGTGTATAGCTGTTGCCGAGGTCCAGCAAGGTACCCGAGCCTATGTTCAGGGCACTGTTCAGTGTGATGTTGCCTGTGGCTGTCTTGGTGCCGCTGCCACTGGTCTTCAGTGTGCCGTAGGTAAGTGTATTGATGTCCTGTGCGCCGGCGCCTGCATAGTCTACCGTGATAGTGCCCAGGGTATTGGTAGTGAATTTGTACTGGTTGCTATAGTCTGCAGTAGCGGCCGTCCGCGTTACCTGTAATGTACCGCTGCCCGATACCGTACCCGCCGCAGCCAGTGTATTGAACACCACACCCGCATCGGGGCTCAGCACAGTGTTGGCTGCTAAGCTGAGCGTACCCGAAATGTTGGTGTTCGTATTTACAGCAAGGGGTGAGTTAGTATTATTGATCGTGACATTGTAGAAGGTAGGCAGTACAGAACCTGCAATGGTATAGATGCGCTGTGCGCTGCTGCCATCGAATATCACAGTGCCCGATCTTTCGTTGAAAAGGTCGGTAGCTGTAGTGCTGGAATCTATCCAGTTGCCGCCACAGTTTATCTGGTAGTTACTGGCAGAGGCATCGAGTATATTGTTGCCCGTGGTGCCTTTTATGCGAATGTTGCCGTTCACATCCAGCGCACCGGCAAGCGCGGTGATACCTGTAGTAGAGATGAGGGTGAAGTCTCCGTTCACGGTCATAGCGCCTGCGCCCAGCGTCTTTACAGCAGTAGTGCCGGTAAGTGTAAGGTTGTTATAGGTACCACGCGCTACGGCCTGTGCCGCAGTAGCGTTGAAGTTGACAGTGCCACCCCAGGTCTTGCCTGTAGGCACTGCCGATGAGGTAGCCTGTGTGAGCAGGGTGCCATTGTGGCCGGTAGCATCGTATGTGCCAGATAGTGCGCGGGTAGACATATTGAGGGTAGAGCCCGCAGCAGAGGTGAACATATTGTTGACGGTCATAGCTGCATTGGCGGTAACTGTGGCGGTAGTGTTGGCAATGCTAAGGTTGTGGAAGGTAATGGTAGCGCCGGGTATGCTCTGTGCGGCTGTGCCATTCATTTCTACTGTGCCGTTGTTATGCGTGAATACGCCTGCTGTTGCCTTGGCGAAATTGCCTGCGACTTTCAGTGTACCCGATGGGGCCGTTACAGTGCCCGATGTGATGGTAAGTATCCCTCCCAGTTCGGCATCGCCGCCGAACGACCATGTACCGCCTACGCCTACGAATGTGAGGCTCCTGAACTTGCTGGTGCCGGTCATGTTACCCGTAAGCGTGCGGCCTGCAGTAGTGGCTGCGAATTTTACCGTACCTGTGTTGGCGGTGAATGTACCGGTATTGGCATAGTTGCCACCTATAGAGATAACTCCCGCGCCCGATGATGTGTATGTACCTGAGTTGGTGAAGTTGCCATTCACGGTAACTGCTGCAGTACCCGAGCTGGAAGTGAAGGTGCCTGTATTGGTAAGGTCGCCCATCACCTTCAGGGCCTGTGTGGTAGTAGTGTATGTACCGTTGTTTATAAGGTCGCTGCTATCGGTGATGGCATTAGCGGCTGCAGTAACGGTGATGCCGGCAGGTATGGTAAGTGCTGCGCCTACGGTAAGTGCCCTGTTCACTGTGATGGTACGGCTGCTGCCGCTTATGATCAGCGTACGGAAGGTAGTGGCCAGTGTGCCGGGTATCGATTGGTTGGCAGCGCCATTGAGGTCTACCGTTCCGCCATTGGCGTTGAAGGTGCCCGCAGTATGGGCGAAGTTTCCGCCTATATACAATGTACCCGCTGGTGCATTCACTGTACCGGTGGTAATGGTGAATGCGCCTTTCACTGTGGCATCGTTGCTGAAGTTCCATATGCCGGCGGCATTGTTGAATGTAAGGTTGTTGAACGCGCTGGGGCTGGTCATGCTGCCGGTGATGTTGCGTGTACCTGTACCGTTCAGTATCACTGTACCTGTCGATCCGTTGAAGGTGCCGTTGTTGGTAAGGTCGCCGGTTATAGTTACGGCCGTAGTACCTGTACCCGATGTGAAGGATCCCGTATTCCCGTTAATGAAGTTGCCCAGTACCTTCAGGGCCTGTGTGGTGGCGGTGTAGGTGCCGTTGTTGGTAAAGTCGCTGCTGTCTGTTACTGCAAAGGTGGTGGTATTCCAGGTTATGTTCTGCGGGAGGGTAAAGGCATTACCTATGGTGATGATGCCGTTAGACGTGAGTGTCCTGGGTGTGGTGTTGTCTATGGTGAGTGTTTTGAAAACAGTGGCCACACTACCGGGTAGTGTTTGTGTAGCTGTTCCGTTCAGTATCACTTCGCCGCCATTGGCAGTGAAGGTGCCTGCTGTGTGCGCAAAGTTGCCACCCACCTGCAATATGGGTGGTGCACTGAATGTACCGGTGCCTGACATGGTGAGATTACCTGCTACTTCTACATTGCCCGAGAACGATATCACAGATGGTGTAGCGCTGGAGCATGTAAGGTTATTGAACTTATTGGCGCCGGTCATAATGCCCGTTACCGAATGGGAGGGTGTGCTATTGAAGTTCACTGTACCGGTGCCGGCCGTGAATGTGCCGTTATTGGTCCAGTTGCCACCTACGGTCATAGTGCTGCTACCGGCATTTACCGTACCACCGGCATTTATGGTCATGCTGCCTGCCAGGTTCACATTCGAGTTCAGGTTCAGTACGTTGGTGGTGTTACTGTTCGTGAGGTTGTAAAAGTTTGGGTATGAGGTACCACCGTTCACGCCTATGTTCTGCACGCCTGTACCATTGAAGGTCACTGTACCTGCCCTGCCCACAAAGAGCGCTGTAGAGCCCGATGTGCTCTTGTTGGTCCAGTTGCCACCCAGGGTTATCTGGTAGTTGCTTGCCGATGCATCCAGCGCATTGTGGGCCGTAGTAGCATTTACCGATACGTTGCCCAGTACGGTTATATCTCCCAGTAGTGTCTTCAGGCCTGCTGTAGTGGTAGTGATGCTGAGATTGCCATAATTGCCCACAGTAGCGCTGGCGGCTATAGATTGTGCTGTGGTCGAGTTGAAGTCTACCGTAAGACCTGTGAGCGTGTATGTGGTAAAGGCATACTGTGTGGTAAGGGCCGTGGCCGATGTGGCGGTAACTATCACTGTGCCGCTACCTGTGATGGTGGCGCCGGTACCCGTTACCACTGTAGTTATGGCCGATGGCCTTACGCTAGTGCCTGTGCCTGCGTTCAGCTCGTGCCTTACTGTAGATATGCCTATCGTCTTTATGCCGCCACCGCTGGTGGACACATCGTAATAGGTGCCTGCTGGTATCGTTTGCGCAGCAGCGCTGTAGAATGATACTGTGCCTGTGCATACCCCGCCATTGGTATAGTCTTTAGAGGCAGGCAGAGCCGTTGCCGATGTAGATGCTGTTTTGAGGGTGCCATTATTAGCTATGATAGTGCCGGGGTGGGCCAGAGTAGACCCTGTGGCCTGCATATCTACCGTAGCCAGCGCATTGATGGTGAGTGTAGCTGTTGCTACGCTGAACGTGATGCGCCCTGTGGTAGAAAGCGTAGTGGCATCGGTGCCGTTGCCTACAGTAAGTGTATTGCCCGCCGCCGAAAAGGTAAGTGTATTGTTGGCAGTGGCGGTGGTACCGTTCAGTATCACAGCCCTGCCGCCATTGAAGGTGACCGCGCGGGTGATGTTGAGCGTAACAGCGCCCAGTGTCCAGTCTGTAGTGAGGGAAGTAGTGGCCGGAGCATTGGCTAAGATGAATACATCGCCAGGTGTGGCGAAGTCTGTGGCGGCAGTACCACCCGCTGCCAGACCGTTCGTGGTCCAGTTAGCGGCCACGTTCAGCGGTCTGCTGGCAATGTTGGTATATGTGGTCGCAGAGGCCTCTATGGCACATAAGCATACAACAAGGAGTAAATACAACTTTTTCATATATCATTTTTAATGATGAAAAAATATGATCAGCAATTGCATGTAAAAACCCAATAAAACCCTAACTAGGTGTTAATTGTGCATTCATAGTAGGAAGGGGTAAAATAAAATCGCACAAAATATACAAGTAAAAAAAAGTAGTCGTTATTCTTCTAAATACAAAAATGAAAATGCCTAAACTGTTAATGAAATGTTTTCGATTTGACAAACCTAAAAACTCTATTCCGAATTTCAAAACCTTCTGATTAAATTTTACATGAAATAATTTTTATCAGATGTGTTATCGAGTTATTATTGGCATTGATAGAAATATTTGTTTTCATCCACTTTCTAACAAATACTTATATACTTTATTTTTTATAATTAACTAGTTTTTAACAAAAACTATTATTATTCTAATATTTTAAATATCAATATTCGAAGGCGGCTATAATATCGATCCTTATTCAAAAAGCAAATTTCGCATGACGAAGGTCATTGTATGTATGATTTTGTTTTCAGTATCGCATTTTGTGCTATGGAACACGACCATATGAATAATGCATAATGTATAATATGGATTTGTTTTTATTGTCTATGTATGTAGGCGGTGGGAAGAGCAAAATGAGAGCTGAGGAGGGTCAAAATGTTGATGTTTTACCTGCAGAAGATCAAATAAATTGATATAATAAATATTTGTTTCCAGGTAAAAAAAATGTGCCGTAGAACCTTCGGACAGGCTATATCGCACACTTTTTTATGGTATTGAATGCATTTTCCCGTATCAAAATGTTATTTCGCACATGTCGGGATCTTTACTCATTTATACTTAAAACGCTATACCGGTAAGATAGAGTGCACAGCGTCCGTGCTATGCTAGTACGCCGGAACGCCGCTACTGGTGCGGTTCTCGGAGAAAAAACATGTATGGACATGCAGAATTGAACGAGGCATAAAGCCTGCATTCTTGGCCGGGATCGCGAGAAACAATAAAAATAAAGAAAAGGTGAGCGTTCGCGACCTTGATGGAATAGCTATCATTTACCTGGCCTTTGTATATTGATAGGCAAAACGTGAGTTGATCGCTGAACTCAAATGTCGGCACTATTACTTGCAATATTTCGCTATCAGCCAAGTAAGGTACAATACCGAGTAAAAGCTGGCGTTGGGTACACTTTGGTTACAAATACAAACAAAAAACCCCTGAAACGCAGTGTTTACAGGAGTTTTAAGTTTTGGTCGTGTGCCCCTAACTGACATTTCTTCGAACCAAATCAAGGATTTTTTTTATAAGATTTATCAATTCAAAAGCAAATACAAGCTTGAATCTTGACCGGTAACCGCTAGTGGAGAAGCACCTTATCTTGAGAAGTAGGGTGCTATTTTTTTCCTTTTTTAGACACTTTAATATAATGATTTCGCACCTCAATTTTTATGTTGCTTTTATGTAGGTCGTTTTTAGGCAGCACGAATTTTGGAGCTGTATTTTCAGCTCTGGTTAATCCGTTTTCATTATACTTTATTGCCTTTATTTTCAAAGCTTCAATGCTTGTTTGATTTTAGACAAAACGTTCGATGCAGTCAAATTAGAATGACAGTGAGCTGTTTCACGTTGGGATTTGGAAGTTAAATTGTTGGTCTTTGTAGTAATTATACTAATATTTTTGGGGTCTGCCAAATCGACTTGCACATTATATCTATGAGTTCCATTATCACGCTCCCATGAATCCGTCGAGCCTGTTTGAGAAAATCGCCAATCTAAATTTTCATCAACATCACTCAATTCATTTATCAGTTCTAATATCGTCCGATGCCTATCGGCAATATTTACACTTATGGCCTTATTGACGATCCTTTGTAGTTTCAGAGGAATATGCGGCAAGTAACTACTCCTATTAGGGAAGTTGCCAGACGTTACAGCATTTATATAATCAGATTGTGTTGTAAAAACGCCTAATTGATCATGGAAATGGCCTTCTCCATTTAATAGTCTATATATTGTTAATCCCGCTAAATATATATCAAAATGGATTGTCTTATCTGAGCTTGAAAAAGTTTCCGGGGGAATTTGCTTACTGTAAATTTGTTCAGGGGATGCAAAACCAAAATTGTTCATTGCTTTTGTTAATCCAAAATCAGATAAATGAGCCTCGTTACTATCCGAAATTAAAATATTATCCGGCTTAACATCAAAATGTATTAGGCCTTTTGAATGAATATGATGCAATCCAGATAAGAATTGGATCGAGTAACGGATAATTTCTCTTATTGTTAGATTTTTGGTCGCAATTAGGGCTTTCAAAGAGCCATTTTTATAATAGGGCATGGCTATATAGATATAATTTGCGTCAGAGCATCCATAATTCACTCTTACTACGTTACTATGTGAAGAAGCATATAGCTTCTTCGCTTCTTCATAATATTCGGTTGGATTGACAATTTTGCTTTTTTCTATTTTTTTTACAACAATTTCCCCATCAAGTTGTTTATCATGTGCCAAAAAAACTTGAGAATTTTTTCCCTCCTGACCAATTTCTCTAGTGGTTTCAAAATTCAGTTCGGTCGTATGTAATCCTAACGGCATTGCTTATATATTTAGAGCACTAATTGCAGACATTAAACTTTCTCGTTCTTCTAGCGAATACTTCTCCCAATTTTTTAATCCCATAAATTCTTCTTTCCCTTCAGCATAGGGTTTAAATTGTACCCTTTCTATGCCAAGATTTGCGCTTATGTTGGAGATTTGGCCTACATAGTATTTAATGATTGTTGAACTTGCGAATAGTTCCTGAATCACACCTTCAATATATATTCTAGAGACATTAATTGACTGCGCATTTGATTCAGTTATTCGAATGCACGCATTTGTAATGCTAAATTCATTGATAATGTCGCATAGTGTATTTCTTAAGAACTTTAATTGCTCTGGAATATTTAATGCTTTGGGGTTATTTATTTTATCTACTATAATGATTCCCAACTCCTCATTTTCATAAGAAACGATTGAGAAATACAGTGTTGACGGTGTCACTCTGATCCCTATTGATTTTTGCATACTATCCAATTTGTATCACATTTGTAACTTCACTTGACTTAAAATTCAGGTATTGTTCTAATTTCTGATATTCCTGATACTTCATATAGTTTTCCATATAAGCATAATCAGGTTCACCGTCTGATTGAACAGGAAGCAGAATTTTTTCCTTTTGCAACCTTGTATCACTTCGTTTATAACCGAACGTATATTTACCTCTGACTTTATCGGCAATTGTCGTGATAAATAAACCAACGTGTTTATTTAGAAATTTTGAATAGCCAGCGCTAATATCCGATGTCGCGATAAAATCCTCTTTTTTATAGATAGCATACCCCATAGAACCTTCACCATTTCTAATAAAGCAAATACAGTTTCCTTTTTGGAGCATACGTGCTTCCTCTTTTATAAAAGCAATTACTCCATTATTACTATTGGTTGCTCCCAAATAATTAACTCCGCCGTACTCAACCCTATTCAGATGGTTTAGCCCCTTTGACTTTCCTTGTGTTAGCTTAAACAACTTTCCTATTAAAAACACTTCCCATTTCTTATCTTTTAAAGCAGCTGGTTTTGATATTCCTTTTAATCCTTCAATATTACGGGATATATAATCCAAATAATTCTGTTCTTTCACTCTTTTCAAATGCTTTGTATATGTCTCCATAAAATCATAATCAGGATCACCCTCCGCATTTGAAGGAAGTAGAATTTTCGCCTTTTTCAGTCTTGTTAGGGTAGCTCCATTTCCACCCCAGTTAAACTTCATCATTTGTTTTTTTAACAATGGAATTATGAACATCGCTACATGTTCATTCAATTCTTTAAATTCAAGAATTTGAATATTTTGCCCCGTGTAAAAATTCGTTTGTTGGTAAAAAATAGTTTGTGTATCCAAGCCGATGGTTATAACGTTTTTTTTGTTTACCTGATATTTTTCTAATTGCTTGCCAATAAATAAATCATATCCATTAGTTTGATTAGTGCGAGTAACATAAGGTATCCTTCCGTTGTGGTTCTCTAATTTGTTTTTATCAATTCCACTTGACGTAGCATAAATTTTGAAAATTTTGCCCATCTCGAATTCATTCCAATTTTTATTTTTTAAATCCATCTCTATTTATTATTCTGCATTTTCAAATAAATAAGTCCTGTCCTGCATAATCATACTAAATTCAAAACTGAGATAATCGCCAATTGTTTTCTCAAAATCGGTTTCTTTGGGAATTTCATCGTTAAAATAATAAAACGAATGAAGCCACTCATCTTCAGGTTCAATAGTGGTCCTTACTATAAAACGACTTTCAGCTGGTGAATCGTGCAGCCATATATTAAGTAAATGGGCTTTTTTTTCTTTGGCTACTTCTGTTTCTACAATTCCTATATGTTTTCTTATCAAGAAGCCATCGTCTTCAAAATTGATAAACTTACAATACTTATTTGGGTCATGCTTCTTATGCGCAGTAAATATGGCGATACAAGGATTAACACCAATACGATAAAAAGTCTCTTTGTTAAGCGTTATCACACCTTCGAGGGTATGGTTTTGCAGGATGCGCTTTTTTACCTGGTTATCGACTTTACTTTTACCTACCATAGTAGATTGCGGAACAATAACTGCACACCTTCCCCCATTTGCCAGTGAATCTAGTAAGTGTTCAATAAAATGGATTTCGGAAAGATGAGCGGTATCTTTCCCTTTTGCTTGTGAATACGGCGGGTTCATAAAACCTACGGTATATTTATTTGCTCTTAGTTCTGCCACTGTTTTGTTTAGAAAATTATCAGGAACTAAATTGCTTTTACCATCATCCCGCAAAATCATATTGGTTGTTGCAATAGCGAACATATCTTCTCTAATCTCTATTCCGTGTAATTGATGAGATTTTATATGTTTCTTCTTTTTTTCTGTTTTAGCTAAATTTTCCATTCGGTGCATGGCAGCGACTAAAAATCCGCCTGTTCCGCAACAGGGGTCAAATACCATATCATCTGGCTGTACCTGTACTAGGTCGCAAAATAATTCAGTGATATGATCTGGAGTAAGGACAACGCCTAATGTTTGCCCGTCACCACCGCTATACCTCATAAATTCTCCATAAAATTGCCCCAGTACGTCCTGATGAGCATTGGCTTTTATAGAATCAAGAATATGTTCTTTTATGAATTCTGTAAAATATCGTAAAGGTGTTTTAGCCAGCTCATTTTTCTTATTTGGATTTTTTAGTCTATCATCTATCTGGTTGAGCACTGTTCGGTCTCTAATAATATTAAACTGGCGCAATACTTTGTCCCGCTTGACTTCCGGGGAAACATCAACTTTCAACATGAAATTTCGTACTGAAGTAAATATCTTATTCCCATCGGTTTGAGTAGCATTTCCTTTAAGACTATTAATGTCAAAATTCTCGTCCTGTAAGGCTAACAATATGGCTGATACCACAAGAGGCTTTTCTTTATCGCCCAACTGTCCGTAATTGCGTAATGCTTCATGCAATTCCCCTGCCTTTTTTATAAGTCCGTCCTTTTCCAAGATTTTCGGCGGCATTTCTCCGAGAACCTGTTCTCGATAAAATTGCTCGACATTTTTTTCATTGAAGTTTTCAAAATTTTGGATAGGTTCTAACAGACGATATGAGTTTTCATCTACATAAATTGGCCGTATCGTGTGATGTTTTTCATCACCGGAACAACCAAAAGCAAAAACCTTTTTAAAATTTGTTTTTTGAATAATTTGTTGTGCATAATGCAAGGCACCGTTTTCGGCAAAGTCAGTTAGTGCTTTTATAGAATTACTCAATATTGTTCTTTTCTCATCATCATAAACGGCTTGCTTTTCCATATCAGCCTTGTTCTCAATAACAAGTATAAAATTGCCGACTTTTGCAGTAAATTCAGGAAATCCAACTTTGCTTGTACCCTTTTTTGAGGCTGTTTTCAATGCTGTTTGTATCTCTTTAATGTCACTGCCATTTGGAGTGTATTTTATATTAGCGCTTTTTAATAGTCCACCAATAAAAAAGTCTAGTACACGTTCGTTTGCCATCTTAGTTCTGTGTTGTTGGATTTAATAATTCTCTTACATCAATTTTCAAAAGCCTAGCGATTTCTGATAGAGTTTCAATCGAAGGCTGTACCTCATTTGTACACCAGCGAGAAACTGTACTTGGGCTTTTGCCTAACTCCTTAGCAAGCCACCTACTAGTTCTTGATTGTTCTGTCAATGCTGTTTTAAGCCTATTGATTTTCATTTCGTGCTATTTAGTACGCATTTCGTGCAAAATACTATAATTAATGTCAGTTTAAAAGCCTTGGCTACGAAGTGAGCCTACATGGATATTAAAATCCTAAAAAGCATCTTTGAAGCTGGATTTATTAAATTGTAAATGGCAAAAACAGTTTACCCGGTAATTGCCGTCCGAACAACTCTCCTAAGTGTTGACTTGCTGAGATAGTTAAAAAAAAGCCAGCCTGAAAACAGGCCAGCCCCTATTAACCCTATCACTAAGAAAACGGCAAAAATATACCTAGAAAATCCGCATCTCCCCTCCGGCATTGAATCGCCCGTACTGTACAGCTTTTCCCTTTTCCGGCAGTTCTACCACGCTATCTACGTCATGCTGGAATGTATTTGCACCTCTGAATTTTCCTTCCTTTGTGGTCTGGAAAATGAATACAAAGGATTTATCGGGGTACATAGCCTTTAACTTGTTCAAATCTTCCGGTTTTAACCCCAAGCGGTTAACACTGTCCAAAAAGATGAAATCATAAAAGGTCAGGCTTGCAGGGATGTTAGCTGCAACATACAGGTTCGGGTGCTTCACTTCTTTATCGTTCAGCTTGTCCTGTAGGGTTTTATCCAGCCCTTCTTCCCTTGCAACGTATAGAACCTTTCCGTGGTTACGAGCCAGGTAGCCAGCGAAATCAACGCATAAGTATGATTTCCCCATTTTCGGCTTGCCATACACCATGAGCGAAAAGTTCGTAGACGGGTCGCCGATCAGCTCCAGCCATTTTCCTTTAAACCCAAGCGTATCAAAGTGCATATTGGCAAAGTCCATGCTGTTCATAACTGCAGGTTTTTCATAGCTGCCACTTTCTTCATCCCCATCAAATCCGTTCAGATTTTGACAGGAGCAACCGTTGACAATACCATGCAAACCGTTCAGGGTATTCTTTTCAATAGCAAGGGTTTTAATGGACTTATCCGACAAAAATTGCTCAAGGTTCTTCTTGATCTCGTACATTTCCACAACATACGGGTCTCTGTCATTTACCTTACCCTTCTGGTATGCCCTATTGATCTGTCCGAGCAGGAGCCGTGCCTTATCCTTTGTGCCTGCCTTTCCATTCAGATTGATATACCGCTTGATAAAGCCGACAGAAGGCAATACCTTCTCGTCATTGGCAGCCTTCCTCAATGCCTCGAGGGTGTCCGGCTGCAGGGCGATAGTTATCGTTTTACCCATTTCATTATACGCCTGAATAAGCGTGTCCTGTACGAACTTTATACGCTCGACATGCACGGATGACTTGCGTATCTTCTTTTCCAATATGGCTTTTTGCAGGCTATTAATGAAGCGCAGAATATCGTCCTTGCTTTTAGCTTTACCATTAAGGTTGACAAACCGCCTGATAAAGCGTAACTCTTCAGGAATACGCTCTACTAATGATGGCTGGTACAAATCGGGCTGCTTAGACTTTGCAGCCGACTTTCTCTGTTTCTTTGGTTCAGCATCCTCCCATTTGTTGGAAGCCTTGTTAAAGCGGTTCACCTTGTGTGTCGGCTTACCGCTTTTCTTCAGGTGAGCAGACAGCTTCTCAAAGTAGGTGTCTATGGTCTTCTTAATGGTATCGCTGGCGTGGTAGTTATCCCAATGTGCGCCGTTGCCGGTTACCTTCTTTACGAACTCATGCCCTTTGCGTATTGCCTCCGGCATGGTACTGAAATCAACCTGTGCTATTTTATCGTGATAATTCTGAACTGTGATCATAATTGTGTTTTAAGCTGCGAGTAATTCCAATTCCAATGCGAGTGCTTCCGCTTCCAACTCCAATAAGAAGATGATGTTGCTTTCCTCTTTTACAGGCAAATCAGGCATCGCTTCCGGTATGTCAATCTTTCTCCGTGAGCTGTACCGTTGGTTTTCGCTGCCGATCAGCCTGAACTGTGCCAAGTTAACAGTGACGGCGCAACTATGGTTGGCTTGCAGTATTTCCACCAGCCTGCCGATATTTCCCTCTGTGACAATCGCATACATTTTATCAGAGGTCTTTTCAAAGTTGTTGTTTTCGACCACTTCAAGAATTTCCTTGTCGAGATAGATGTCGCCACCCTTTGCCCTCGATGCGGCAACAATCACCTTGAAGTAGCCGCCCTGCCGGAAAAACGAAATACCATTGCTGGTAACAATGTGGCCACCATTGACAAGCGATTTTATCAGGGGCAACGCCTTAATGATCGGCACAACTACCTTGTCCTGCACTTCATCCCCCGGATTCCAGTTTTCCGGCATCAGAATGCCCTTGACCGTCTTGCCGTCAATTGTGGTATAACTAACCAGCTTGCCCTTAAAGTCACTGAACGCCTGCAATAGGTTCCCGGTGATCGTGTGCCGGATTTTCCTGTCCACATGATTTTGCCGGGTGTAATCCTCCCATAGTGTGAGCAAACCTTCCTTATCCGGTTGGGACACATCAGAGCTTGCACCGATGATCGCCATTATATCCTGCGAATAAGAAGCAGGTATAGACAGGTATTTGCTGCTATTAGCTATCGCAAACCGGAGCTTTATCTGAGATGGTGCATAAGGGTTCTTTTTCTTCCGGTCTATACCATAACCGATAAAAACCGCTGGCACCAGCTCATTGCCGGAAGAGAACGTCTCTATGGGGTAGCGGAGGTTCCTGCCGACATAGAAGAACCTGAATATCTTCTCCAGGCTGTGTGACCTGTTATGCGCCTTTGTCCTGATTATTTTTAGCTGCCCTTCCCTTGCGGTCGCTAACTCGTTCTCTCGCTCCCGTATTGTTTTTTCCCTTTCCTGTTCCCCGGCTATCTTCCTGATTTTCTTTTCATTGGGTACGTTCTTTATCAGTTCCTCGTACTTGGTAACAACGTCCTGTTCCTCTTCAAACAACTTTCGCCTGCTCTCGTTCTGGTATTCATCTGTCAGCTCCTTTTGCTGTGTAATGGCATCCTTGTCTTTCAGGCTTTCATTGAGCAGGTTGCCGAGTTCCGCCCGTGTAAACGGCTTTTTCAGCACGTTCGCCCGTATCGTTTCCAGAATGCTGTCTTCACCAAATGCGCTGTCTGATCCTTTACCCATTTTCACGATGCGGGAGTTAATGGTTTCTGCATCGAGGTTCATGGCTTCAACCTCAAGGTCGTATTCGCCAACCTGCCGGAGGTAAGCCTCGTAATCGTTATAGCGTTCCGCTACCTCGTTGTAAAAGTCCTGCTGCATCTTGGTAGAGAGTACCGCCACACGTCCGCTGACCTTGTGCGCTGCATCTTCAATGGCTGTAGTATTGCTGTCGCTGTCTGCTTTGCTATCCTCCAGCTTCAATGGGTCATCCAGTAATCGGTTAATATCCGGGTATTCTAACAGGTACTCCTTGACGATCTTATCACCGTACTTATTCAGAAAATCCGGCACGTCCAATATCTTGGTGGATTGCTTTTGGTTAGAGGTAGTATTAGCATCCAGTGACTTCAGTTTCTTTTGCAGCATCATCATTAGTCGCTTTTCAGCGGGTATGGCTGATGTTACATAGTCGTATATCGGCTTTAATATCTGCCCGGTACGATTGATGCGTCCTCGCTTCTGTACCTCCGTATTAATGTCCAGCTCTGCCTGCAATACTATCATTACCCTTTGCTTTACTTCCGTTGCCGGAACTTTAGCCGTTGGTATGGCATGAGCGGATGCTCCGGTGCTGCCTGATTGGTTGATCATCAGCACGTCCACCTCGTTATTGTTGAACTGCCTGAACGCATCATTCGTGTTGAGCTTCTTTCGAGAGGCTATCAGGGCTTTACTGCCCTTGCCGTTGAATTGCAGCTCATACTTGCGCCCTGTTACCTCTGCAACCGAATATCCAGCCTCTTTAAGCCGTTTAACTATAACGTCTATTGGCGAAATAGTGATACCAGTAGCTACAGATTTGATACGTTCGGCAATACGCAGGTATTCTACTTGCGCTTCTGGTAGTAATTCAGATAACTCGAACTTCTTGTACACCGAATTTCCGTCTACGTCCTTTTCCGTGTACCGCAAAATGCCATCCAGCCCACGCTTCAATACCTCTGAAAAATCTGCATTGATAACATCGCCGTCCGATACGGGTAGCCCCTGCTCATTCTCCAGTGTCTCAATGAAGCTACCCATTGTTGAGGCAAAGGCGATAACAGGCTTTTTGCCCTCCTGTAACCGCATAATTGCCCGCTCTGCTACCGCCTCCGCTTTCAGGCTGAACAACATTTGGTTGATAACCTGGAATACCTTGGAGAAGTACGGCTGGTTGTCCACACCAGCCTGTGATGTCCCTTCCCTCAACTCAACTTCCTTTCCTTCAGCTACCGCTACCTTATCCAGCTCATCTACCGCCTCATTGATGAACCTACCCTGAAATTCGATAATATCCCGCAGCACTTCGGTGATATTGTCTGCGATAGCCCTGTGTTCCTCCGTTTTCTCGTCCAGCGAAATATAGTTTACCTCAACACCCTCAAAGCTGCGCTCACGTCTTAGCATTTGTCCTTCCGCTACAAGTTGTGAGGATAATACTTCCTGAAGGGCTACACCTCCTTTCGTAATAGCCTCGACCAGCTCATCCTTGCTCATGTTGCAATCCGCAATAGCAGTTTTCATACCGTAGATAGGCATGTTATCTGGTCTTTTAGCGAAAGTTGCAGACAGGAATACAACGCCCTTGGTATTGCGCACCACACCCTGTAAGAACTCTCCGGTATTGGAAGAGCCGGAGCTATTGTGCGCCTCATCCATGATGAAGATGTTCCCCTCCGCAATCGCTTGCAGGAACAGGGGCTTTTCGGGCTTCTTTTCAGGGCTGTTGAACTGTGAATAGGTAGCAACAACGAAATCATATTTTTCTGGCACTTTCCTCGATTTGAAAATCGATTGCTGTTCTGTTACCGCCGGAGCTGTGTAAATAACATTGCCGTCCTCATCTTTAATATCGGTCTTTGGCTCCCTGCCATTGACAATAAACGGCTTTAACTTGCCAGAACCGATAGCCGACAAATCCCGGTATATATCCGAGAACAGGTTAGCCTTTTCCGTCAGGAATACTGGCTTTAATCCCTGGCATACTGCATAGCGGATCATAGAAGCTGCAATACGCCCCTTGCCAATGCCTGTCTGGTCGCCTATTATCATTCCCTGCCCACGGGCTTCGATATTGTAAATAGCCATAGCCACTGCATCTATTTGCTCCGCTGATAGAGCCTTGCATAGAGAAGCATGGGAAGGAAATTGCAGCCTGTGGCGTACAAAGTTGTCAATGTTGCCGCCAACCTCCTCCTTAATGCGTGCTACGGCAGATTGCGTTTCAAATGCCATACTATCCGGCACTTGCGTATTGAGTACCACGCAACTGTCGGATGCAGGCATATAGGGTGCGCCTAATGTGCCAAACCCAAACATATCCTGTAATGCCAATGCTTCCTGTTCCAGTTGTTTTAACCTGTTCATATCTTTTACTATCGGTATGTCCATTGCCCCGGTTACCCGGTTGTACAATTCATCGAATGTTTTTACTACCTCGTCCCTTTGCTGGTCATGCACCGGGGCTGCCCCTTCAGGTTTTTCTTTTCTGCCATTGATTAGGATAAGGCGGGTATCAAACGCCGTACCCTGCCTTGAATAGAGCTTATGTCCGTCGATCTGTAACACTTCCGCTACTTGATACCTGCTGTAGAGGTAGTTGAAAAATATCCTGTTCCTTCCCCGTTCAATCCTGCCTTTATCGTCGTAACGGGTGTGACCGCCGATGATAATAGCAGCCTTTCCGTCATTGGTCATTGTCTCCAGCGCACGTAAGGCCATGAGGTGGTCTAGGGTGTCTATCCGATAAGTATCGAACAATACGGGCTTGTCCAACCTGCCAAACGGAGGATTACTGATGACCGCTACGAAATTGCGCTGCACATCGAAGAACGGCATACTGGCATCCCGCTGCCACACATTAGCGAATCCCTGTGTTTTGAGATTGCTGTTGCGCAATCGGTCTATCTCGTTGACGTATATCCGCTCCGGCTTTCCGGCTACCGTCAGCAAGCCATTGCCCGCTGACGGTTCAAAGCCGTACCCGCCCTTGGTATGCAGTTTGTCCAACCCACAAAAGATGCCCGCTATAAATCCTATTGGTGCAGGTGTGGAATATTGTTGCAGTAAAATAGAGTGACTTGTCCGGTGCGAGAGGTTAACCTGGGAGTGGTAGAGTTCCACTATCCGTTCATAACGTTCCCTTAGTGGCTCATCGCCCTTTGCGATCTTTCTTGCCTGCTTGACAATCGCAAGTTCTGTCAGCTCCTTTACTTCCGTCTTGTCTGTAATGCCGTAGGATGCCGCCAGTTTTTCAATAGACAGTTTGTTATGTTTCCTTTTGAGCATCAGCTCCGCTTCTACCGCAAATACAAATGCACTCATAATTATTGGTGTTTTAGTGCTGCTTTGCAGCTTTCCTGTGCTTCCTGTTCCTTTTACTGCTATAAATGACCAGCCTGACGATCTGTGCCGCCTTTTTAGGGTCTTTAGCCACCCGTATCAGTACCCATCGGTACAGTGCGAACAGCTCCCTCAGGCTGGTTATTATTACTATTGTTTCCATGTGCGATTTTTGAAATAAATGCTATTATGTGCTTGTCGCAGCGGTCGATACTATTTTTGGTGTCGCCAATGGCAGATAGTTAACGTTGTAGCGATCACTCCAGACACTCGCCAACGCCTTAGATCCATTAGACCACAATTCAATTATCTGATTGTTCTGACTAATTGTCTGCTTGATAGCCCATCCTGGATCACTGGCCGCTGTTGCAGTTGCTGCAAAGCCACTAAACAATATGTTCGGCTGGCTATCGTCTGTAATTCTTGGGGCAGCAAATACGTCTGTTTGCGGCGCTGGCTTCAACTGTTCCTTAATATCGCCAAGCAATAACCGGATATTATTTAGCTCTATGAGCTGTTTATCCATACGGGCTTTCGTTTCGTTACAACAATCCAGCCCCTTTACCCATAAGTCTGATAGCATAGCATGAAGGTCAATAGCATTGGCAAATCGGTTTGGAGCTGCTACATCGGCTGCGCTGATATAGATTTGCCGAGAAGCACCCTCCACCGTACTTATCTTAACCTTATCATTGGTTAACACCTCTATAGCAATGATTTGCTGCTTATTCAGTGCTATGGGAGTGCCATCGAACACGAATTGAATGCACCTGCTGTTGTTGTAAATCTCAACCTTCATCTGTTTGTTTGTTTTTTACTTTATCGGCAATGGCTTCACCTATGATTGAGCCAACAAAGCCGCCAAGCATAACATACGGTGCTGCATCCTTCCCTGCCGACTTAGCATACCAGTATGCAAGAAGTGATGTCATTAATGTGGCTGACGATATAATTGTTTTCTCTTTCATTTTCATTGCATCTTAATTTAATGGTGTAGAGCTACTATCGTTGCTGTGCCTATACCTGTAAGCACAAACAAACCAACTGATAGTAGCCTATTGTTGGCTTTCATTCTTTTTAACCGTTTTTCCAATAACAAACTTTGGGAGGCAAGCAAGTCCTGTTGCGCAAGGCTTTGGTCAAACGAGAGCCGGAGTACATTGTATCGCTCCTGCTGCGTGGATATGACAGAATCCTTATTGCTGACCTGTGCCTGTAATGCTGATGTCATATCCTCATACAGGCTGTCTTTCAGGTTCGTAGTGACGATAAGCTCCTGAACTGTTGCCCCAAGGCTATCACATTGCGCCAGTCGTGTAGCGGTATCTGTGGTTTGGGCTGAATGCGCCAGTAGCGTGTCCACCAGTTCCAGTAAGACCTTGTTGTCCTGCTTTGCCTTTTGCAGTTCGGTCTTACTGCTGCTTACTTTACGGGTTAGATTGTCGTTGGTCTGTGAAAGCGAATCGAGCCTTTCCTGAAACTTTGCCTCAACCAGTACGCTGGTATTCTTCATATCAGCGGGTGTTTGCATTCCCGTTACTATTACCGGCTGCGCCGCCTTGCGGTTGCCAAACATCATGGTGCCGCCGATGCCGATGATCAGCCCTAGCACTAAAAACATAATCCTGTTCATTTTTTGTTGCATTGTTGTTTGATTGTTTAGAGATAGAAAATGATAGGGTTTACAGGCTGCGCTATTCCACGCTTTGCTGTGCGCCCTTGCGCTCAAACGTGTAGCCGAAACATCCGGCGGCTATCAGGCTGCCGAAGGTGTAAAACATGAACTCCGGCACATCCTTGTTGAAGAACTGTTTGGCTATCCAACTAATGATGAGTGCAGCAAGCAATACCGCTATAACCGCCTCTCTCATACTGTAGCTTCCCAGCTTGTCTTTAAATAGCTGTTGGAGGAATTGTTTCATTTGCTTCCTGTTCGTTTAAATGTTGAATGATCTGGTAGGTGGTCAGCCCGATTATGGCTGCTATCAGCATACCTATTGTCGCGTATATCCTTTCTTTTCAGGCTGCAAGGCTCAGTGTTGGCGTTTCGTGCAGCAGGGTGTAGGAAAAGGTATTTCCGTACAATGCCTGATGTTTGTCGCACAATGCCATGAACTTTTTAAAGTCGTCCGCATTAGCGATCACCTGGCAGCCCGCCGAGAACTTGTCAATGAACCTTGTCGTTCCCTGCTGCAATGCCCGGTGGATATTGATGCCGAACATGCCCGTATCCTCCTTGCCGCTGAAATCAAGGGAGCCATCCCTCGTTATGTCCCTGATGACCGTAACGGGTGCCCTTTGCACCAGTGCGAGGTACTTGCTGCGGTGCAGGCCGACACTATAAGTGTTCAGGTATTGCCCTTCTTTCAGGATGGCCGTACCCTGCGGATTGAGCGGGTTTTTCAGCCAGAAAGTGCCGGGATCGGTGGTGGCAGCAAAGCTGTGCAGTTGCCACGCCCCTGTATCGTCTTTGTACAGGATATTAAGCTGGTCGTTGAAAAGGTTCGGTACTGCGCTCTTGCTCCTGATACCGATGATATTCAGTTCGAACGGGCGTGTAAATACCCTGTAGCCATGCCCCATGAGGGCAGCTATTAGCTTTTCTTTCATGCTTTTGTTTTTGATTGCGGAGGCTACAGATACTTTACTGCCTCCGTTTTGATTAAATAATACTTACCGTTGTTCTCAAACAGGGTGTAGTCCAGTTTGGTCGTCACTTCATTGCCGATAACCGTCTGGGCTGGCACCTGTACACTTTCCGTTGGTGACACCCATACTGTCGCTGCATTCTTCGTCACCAATGGCTTACCGTCAAAGCCGGAAAGGCTGAACTTGTTGTTGCGGTATTGCAAACCCATGCGGATGAACTCCATCCGTATCTGCTGTTTCTGGCCTTCATCGTGAAAGCTGCTGAGCATACCGTTCACCAGTGTTTGACGGACGCCGTTCAGGCGCATCTGCATAAAGCTGTTGCTCACCTGCTGATACTGGTCTTTGTTGCCTATCTTTTTGAGCAGGCTGATGACCGAGCTGAAGCTCTTATTTTCCGCTGCCTTGTGCAGTTGCTCCGCAAGGGGGTAATTGCCGGAACCGCCATCGCTGCCCTGTGTGATGACATTGAACGCACTCTCGGTAACAATAGTCGGTAAGCCTTTCTTCTTCAGTGCCGCAACTGTCTCGCTGCCAAAGTCGCCATCCGCACCATACTTAGGTAAAATGGATGAACCATACTTCTCAATGAGTGCCTGCTGCATCTGTCTTACCATCTCTCCCTTACTGCCTTTTTTCAGCGGGAAATCGTCATTGCGGCTGCTGCCGCCGCCACCGCTTCCCGTATGCGTAGTATCGGTAGGCGGTGTGTAAGGTTTAGGGTTAACAGGCTGAATTGGCGGCAGCTTTGTTTCCTTAACGGGTGTCGGCTGTATCTTATCCAGCTCGTTGTCGAGGTTGCCCGCTTTTGCCGCTTTATGCTTCTTCCAGAGCTGTAAACCCAGATAACCCACAACTCCAGCCGCTCCTATGGTCAGCGTGGTCAGCACGATCTTGGATGCGCTGCTTCCCTGTGGTGCGGATGCTGGCGTGAACCATTGCCCTGCGGGCTTCCTGCCTGTGGCAGGTTTCCGTGCGGGTGCCTTGCTCCTGACCGCTGGCACCTTCCCCAACCCCTTGCCCTTTCTTTTCCCCTTGGTTTTAACCTTGCCCTTCGGCTTTGTTGTTTTTTTCCTTTTCTTAGCTTCCATCGTTTAGTTTTTTGGCTTGCTGTAAATAATCTGCATCATCGGGTCATATTCCCATAGTTCCAGCTCGCTTTTCAGGTCTTCTGTCAGGTCGCTGCCGAACAGGGAACGGTAAACTGTCGCTACCCGGCTGAACGCCTCCTGTGTGGGTATCTCTATGAACACGGCTTTAATGGCGGGTTCATCTGTTCCGGGGAACGGCCCGTAGGAAATGTTGAAGGCTGTATTGAGGCGTTTTGCCCATGCTTCCAGTTGCGCCGCATTGACCTGTCCGGCATTATCCGCACTATAGGTCTCCGGCTTTGCCGAAATGATGTACAGCATTTCATTATACTCCGAGCTTTTCAACTCCTTCTGCATATCGCCTAACAAGCTGCTGTTATATAACCGCTGGTAGGACACCATCACCTTCCTGAAGTCGCTCTTGCTAGGTATATCCCTGATCGCCAGCCTTAGCGCATCTTTGTCTGTACCGAACCATCCGTCATTCTCAAAAGCCATTTTGATCTGTTTGGCAATGGTCGGTGCGCTGCCTTCTTCCAGCGTTTTGCGTTCTTCGCTGTTTGCCCTTGCGTTCCTGACCCAGTTCCTGCCGATAATAACAGCGCCGCCCACCACGATGATACCAAGCAGCGAGAACTGCAGCTTATCCTTCAGGGTAAGCTCTTGCGGGTGTTCCGCATACATTTCTGCGCCATTGCTGATTGCGTAATCCACTGTTGCTGTATTTTATCGTGCCTGAAAATTGGTTATACGCCCAGGTATGCTTTTGCCATAGCTGTTTTGACGGGGTCGTGCTGTACCGTATGCGCCAGCTTCGTCAACTCTTTCGCCGTCAGCTTGGTCGCCAGTACCGAAAGGGCTTTGATCTTGTCCGCTGCTTCCGCTTCTGTTTTTGCGGGTATGCTTATCGAATAGTTATGCTTATTCATGTTCCTTGTCAAGATTTAAGAATTGCGCTACAGGGATCACCTGTTCAGGGCTGCCCATCAGCTTTTGAATAATGGCAATGACGATCTGCAACTGGTCTGTCGTGAACGCCGCTTCCATCATCTCAATGTTCTTGAGGTGGCGAAGCTGCTGTTCCGTGAACTGAGATGTGGCTTGTGCATCCTGTTTTTGGAATGTCGCCTCCATTTCCGGTTCTGTCAGTGTTTGCGCCGGTGGTGCTTCCGGTGTTCCCATCAGGCCGTTAAGCAACCCGGAGATCTGCGGCATGTTCTTTTTCACAAGGTTGCCGACAAGTGCCGCGCCTATCTCGCCGAGTTGCAGGTTGATCGCATTCGGCTTTGGCTTTGCCGCTACCTCTGTTTCCAGCTCCTTTATCCTTTCCTGTAGCTGCCTGTGGTAGTCTTCTGCTTCTGTTAGCTGCTGCTGCGTTTCTTCCAGCTCCTTTTCCAGTGCGGTGATCTTGTAGTCCCTGTCTTTCTCCTCCAGCTTCTGCTGAATGATCTCGTCTATCTCACCAAGGCCTCCGATACCGTTGATGGGTTTAGCGGGTATCGGGCTGGCATTGTCCTGATTGAGGGAGAACGAATAGCGTGTGTTCCTGTTCGTGCCTGCACCGTCATAGATGAGAATGGCGATATTGCGGGTGTTGTCCTGTATCTCGTCCTCATAGTCGTCAAACTCTTCTACGTCATTGGTGCGGGAAACTACCTTGAAGCCGTCAACGATGATCTCGTAGTCCCTTGTCCTGCCTTTTTCCGCTTCCCGCTTCAAATAGCGTTTAAGGCTGTCTATTTTGTTCTGGTCGTACCTTTCTTCTATTACTGGCATTTGTCTATTTGTTTTTGAATATTACCTGTATCATTTTTACCTGCTGTGGCAGGACACTGTAATTGGTCAGCTCAATTGTTCCCTGATGCTCATACTGCAATTCATTGGCTGTCGTTTCGGTCAGGTCAAACACGCCTATCTCGCTTTTCACCCTGATATTGCTATTGGGTTCTGTGAGGATGAATAGCTGCCTGTTCCCCGATATGCTCCGCAATTCTTTGGGACGGAGGAAGAAGTGACGGAAACGGATATGGTACTTGCTATGACCCAATTCTTCCATTCTTCGCCTGATATAGTCGTGCGCTAAGTCTGCTGTCATTGCGTTGTTTTTAATTCCAAACCGTATAGAGGTGTAGTCCTACGTTGTAGGCTACGTCCTGATTCATCTGCCTGCCTATGTTATCCTCAAAGCACCCGAAAACCACATAGCTGTTAGGTATCTTCACGGGCTGTATGCCCCGGAAGGTGCTGCCTGAATACACTGAAGGATAGAGGTCGGTAATATTGCCTCCCGCATAGGTGAAGCCTGATATGACATCTTCTATGGCGTTCCTTCCAGTGTACAACTGGCAACTGTAACAGATGCCTGCGTTCTGTTCCGCTTGCAGCTTTAATGTGCCTGCAAGGGTACGGGTGGACAGGTCGGGAGTGGCATTGAAGCCCCTGAGTTCCGCAACTATGCCCGTGATGCCTTTTACGTCATCGGGCAGATTCACCTGGAAAAAGTTCAGCTCGCCCTTCCTGCTTATGGGTATGTTGACAGCTATGATATTGCCTTGCATCGTTAGTTATCTTTGAGTTCACAATCAAGAACGACCCGTATGCTGTAAGGCTCGAATGGAGCTGTTGCATCACTGGTGTCCTTGTATTCCACTTTCACGATACCGTTACCAACCGGTATCCGGTCACCACGCCTGTAGAACCGCTTATGGGCTTCCACATCCGGCAGGTGATACACTTTTTTGGTAGGGAAGCCCTCCGGGAACACCTCAAATCGGTTGACCTCCAGTTTGTGCGTCCCCCGCTGGTACATCAGCTTATCCCGGTTGGTAGTGAAGTCAATACCCGTGATATAACCGATGGTCTTGTCCAGCTCATAGGACACGGAATAGGTCTTGTCCGCTTCCGTCACATTGATGTCGAACCATTTGAAGATGAGACCCGTTATCGGTGTTCCTTTCTGATTGGTGTTTTCCATTTGTTTTGCTTTTTATGCTGCCAACTGGCCGCCTGCGTACTGGTAAACCTGCGCAAGTGAGGCGAAGCTGCGCTCGTGTTGCCCGTAGCCTGCCCCCGGCAGGGATGCCCATTCTTTACGGCACTTGTAGATGGCTTCGCCGAAACGTCCTGCGATAACGTCCTCCAATGCTCCCCGCCGCCTGATCAGTTCTACCGCCGCCCTGTCCTGGCTGGCAGGGCTGAAATCCTGCAAGCCTAATGCCTGCTTCACGCTCTGCCACGTCCTGAAGAGTATCTGGTAGGCTCCTGCCGCTGTACTGGTAATGCCGCCCTTGTTGATGGCAATGTTCGGGTGCTGTGCATAGCTGTTGAAAAGCTGTCCTCCATAGAGGGTGCGGTAAGCGTTTGCCCCGTAAGTGCCTTCGGCATATTGTATCATCGTCAGGAATGCCCGCAGATTGACAGAGGCAGTATTTTTAGGTGCTGCCTGCGCTCTGAGCTTGGTGCTGATCGCCATAAGCAGAGCGGGTGCTGCGAGTGCGGCAAGTATGTACTTCCAGTTTTCTTTGAACAGGTCGCCCATATTGCTGCGTTTTAAAGATTTGCAGCCAGTCCGGCTGCAAACCGTTTGTTACTATTATGGAGTAGTGATCGTACCGTGCATAGCTGCGAATATGTGTGTATTCGCTTGCAGGCCGTCCGTAGTGCCCAACTCCACTGTCAGCTCTATCAGCACGTCATCAAGGATGAGGCGTGGGTTAGCGAGCTTGTAGTAGCCCAGCGGTTTCAGGTGGTAGTTGGCGGTCTTAAAGATGCTGCAACTTGTTTCCGGCAATATCTGCTTCTTGTTGGCTTTGAGGTTGATCTCACCCGTTGCCAGTGCAGGGAACCCTTCAATGCCCTGGAAGTTGGTTGCCATGATCTTGTCCTTGGTCAGGTCAGCCGAAACGCCAGCCAGCAGCGTAATACCGCTTACGAGGAACGCCTGATTTTTAGGCAGCTTTGCATTCGACACATTGCAGATACCTACCGATTTGCTGTCCTGTGTTTCGAACATCTTCACGGTTTTGCTGCTCACCTGCTTGATCGAGTAGATCACGTTGTCCGCAAGGCGAAGCTCACCTTTTACAAGTGCTTCCTTGATATTCGGTGGCAGTTCCCCGAAGTGCTTCTCCATTTCCGCCCTTGATCCCCTGCTTGATGCGCCGGGATTGGCGAGCTTGTTGATGGTCTTTGCCCTTGCGATAGGATTCATCCTGCGCAGTGCGCCCAGCAGCTCATCGCCGTCCAGACCGTCAATACCGAGCAATGCGCCTGTGTTGTTGTACTCTTCTACTCCTTCAAATCCGTACATAATTGTTGTTTTTGGTTTTTAAATTGATGGTTACGTTTTCTATTCTTTTGCTTTCCTTAGAGGTTGCGGTCTCCTATGTCCGAGAGGTCGCCCATTTCGCCGAGTTCCCCGAACTCGTTTGCTTCCCCGATCTCGCCAACCTCATCGTAGCCTTCCATATCGCCCATGCCGATGCCTGTCATTTCCATGTGTTCAAGGCCGCTCATTTCTATCTGGCGTTCTATCTGGTCAAGGGCTGCGAGTTCGTTGTTCAGCTCATTGTATGCACGGGCATCGTTGGGGTGCTGGAAGAATTGCAGTGCGCCGATGCCGTTTGCGCTTTCTTCCTTGTTCTTGTTGAGAAACGGTACTTTGTCGAGGTAAAGCTTTTCTTTCAGCGTATTACCATAGGCGCTTACACGCTCTTTGACCGCATCAATACTCAACCCGTCCACGCCTGATACCGATTTGTTCTGGAAGCCATTAGCCGCCATTAGCCCGACACCGAACAATGTGGCAAGGTGGTTGCCCATGTAGTGACCGATTCCCGTTACGCCCAGCCCGACAAGGAAGGATGGTTTACCGATAGCTGCCCCTGCAAGACCACCGCCTACAACGCCTATCGCCACGTCCTTTACGGTTTCAATCGCTGTGTTCTTCGGGTCGCCCTTGGTCTCTGTGCGGGTGGCGACACTATGCAGGAAGCTGGCGTTGTGCGCTTTTTTCGAGTAGCGGTTGCCCTTCGTTTTCCCCTTGGCACTTTTGTGTTTTCCTTTTGCCATATCTGTTATTTGGTTTTTACTGATCAATGAAACATCACCGCTTTCAGCTTGCCCCGGCTTACCGTCTTACCGCCTTTCTTGTGATGCACGGTTTTCTTCTTTGCCGCTGGTTTGCTTCGTTTGTGGTTTTTCTTCTTCCTGTGGTGAGGAACGCCATGCATAGCCCTGGAAGGGGAGCGTGATGGAGCGGGAGCTGCTGCGGCTGCCGACATGGACTTGGCTATGAGTGCGCCCACTGTGAGGACACCTACGCCTATGCCTACGGGCATGATCCACTTCTTGTTCTTTTCAAAGAAGCCCTCTTTAGGTTCATCGCCGCCGCCACTATCATCCGCGCTTTTCTTCGCTGCTGCTTTTGTTGGGGCTTCTGCTACACCGCTTTCTTCATCACCTCCACCGGAAGGTGCTACTGCTGTGCTGCCGCCACCACCACCGCCGCCGCCTGCGCTTGGAAGACTGGACGGGCTTTCAGCTTCTCCGCCACCACCTCCACCGGAACTGCTGCCGCCGCCAGAACTGCCTCCTGAACTACCACTACCTCCTGAAGAAGACCCGCTTTTGGATGAACCACCACTACCGGAGCTTTCATCAGACGATGAACCGCCATCTGTAAGGCTTTCTGCGGCTTTGGCATCTTCGCCATTCTTACCTTCCGGTATTTCCTTCTCCGCTTCTTTGTTGGCTTCCTCGTCAAAGTCCTCCGAGCCTTTACCCTTGCCGCCGAAGATGTCACCGATCTTTTTAAGCGTGGATGCTATGGCAGCGATAACACCGGATGCTGCTGCTATCGTTGCCGCCGTGATCGGTTCGCCCAATTCTCCGAGTTCACCGACAGGGTTTTCCGATTCGAACATCTCATTGCCGATAACATTCCTTACAGGCATATTCCTGTGCAGCCTGTTTACAGGGTGGTGCGGGTGCATCGGGCTTAAATGTCTCATCCGGTTGTTCATCGCCATTGGTCGGTGAAATCTGCCCGTCCTGTGGTTGTACAATGCCCCGAAACCATCCAGCCCATGCACTTCATGGTTCTTATTGCCCTTGCCGTTCAGGATGGCTTTTTTCAGGTTCTCCGGTTTGCCGCCAGCACCGTAAAATATTTTCTCCAGCTTTTTACGGGTCTCTACCAGCTTATTCCATTTGCCCATGTCCATCTTCTTGGCTTTCGCCTGTTCCGGCGTGATATAGCTCCAGCGTAAGCGTTTGCCTACATTCCCGATATTCAGTTTCATGGAGGCCAGAACACCGTTGCGCAGGGCTACCGTAGCAGGGTTGAACTTATTGACCACGTTCAGCACCTTTTTCAGGTTTACCTTTTTGACCGCTTTCTTTACCCCTTGTCCGGCTTTCTTGATGCCTTGCCCTATCTTTTTGAACAGGCCGCCTTTCTTTTTGCCGCCACCGGATGAGCCGCCGCCTTTCGCTTTCTTTTTGAAGAGCTTGCCGAGTTCGTCCATGCCCCCGGTACCTTCCATATAGCCATCGCTATATCCGTCTAAACCGTTTAAATACTGTAGATCCATTTTGTAATCCTTTTTTTCGCTGTATGGTACTTCGTAGTCGAACTTGTCTGTCACGCAGTCAATGGCTACCTGTCTTCCGGGCAGTTCCGCTATCGGGTAGATGTGCTGGAAATAATCCCTGTGATACTTCGTGATGCGCAGCTTGTGCCTGATGCTCAGGTTAGTCAGTATGCTGCTGATGAACGTTGTGTAGCAATCACAATCCACACCCGCTTTCCGGTCGTGCCAGCTACGTGCAGGGCTTCTTATCTGCTCATAACCATCCCTGTCTTTGCGGTAGGCGATATGCCCGTACACGAATTGCCAGATATTGCGGCAGGTCTCGTAGTCATTTTTGCCCTTCAGTACGCCCGCTATGCCTTTTGTGTGCTGGAGCGTCTTGTGTACCACTTTCGGTATGAATGCTACTGTATCGCCTACGCCTGCATTTTTCATGACAGTATGTGTGTCCACGTTCGCCTTGGGAAACAGGTGGTCATACTCAGTCCCGCTTTTAATCGTCCTCGCTTTTCTTGCTTCCATTCTTTTCGTGTTTTAACGTCAGGTCTTGTTTGTGTTCAAAGGGTATCTGTGACCAGCCCAGGTCTATGGTTGTGATGACACCTACGTTGAAAACAATCGACTTGTTATTGAGCAGTGACTTGACCACGTCATACATCACCGAGAAAAAGCTGAGGACGGGTATCTTGACCATCATGTCCTTTATTAGCACTTGTCCGTAGGCAGGTATCTTAATGTCTTTGTTGACGACCTGTGAGCTTCCGGCAAGCACATCTTTATGGGTGATCTCTATGAACGGGTACTTGATCTTGAAACTCGCCCCGGTAGGGTTCTTCAGCAGTGCGTCTACCCGTATCGTCAGCCCGTCAAGGCTTAACTGGTGGATGTTTGCATTGGGTATCACCTGCAATTGAACTCCTGCTCTGCGTATTCGTGCGAAGTAGACGGCTCCTGCTATTAACCCTGCTCCGATGGCTGTTCCTGCGATAACTTTTGTTGCGCTCATTGTTGCCTTTGTTTTCTCTTTCGTTCGATATATTCAGCCGTCAGCTTGTAGCCGAGCCAGACCGCACCACCCAAAAAGGCTTTGAGGCCATAATCCAGCAGTCCATTTACGTCTACATTGGCGAGGAGTATCGTACCTGTAAGCAATACGTTGCTGAAATGCGTTGTCGCACTATCTGTCTTTACCATAAATTCTTAGTTGTTTTTATGAAAGGTATCATTGCCGGGGAGGGGTGGTGTCCTTGTTTGGGCCAAAGAGGACAGTTGTTCCACCACAATCCCCATATATCCACCACAATCCCTGAACTTCCATTATCCGGTAATGGTCTCGGACGGCATTCCGAGCTTTTGCAGGATGATCTTTACCTGCGCATTGGTGTAGTATCTCCCACGCTTATCGCCTATGTCGGCTTTGAATGGGGCTACCCATCTGTAGAAGGTCTTTAGGCTGATACCGTATAACTCCGCAAGCTGCAGGCTGGTCAGCGGCTTGAGGGTGAACGTAATATCGCCGTTAGCCTCGTTGACGTGTTTGTCCATAATTACTGGTTGATGTAGTTGAAGTGATAGATGGTTGTGTAGAAAGATTGAAGCAGGCTCTTAGCGTTCATGTCCACAAGCTTGTCGTGGCATTGCTGAAGTATGCCTTTTGACGGGTGCAGGCAGTACAGGTAATAGTGGTTAGCCAGCACCGTATAATGTTTAAGGTGTCCGGGTACGTTCTTACGTGTTTCTTCAACCGCCTGAAGCCAACCCTTTGTTTCGGGGAAGCCTTGGTGATACTTGGGGTTTAGCCAGATGGCTGGTGACGGCAACACGCTCTGCTCTTTCGAGGCGAGGTAGTTCTTGGTCAGGATAATGCGCTCGCAAAAGGCAATGAGGGCTTTCCTGCGGTGGGTAGATTCCCTGAAATGTGTGATGAGATGTTCTTTGGCTTTGCTGATCTCTTCATCAGTGAATTTCTGCTCACTCCATAGCAGGGCATGTGCGAAGTTCCATGCTACCTTGCCCAGGTAGAACACATTCAGTTTCCTTTGTGCGAACTTCTTTTTCGGCGGCATGAGTTCTTTCATCTTTGTATTCATATGGTCTGATTTTGACTTTTTTCGACACAAAGATGCTATTGCCGCAAAGGGCTACTTTCCACTTAGCGCATGTAATGAGAGGTAACGCAAACAAATAGCAAGAAATAGCAGGTAACTGCATGAAACGTAACGACACGTATCAAAACGTAAGGTTTCGGCACGTTTGTGACAGTTGTTGTCAGTTTTAATAGCGGTGTAACCCTATTTCAGGAGTTACCGGACGAGTCAAAAACAAGTCAACTTAAGTTGCAAAATAGTTGCCGACATTTAAATAATGGTTGGACGCTCTTCGAAGTAATTTGTCTTCGCTTTGCCTTCTAATCAAAGCTATTCAGAAGTAGATTGTATTAATACAGAAATAGGGCGCCTGTATGCACAGACACCCTACTTTTCTTTACTGGTAAAGCGAACTATTGCTAAAATCTTTACTACTTCAGTTCGATTCCGAACGCTTTAGCCATAACGATCTGATTGAAATACTCGGTATACTCAACAATTTTACCATTTTTCAATTTGAAGGTTCCGATATAGTCATTTTCGTATTTTCCACCGTTTTTAATTTCAATTTCACCCCGAAATTTTACAAAGAAAAAGTTGGGATCTTCTGTTGCAAATATCTGTCTTGGGAACCTCATGTTCCCAAAGTTTGCAGTCAGCCCACTGTATTGCGTGTAAACTCCGCTAGCGCCATCAAAACTTTTCGGAACCCCGGTAGGCGAATAAGGATTTAGCTGTTTCCCATCTTCCGCAAAAATTTCCTTGAGTATTTCGAATTTTTGTGTTTCTAACGCGACAAAAAAATTGTCGACAACTTTGCGATTTTGTTCGATAAGCGACTGGTTCATTGTTGCAGTTTTTAATGTTTTTGAATTTTGTCCAAATGCTGCGATTGATGCTGTCGTCATCAATATTATGAGTAGTGTTCTCATGCTTTTAATTGATTTGGATGACAACCGACGACACTTTTGCAGTACTTTTTTTGACAGCATAGAGCAACAAAAAGCCCCATTCAGTTTCGTAACACGTAAAAGGGGGCTTATACGCATCTATAGTTTCGGCATTTATACAGATAATGAGTTATTTCGTCCGAAAACGAATCGAGCCTTTGATAGCAGTTTGATGAGGTAGTTATCTAGAAAAATACATTTAAGGGCCTTAAGTTTACTCCCGCCCTTAATACGGAAGTTGTACTATTGTAATACAAAAGACTTTCTGCATTTCCGTAGAACCATTGCAAAAATAAAAACTGATTTGACTTTTTTGAAATTCTGTAACTGATCGCAGACTGCAAATTACCATTCCATCCCTTATCGCCTTTGCGACAATTAAGGTCCATGGAGAGTCTGTCATTTATGATTGAATAGTGAAATGCCAATTCTGCATATCCGATGTAATGAAATAGCTGTGGATTATCTTCATACATAAAGGGAATCCAAACCTTTATATCGACGTTGAGATCATCATTTAGCTTCGTTCTGAAAGATGCAGCAACCCGATTCCAGCTCCGAGAAAAGATGGAGTCTCGTCCGTTCGACTCATGCTCAATTGCAAATACTAATAGGCCTGTTAGGTTACTAGTTTTTTTTGAAAATGTCGGCACGCCGAATGCGATTGTAGGATTGTAATTGGATTCGGCAAATGGATTAGATTTTTCAAAAATATTCCAGAACGACTTTTGAGTATAAGTCATAAAAAGCATGCTGTTTAGCGGTAACTTACCGCTGAATAGCCTTTGCTTAAAACTGATTTGAAATTTTGCATTTGAAGTGGCTGAGGTAATTTTTTTGTCTGTCTCAGCACCCAGTACAAAATAATTGTCGTTGTATATTGAAAACGACGGCATGCGTCCAACAAGCGAATCAAAAAATCTCTTCTTCATTGCAAACTGCGATTGCGCCTTGTTAGGGCACACTACTAATGACAATAGCAAGATAAAAAGTAGCAGATTAATTTGCTTTGAGCTGTACGGAGTTTTCACCTAGTAGAGGGTTTGGCTTGTATTTATAATACCTAGAAAGATTCTCATCTGCATACTTTAGGATATGATTAACCGCTTCATCAATTGAATCCGTAAATACTATAAGGTCCTTATCCTCTTGACTAATTGCATTACTTTCGGCCATTCCATTAATATGACTGATTAGATTTTT
This sequence comes from Nemorincola caseinilytica, assembly GCF_039540515.1. Lineage (NCBI taxonomy): Bacteria > Pseudomonadati > Bacteroidota > Chitinophagia > Chitinophagales > Chitinophagaceae > Nemorincola > Nemorincola caseinilytica. Next base: position 65,078 of record NZ_BAABFA010000019.1, on the reverse strand, counting down.
ATGATAATCTATTCCGACAAGCGCGATTGGAAATTTCCTAATTTTCTTCGTTTGTATCAAGGTTATCGTCTCAAAGAACTCATCAAGCGTACCAAAACCTCCAGGCATCACTACAAATCCAACGGAATATTTTCTGAGTAGTTCTTTTCTCACGAAAAAAAACTCGATGTTGATATATTTGTCCAAATAAGAATTGGGGCGCTGTTCGTTAGGTAACGCAATGTTGCAGCCGAGAGAGATGCCACCTGCGTCTCTTGCGCCTCGGTTAGCGGCTTCCATTAACCCTGGGCCGCCACCTGTCATTATCGACATCCCAGCCTTTGAGAGTTTGAATGAAATGTCTCTGGCTTTACCATAATACGTACTCGTCTCGCCGAAACGAGCGGAGCCAAAAACAGTTACACATGGTCCAGTAAAATGCAAAGCACGGAAACCCTTAACAAATTGAATCACCGTAGCAGCGCAATATCGAAGCTCTGCCATGCGCGATAAAGGGCCCGATAAGAAGGTCGTCTCTTCTTTACGTAATTTTGGCTTATCCATATTATAGAAGTTCTCTCATCTGAGATGATCACATCTTTAAATGCATTTGATCTTGCTATTCTGGTTTTGCTGCGCAGCTACTCAACTTAAAGTATGCCGGTATTTACCATTCCCATTCATAAAGGAAGATTTTGTAGCTAACCAGAACAGACAAGGAAAGAAATGCATGGGTACTGACAAGCCAGGAAATAGTTCTGGCATTTCTACTGATAATGGTAGAGTGACAGCAAAAGATGAAACTAGCGATGCGAACGTTAAAACGAGTAAGATAACGTTAAACCAGGCATCGACATTTTTGTTCGCAATCCTCGAAAAGAATAAATATCCAAAAGAGATGATGAAACATCCCACTAATGATGCTAAGGCGATTGACTTTTCGTTTATTATAACTGAGAAATCTACAGACAATGAGGAGCAATATATTACCTTATAGATGTCTGCAGCCGCCATTGCCAAAATGGAGCAAAGAACCGCTTGGTAAAAAGCTTGTTTCATAAAGTTATTTTGTGACGGGAACTGATATGTCGATCAATAAGATTTTTGATGCTTTGCCGGCCATGCCACTCTCAGGGCCGACACCATAGTCCAGTCGATTAACCGAAAAAGAACCTGAGAAAACGTTATTCCTAAATGTAAAGGGAATAGAAATTTCCTTTTCGGTTTCCTTGATCTTCAATTTCCCGGTTAGCACATAACCTGACGCACTTTTCGTAACTGACGTAGATCTGAAATAGATATAGGGATATTTTTTTACGTCAAAAAAGCGCTCACCTTTTGCATGTTTATTTTTCAACCCATTACCTGTATTGATAGATGCGGCCTCAATTTGAATTTCAAATTTTGCTTTCGACAGATTATTCTCATCGAAATTAATAACTCCTGTCATTGAATTGAAAACGCCAGAGGGATTATCACTGGAGAATTTGATGGAGTAGCCGTCTTTCAACTTCCATTCACTGCCTTGCGGCATTACATAAGAACACAAAACTAAAAAGGCAAGTACTGCCAGCATCAATGTTGTCTTTTTCATGATTTAATATTTAGTTGTTTAATTTTATCCAATAAAATGTTTTAGATAGGAATAATTTTTTCCCGACCATTGTCAAACTACCTTCCGTTATGTAGATTTTTGTGTTTATCTTAAAGGGCTGGTTAGGTGGCGCGAGCACCGTTTTATAACAATTGTCTTTTGAGTCAAAGGTGCAGTCATCAAAGAGTATTTTGCCTATCCATTCTTTTTTTTCCGATGCTGTTAATTGAGCGGCCCATTTTCCACTTTTAGTTCTGTAAACATGCATCGTCGACCCACTGAGTTCCTTACTGTACCAATTTCCAACAATAACATCACTACTTTGCGCTATGGCATTCACTACAGAAATTAGCAGAAAAGCGAAAGAAATGAGTATCTTCTTCATATCGTATCTACGATGTTTTTTTATAGTTCAGGATTGCCCAAGCGTTGAAAAACATAGCCATAATTGAAATGATAATTAGTTGCGGTAGTATATCCGTAAAACCGCTTCCCTTTAATACTACCATTCGCATCACGTCGATAAAATATGTTACTGGATTTACCTTAGCAATCGACTGTGCCCATGCTGGCATACTATCAATAGACGTAAAAAGCCCGCTCATCAGCATGAAGATCATCATACAGAAAAACGCTAAGCTCATGGCTTGTTGTTGAGTGCTTGAATACGTCGATATCAACAGACCAATTCCTAAAAGTGTTATCAAATAAATCGATAGAAATAAATACATCAGCAAGATTGATCCGATTGGAACTATGTGATAAACAAACCTTGCGATACCAAATAAACCAATGGAAAAGACAATGTTTCCTATTATCCAAAAAGGAATCATTTTACCCAATATGAAAATATGCTTCTTTATAGGGGTTACATTTATTTGTTCAATAGTGCCTACCTCCTTTTCTTTAACAATGTTTAGTGCACACATATATGATGCGACCATCGTCACAAGTATTACTAAAATACCCGGTACCATGTAAAACGGATAATTTAAAAACGGATTATACCAGTTGAGATTAGTCACTTCTATTGTGGGACTAACGGCGTTCCGCTGGGATTGCAACCAACTCATCCTAATATCAGAATTATAGCTAGAAATTATTCTGGTTAAATAGGCACTGCCTACTGAAGCCTTGGTTCCATTGATTGCGTTTACTGCAATGGACAAATTGCTAGCGTTTCGGCGTATAAGATCATTTTCAAAATTTGTTGGTATCTCTAGAATTAGGTCTGAATTATCCTTTTGAAATTCTCGAAATGACTGGGCAAAGGAATTACTGTAGTCGTTAAGTTTAAAGTAACCAGATGCAATTATCTTATTCGTGAGGCGAGTAGAATATGTGCTATGATCGTGATCTACGATTGAAATATTGATATTTTTAATTTCGAAATCCGCCGCCAATGGCATTACCAGAAGTTGTATTAGTGGCATTGCTATAATCATCCGCAAGATCATAGTGTTGCGAAAAATCTGACGAAATTCTTTTTTCAGCAAATAGCTAAGTGTTCTCATGCTAAACGGATTTTAAATTTTCTGATGCTAACAATCAGTAAAAAGCATGTCATAGACACCAGGATAATTGTTTCTTTCCAAATAGCCTTTAATCCCAAGCCTTTTATCATAATTGATTTAATGGTAATATAGTACCACTTAGACGGTACTATATTAGCGACGATCTGTAAAGCTCGTGGCATGTTTTCGAGGGGGAACATGAAACCGGTAAACATCATAGTAGGCAATAACATCCCCATCAACGAAACCAACATTGCTGTTTGTTGACTGTCTGTTGAATTAGAAATAAGAAGTCCTAGAGACAACGCACAAAGTATTAGCAGTGAGCTTTCGAAATACAATAAAGGGATGCTGCCATTTATTGGCATTCCCATAAGGGTTGAGCTTAATACTAAAATGATGGTAAGATTAACCAGCGACAACACAAAGTAAGGAACAGCTTTACTTATAACAACTAGGATAGGATTGAAAGGTGACACCAGCAGTATTTCCATTGTTCCGGTTTCCTTCTCCCTCACAATAGATACTGAAGTCATTAAAACACAAACTAAAAGCAGCACAAGCGCCATTACACCGGGAACAAAGTTGTATACGCCCTTCAGCTCAGGATTGTAGATCATTCGTACATCAGTATTAATTTGAAGTGGAACTTTTGATCCGGCCGTTATCTCTTGTTGATACTGCATAATAATATTTGTTGCATAGCTGGTTAGTGTGCTCGCAGTATTAGGGTCGGATGCGTCCGCTATGATCTGAATCTGGGCTTTGTTTAAATGCAATAGATCACTATTGAAATTTGAGGGAAATACAATGGCTAGTTTTACTTTGCCAGTCTTAAATGCTTTTTCTATTTCCCGATGGCTAAGTATGGACTTTGTTACATCAAAGTTTTTGCTAACCTGCAATTGAGTTATGATTCGATGAGATGCTTGATCATTCGCATAATCGCATACTATTATATTTGAATTTTTTATCTCGTTAGTTAATGCGAATCCAAATAAAACGATTTGCGCTATTGGCATACCAAAAAGCAATAGCAATGTTTTTGGATCTCTGAAGACGTGGTAAAATTCTTTTTGGACAAACGTCAAAAATTGTTTCATAGTTAATCGGCTTTACGTTTTGCGCCCCTCGCGAGTTCGAAGAATACTTCGTCCATTGTAGTGGCGGAGAATTGTTGTTTTAGCTTAGTAGGCGAGTCCAGTGCTTTAATTACACCATCAACCATCATGGTAATCCGATTACAATACTCAGCTTCATCCATGTAGTGAGTAGTTACGAATACTGTGATGCCTTTGTCAGCTGCGTCATATATAAGATCCCAAAATTGTCGTCGTGTAATTGGATCAACACCACCAGTTGGCTCATCAAGGAAAACAATTTTCGGTTCATGTAGAATTGCAACGGAAAAGGACAATTTTTGCTTCCATCCCAAAGGCAAGTCGCCCACCAATTTTTTCGCCTCTCGTTGCATTCCCAAAGTTTCAACAAGTGACTGTCCTTTTTCTTTCAATATTCGTTTTGTTAATCCGTAAATGCCACCAAAAAATTCGATATTCTCCATCACCGTCAGATCCTCGTACAGAGAGAATTTCTGACTCATGTAACCAATATTTTTCTTTATTTTTTCAGTGCCTGTATAAATGTCATAACCGGCAATTGTAGCATTGCCGGATGATGGCCGAGACAGCCCGCATAGCATTTTCATAGCGGTAGTTTTGCCTGCACCATTTGCACCTAGAAATCCAAAGATCTCGCCGGAGTATACGTCGAACGTTATCTCATTTGTTGCGATGAAATCTCCGAAACGTTTAGTGAGCTTTTCGGTATGTATTACGATGTCATTTGTCATTGTTCATAAGTTTGATGAAACAGTCTTCAATTGTAGGCATCGCAATTGTCATGTTAATTTCTTCATTGCCATGCTCGCGCATTTCCTTTACTAATTGCTCGTTGGTATTCTCTTCCTTTAAGGTAATGTGATGGAATTCTCCAAATGCAAAACTGCTTTTGACAAATCGACTGTGGCGCAAGTCATTCAAAAGTTTACTCATATTCTTGGCTCGTATTGCATACAAATTGTCTGGAAACTGCTTCGTAATATTTTGAGGAGTATCAATGGACATTATAGTACCCGATTGCATTAAAGCTATCCGCTCACAAAGAGTGGCCTCATCCATATAAGGGGTAGACACTAAAATTGTAATTCCCTGATGCTTCAACCGTTGAAGCATTTCCCAGAACTCTTTTCTTGAAACAGTATCTACTCCGGTGGTAGGCTCATCTAAAAACAGAACAGTTGGCCGATGTATTAATGCACAACACAGAGCAAGTTTTTGTTTCATTCCTCCTGATAGTTTGCCGGCTCTTCGGTCTTTGAAGGGTTCTATTTGAACGTATATATCTTTAATAAGATCGTAATTTGCAGCAATGGAAGTATTAAATATTGTTGCGAAGAACCTTAGATTTTCTTCTACGGTGAGATCCTGATAAAGTGAAAACCGTCCCGGCATGTAACCAACTTTACTCCTTATTTTTTTATAGTCTTTGACTACATCAAGCCCATTTACGGAGGCGGTACCACTGTCAGCCAAAAGTAATGTAGTTAGGATACGAAAGATGCTCGTCTTGCCTGCACCATCGGGGCCTATCAATCCAAATAATTCTCCTTTTCCTACAGAGAACGAAACATCATTAACCGCGGGTATTTTATTTTTGTTATAGGTCTTAACGATATTGTCAAGTACTACGTCGATCATAGTTTAGAATTTTAATTCCCCGTACATCCCAGTCTTATAACTACCGTCGTTAGCAATTTTCACCTTTATTGCATAAACCATGTTTGCCCTCTCGTCTTTAGTCTGAATGGTTTTCGGCGTAAACTCCGCCTTATCATTTATCCATATGATCGTTCCTTCTCTCTCTTTATACCCTCCGCTTCCATTATCCGTATTTACTTTCACCTTTTGGTTAAGTTTTACATTGGGCAACTGGTTGCCGGATATATATGCTCTCAAGATAATGGTCGATAGATCGGCAATTTTATATATCGCTTTGCCTGGCGATGCCATCTCGTGTGCTTGCATGTATTTAGACAGGACTGTGCCATTAATAGGATTTATTATTCTGCTTTTAGATAGTTGATCATTTATCTGCTCAATCTGAACAGCGAGTGGTCTTGTGTCGCTATTGAAACTTTCGTTTGATATACTCAGAGATGACCTTTGAGCCTCGATTTGTCTTTTAATGACCGCTATGTTGGCATTAATATCGTCTAACTGTTTTGGGGTTGCAGCATCTCCTTTTAGAAGGTTGATAGTCCTCGCCCGTTCTCTTTCTGTTGTTGCAAGTTGTGTTTCTAATGCAGCAAGCTGTACGCTTACGTCAGGCTTTCTCTTTAGTAAGGCGGTGATTTGAGTTTCTAACTGCTTTTTTTTGAGGTATAGCTGGACAGTATCTATATAGCCGATGATATCGCCAGCTCTCAAAGCCTGCCCTTCTTGAATATTAAGTTCGTTGATGTTACCGGTAGCTTGGGCGGAAACGATTGTTTCTTCAGCTTCGAAAGCGCCTGATGCGTCAAATGATTTCTCTTCGTTTTTGCAGGCAGCAAATAGCATGATGCTTAAGAATATCGTTGTTATTTTGATCCCTTTAGTCATTGTTTTTAATTTTATGTTTAATTGCCTGAGGTGAATTGAAAGTTATACTGCGCTTGCAGCAGCTGTATCTTATGTAAAATGAGGTTTTGAGCGGCTAGGTCAAGTGCGTTCGCTGCCGTTGTATAGTCATTTGTCGAAGCCACTCCGAACTCCAATTGATTTTTAGTAACCTCTTTTATACGCTGGCGAATCACTATAATTTCCCGATCTGTATTGATGAGCTCCAGTATTTTCTGGATCTCAGAATTTTGTTGTTTTAACGTCAGATTTGTGTTGAATAGAAATACGTCCCGTTGTACGTCTATGCCAACCTTATTAAGTTCAAGCAATCTTCTTTCATTACGCAGCGTATAATAGCTATTGAGATTCCAGCTAAAACGCACTCCACCTATGTAATAAGTTTTGAAATCGTTGCTTAGCATATTAAGTGCGGGTCGGCCGTATCCACCTTGTAGAAATAAGCTTGCCTTTGGTAGGGTTTTATTGGATATAAGTTTACTTTGGATGTCAAACGTATTTTTTTGCAAGTCATACAGTCGCAATTCTGGCCTGTTTATTTGGCTGGTGGATAATATTTGTGGTTTTGGCATTTCGAAAATATCACCAACATTTATTTGTCGTCCCACAAAAAGAGAAAGCATATCGATATACCCCTTTCTGTTAGCCTGTAATTCAATAATACGTTGGTCGGTTTTTAACAGTTCTGCATTTAAGTTGTCTGCCGAAGTTTTCAATGCTACCCCGTTTGCTATCGCTACATTAGTTTTTGTTACAGCGCTTTCAATATCACCTCTAAGAAGATTCGATTGTTCTATTTGGTCCTGAAGTAGCAGTATGCTAAAAAATATATTATTTATTCGGTCTTTAAGTTTATATATATCAACTTCTGTTTTTTGCACATCTATTCGCGCATTTACTTTTAGCAATTCCTTTTGATCTCGTATCGTAAACAGATCAGTTAATGGCTGCGATACTTCACCGTAAATTTTATACTGATCCTTGCTCAAAGGTTCTATAGTAACATTCGGCAGGCTTATTGGAATTTGGGTTACCTCAGATTGATAGGTGCCCTGACCGTTTATATTGAATTGCGGCAAGTATCCCTTGTTAGCATTTGCGATGGTGTATTCGTTAGATTTTTCAATCAACGCATATTGTTTTATAAGTGGAAAATTGCGCGAGGCAAGCGCTAGACAGCTATCCAGCGTCAGCGTAGAGCTGCCTTGTGCAAAAGCAGTGGTGTTTGCTAAAAACCACATTACCATTACCAATTTTTTCGTAAGATTTTTCACCATTATTTTCTTGTTTTAATCATTTATTTAATCGCATGACAAAAAAAATACTACGTAAACATGGCTTTTATCCAGCTCGGAATTAGCTTTTTGCGGTTTTGCATAAGTGTATTAAATGAAGAGTCATCCAAATTGCCGATTTTTTTTAGCATCGGATTCGCAATGAAAGGGAACATTACTAAGCTCATCATATTTATGATGAAATGAAGGACGTTGGGCTCATTCAATTCTCCTTTTTCAACCGCTAGTTGATGTTGCTTTATAAGGACTGAATTCTTTATCAAATTTGCGACTGGCAAACGTTCCAGGAACTTATCCGGATCGTTCCTTATCTCACTCATTATAAATAGGGGGATTTCCGGTTCTTTTGTTATGAAGTCTATATACTTGTCCGCCATAATTTCAACCTTCTTTTCCAATGTTGTTTTTTCGTCATTAAAGACCAACGACATATTTTGCAAAAAATCACGCATGGTTTCAAACATGATAAGCTCAAATAGCTTTTGCTTACTTCTGAAATAATAATTAAGAAGTGCAATATTGATCCCAGCTTCTTCTGCAATATCCCTTGTTCTGGTTGCAGCATACCCTTTCCTGTGGAACACAGAACGCGCCGCATTTTTTATTTTCCACTCAGTTGTGGTATCCATTCCCTCATTACTAATCTTATCAAACATATCTTCATCAAGTACTCGCCGCAAAATTACTTGCTTTATTTTGATTTAAGCAAATAAATTAATCAAACGATTAATTGTCGAACAAATAATTTTTAATGCACTTCATAAGATGCTGTTTTGTAAAAATTTAAACTATTAAAATGGAAAAGATAACGAATGAATGCTCAACTAAGGGGTATCGTTAAAGCAAGCTATACGATCGATTTTCGTAATTTTTGATGATATTTTTTGATACTTTTTTTGCGTATTTGCAAAATATAATTACTTTTGACCCGACATAGTAAGAGAAAATGGCAGAAAAAGTATCAAAGGGACTAATTGTATTGGCAAGAGAATCAAGGGGATTCAGTCAACTTGAAGTGTCGAACCGAGTAGGTATGTCCCAGCAAAACATGGGAAAGATTGAGAGCGGCGACATAGGAATAAAAGACGAAACGCTTGGTCAGATTGCTGAAATAACTAACTATCCGATTTCATTCTTTAGACAAGAAAACGAGGTTTATCCAGAACATCTTGTATATCGCCGTCGGGATAAAGTTTCAGCCGGATTACTCACGCCTATAAATGCAAGGGTCAACATAATACGTTTTCATGTTGAACATTTATTGAAAGTACTTCCGGTTTCCAAACCTGAATTACCTCTTTTCGAAGTGTCAGAAAAGAACACCCCTCAAGCTATTGCCCAAAAAGTCAGAAAAACTTGGCAAATAAATACTCCAGTTATACCCAATGTTGTAAAGTTATTGGAGGATAATGGTATAGCTATTGCCTGTTTTGATTTTGGTACAGAGCGGGTTGATAGCCGTTGTATTATAACAGACGCTAAATACCCGGTAATTATCTTCAATAAAACGCTTTTGGGAGACCGTCAGCGATTTTCATTGGCCTATCAGCTTGGACACTTGCTAATGCATACTGCCTTTAAAGTGGATTGGGAAAGAGACATTGCCCATGAAGCGAACCTTTTCGCAGCAGAGTTCTTGATGCCTGAAAACGAAATAAGGAAAGACTTTGAGGCTGGGATTACCTTGCCTTTGCTTGCTCATTTAAAAACGAAATGGAAAGCCTCTATGATCTCACTACTTTATCGGGCCGATGATCTTGGCTTCTTAACACCCAATCAGAAGAGATACCTGATACAGCAATTTAACGAACAGAAATTGCGGAGGCGAGAGCCTGTAGAACTTGATATTGACATAGAAAGACCTGAGCTAATAAGAAGATGGATCAGCGAAGTGAAATCAAAACAGAAGCTGGACACGAATGGTATAGCAGCCTTGCTCCATCTTCATACCGATGAGTTCATCGAAATTTATGGATAGAATTGCTGCCTCTACATTCACAACCCATCAAGTGGTAAATTCTAAAGCGATATATTATGGTAGGAAATGAAAATGTTACATCAATCAATGTAAGGCCGTACAACTACAAAGAGCTAACAACACTTTATGGAGTTAGCCAGCGTACTTTCAAAACATGGCTTGAACCCTTCATGGCTGAGATTGGCGAAAAACGTGGTCGATACTTCACCGTGAAACAAATGGAAGTGATTTTTAAGAAGTTGGGGTTTCCCAAAAACATGCAAGAAGTGTAATCTATGGGGATTGTGGTGGAAGTATTGGCAACAACTGTCCACTTTGACCCAAACGCGGACAATCCACCTTGTCACCTAGTGTAGGTTCAGAGAAACGAACTAAGGTGAAAAGTAAGAAAGTAGCGAAGATTGCCAGCATAAATGAGCAAGATGCAAATGAAAAAATTTCTTTGGAGGTTATGCGGAACATCTGGGATGACGAACAAACGCAACACACCGAACTTCAACTAACACGCATGAGGGAATTTGCATACCTAATTATGCAGGCAGTAGTAAAAATTGTAAAAAACAGAAAATCTAATTCAAGGTCGTATGAGGCAAAAGAGAGCAATACTATACATCCGGGTGAGTACAGACGAGCAAGCTGAAAAGGGGCATAGCCTTCATCACCAAGAGGATCGCTTGCGTAACCATTGTGCAGTAAACGGTATCGAAGTTGTCGCACTGTTCAAGGAAGATTATTCTGCTAAGACGTTTGAACGTCCAGAATTTAATCGCTTACTCGATTTTCTCAAAAAGAACAAAGAACAAGTCGATTTACTGCTCTTTTTAAAATGGGATAGGTTTTCTCGTAATGCGCCCGAAGCGTATAACATGATTAACACTCTGCACAAGCACAAGGTAGAACCACAAGCTATAGAACAACCTCTTGACCTAAGCGTGCCAGAGAACAAGATAATGCTTGCGATATACCTAACTACTCCTGAAGTTGAGAATGATCGGCGCTCATTGAATACAATTGCCGGTATGCGAAGAGCCTTGAAAAATGGGCAATGGGCAAATCTAGCCCCCATAGGTTATGCTAACAAAAGAGATGAAAACAACAGACCGATTGTCCTGTTTGACCGAAATGCGCCATTAGTTAAAGAAGCATTTGAGCTTTTTGCGACCGGCCAATATCCAATTGACATTGTAAGAAAAATGTTCAATGAGAAAGGATTAAAAATAACGAGGAACGCATTCTGGTCAATGCTAAGAAATCCTTTTTACGTTGGCAAAATTGTAATCCCAGCCTACAAGGATGAAGAAACTACGGTCGTCCAGGGCAAACACGAGCCATTAATTTCAATGGATGTTTTTAATGATGTTCAGGATGTTCTGCTCGGTAGAAAGAAAATTGGAATGCCTGCGAGGCGGACTAAACAAGAGCAGTTGCCACTTCGAGGGTTTCTTACTTGCAGAGTTTGCGGGAAAACAATGACGGGAAGCGGGTCAAGTGGAAATGGGGGTAAATACTATTACTACCATTGCTTTGACGGATGCAAGGAGAGAGTAAAAGCTGAGAATTTAAATCAGATATTTTTAAAGGCATTGAGGGATGTAAGCAATAACAAAAAACTGATACAAACGATAAATGCTCTCACATCGAATTTGCACAAACAAACAAATGCTGATCAAAAAGCGCAAGCTGAGAAAATCGAAAAAGAAATTCAAATCTACCGTAGCCGGTTGGATAATGCACAAACTTTGATGTTGGACGGCCACTTAGATGCATCTGAATACAGAAGCATTAAAGCTAGACTTCAGCCGGAACTGGAGAAGTTAGTTAGAGCGCAAACCTCTATCAATCAAAAAAATCCAGAAGAGCAGGAAATACAGGAGTTCGGCATATACTTTTTGATGAATATGGCAGAACTCTTGACTGAAGCGGATTTGGAGCTAAAAAACAAGATAATTGGTTCGATGTTCCCTAAAAAGCTCGTTTTTGAAAACAACCAACTTCGAACCAACATTGAAGATGGAGTAATGCCCATGCTTATCGCTACTAGCAAGGCTTTCAGCGTAAATAAAAAAGGGGAGCTAAAAAAATCTAGCTCCCCTTCCTGTTTGGTGCCCCGAACAGGAATCGAACCTGCACTACCTTGCGATAACCAGATTTTGAGTCTAGCGCGTCTACCAGTTCCGCCATCGAGGCTTGTACTCAGCGGGTGGCAAATGTATCTATTCTTTCCTGTATGCGCAAGAGGTATTTTTTGCGCATATACATGTCTTTTATCTGCGCTAGCAGGGCATTATCGTGCTCTCCGGCATCGTAGCGATGGGTGAGGGGAGCGGTGGTGGCGTCCCACTGCTGTAGCTGCTCTGCAAGGCTGTTCTGTGCTGTGGCGCGGGTGTTTTCGTTGCCGGGCATGTCTTCCATGTCGCTTACTGCCTCGTTCAGGTCCATCATTTCCATCAGGAAGGCAGGGGGCAGGGTATATTTCTCTTCCTCTTCCAGCATGCCGTGCAGTTTCAGTACATATGCCATGGTGGCATCGGCATCGCGCAGGGTCTTGTAGGCCGCGTTGTTGTATGCGGCATCGCGCAGGGCATTTGCCATGGCATCGCCACCGGCGGCCGCAAAGCGGTCGGGGTGGTGCAGGCGGCTCAGCTCGTAGTATTTACTTTTCACAGCTGCCTGGTCGGGGTGAAAACTCACCGGCAGGTGGTATAGTTCGAAATAGTTCGTCATGTATGTTCGGCTTTTGTGATGGGTGTATGCTCTTTGGCGCGGCGCTGGTAGCAGCGTATCTTTGCGGCAAAATTAGCACATGCTGAGAATAGGACTGATACGCGAAAGAAAAAAGCTGCCTGATGAGCGTGTGGCGCTCACGCCACACCAGTGCAGGTACATAATGGATAAGTACCCCAACATAAATATAACCGTAGAACCATCGCCCAACCGCTGCTTTGCCGATGCCGAATACATGGCAGAAGGCATAACCCTGAGCAACGACATGACCGACCGCGATATACTGATGGGTATCAAAGAGGTGCCTATAGACCATCTTATTCCCGGCAAGACCTATTTCTTCTTCTCGCATACCAAAAAGAAACAGCCGCACAACAAGGACCTGATGCGGGCTATGATAGAAAAGCGGATACGCATGATAGATTATGAGTGCCTTACCCATAGCGATGAGCAGCGCATACTGGGTTTTGGTATGTATGCGGGTATAGTAGGTGCCCACAATGGCCTGCTTACCTATGGCCGCAAGCATGGGCTGTACGAGTTGCCGCCGGCGCACAAGGTGAAAAGCTACCAGGATCTGATACATGCCTATGAGGCCATAAAAATGCCCAACATCAAGATAGTGGTAACGGGATCGGGCAAGGTGGCATCGGGCGTGCTGGATGTGATGCGCCAGCTGGATATAGAGCAGGTAGAGCCCATGGACTACCTGACCCACCAGTACGAGTATCCTGTGTTCACCCACCTGAAGGGGGGAGACCTGTATGCCCGCAAGGACAATGATATGTTCCACCGCGATGACTTCCATGCGCACCCGGAGATGTATAAATGCCTGTTCTCGGCCTATGTGAACCAGACAGATATACTGATGAACGGTATATACTGGGAGCAGCGTATAGCACGCCTCTTTGAGAAGGACGATATAAAACGCCACGACTGGCGCATAAGGGTGATAGCCGATATAAGCTGCGATGTGGATGGGTCGGTACCTATCACATACGATTCTACCACCATAGCCGATCCCGTGTTCGGGGTAGACCGCAACAGCCTGCAGCAGGTAGCGCCCTTCCTGAATACCAAAGACACCATAGATATAATGGCCGTGGACAACCTGCCCAATGAGCTGCCGTGCGATGCATCGCAATACTTCGGGGTACACTTTGAGAAATATGTACTGCCAGAGGTGCTGAGCCCCAATAGCGACATACTGCGCCGTGCCACCATATGTCAGGACGGTAAGCTGACGAAGAAATATGAATATCTGTCAGATTATGCAGGCCTCGCCCATCAGGGTAGTGCGTAGCAGGCTACCGGCAGAAATTGTGGATATATGGGGCGTACAACTTTTGACCATATTCGCCATGCTGCCTACATTTGACCAACGACCGTCTACTAAATACTATCTACTGAAAAGCTTTCTACTTTATACTTTCTACTTTATACCACGATAATGGCAGAACTGATACCACAATATAACGAAGACAGTATACGCTCGCTGGATTGGCGCGAACACATACGCCTGCGCCCGGGCATGTACATAGGCAAGCTGGGCGATGGAAGCAGCGTGGACGATGGCATATATGTGCTGGTAAAGGAAGTGGTGGACAACTGTATAGACGAGTTCGCTATGGGGCAGGGCAAGCGTGTGGAGCTGACCGTGAGCGATGGCCAGGTGACCGTGCGCGACTATGGCCGCGGCATACCCCTGGGCAAGGTGGTAGATGTAGTGAGCAAGATAAACACCGGCGCCAAATACGATAGCAAGGCCTTCCAGAAGTCGGTGGGGCTGAACGGCGTGGGTACCAAGGCGGTGAACGCACTGAGCAAGTACTTCAAAGTAGCATCCTTCCGCGAAGGGCGTACCAAGGTGGCCGAATTTGCGCAGGGAGTACTCACCAAAGAATATAAGGAGGCCGATACTACAGAGAACAATGGTACACTGGTGGTCTTTCGCCCCGATGATACTGTGTTCAAGCATTACCACTTCCTGCATGAGTACCTGGAGAACCAGGTATGGAACTACTGCTTCCTGAATGCGGGCCTGCTCATACACTTCAACGGCAGGAACTATGTATCGAAGAACGGCCTGCTGGACCTGTTGACACGCAAGACCAACCCGGACAACCTGCGCTATCCCATCATTCACCTGAAGGGTACCGATATAGAGGTGGCCATGACCCATACCGGCGATTATGGCGAAGATATATACTCATTCGTGAACGGACAGCATACCACGCAGGGTGGTACGCACCAGGCGGCCTTCCGCGAGGCATTCGTAAAGACCGTGCGCGAGTTCTACAAGAAGGATTATGATGCATCGGACATAAGGCAGAGCATTTGCGCTGCAATTTCTGTTCGTGTACAGGAACCGGTGTTCGAGTCGCAGACAAAGACCAAGCTGGGCTCACAGTATGTATTCGATGGTGGACCATCGATGAAGGCTTTTGTGGCAGAGTTCCTGGGTAAGGACCTTGACAACTTCCTGCACAAGAACCCCGCAGTGGCCGAGGCGCTGAAGAAACGTATAGAGCAGAGTGAGCGTGAACGCAAGGAACTGAGCGGTATACGCAAACTGGCCAACGAACGCGCCAAGAAGGCCAACCTGCACAACAAGAAGCTGCGCGACTGCCGCATACACCTGAATGAAGAGCCCCCTACAAAAGGCCGCGAAGAGTACCAGCAGAAGCAACTGGAATCGACCATATTCATTACCGAGGGCGATAGCGCCAGCGGTAGCATCACCAAGAGCCGCAGTGTAGAGACACAGGCGGTCTTCAGCCTGAGGGGTAAGCCGCTGAACTGCTATGGCCTTACCAAGAAGGTGGTATACGAGAACGAGGAATTCAACCTGCTGCAGCATGCGCTGAACATAGAAGAAGGGCTGGAAGGGCTGCGCTACAACAACATAGTGATAGCCACCGATGCCGATGTGGATGGTATGCACATACGCCTCCTCATCATGACCTTCTTCCTGCAGTTCTTCCCCGACCTGGTGCGTGGCAACCATATATACATACTGCAGACGCCGCTCTTTCGTGTGCGCAACAAGCAGAAGACCATATACTGCTATACCGACGAGGATAGGCAGCGCGCCATAAACGAGATAGGCGCCAAAGCCGAGATAACGCGCTTCAAAGGCTTGGGAGAAATAAGCCCCGAGGAGTTCGCACAGTTCATAGGCGACGATATACGCAAAGACCCTGTGCTACTGACGCAGGATGCACAGATACAAAAGCTGCTGGAATACTATATGGGCAAGAACACCCCCGACCGCCAGCAGTTCATCATCAACAACCTGCGCATAGAGAAAGACCTGGCCGAGGAGCTGGGTATAGAGGTAGAGGCGTAATGGAGTGGTGAGGAATTAGGTATCGGGAATTAGGTATCGGGAATTAGGAATTAGGAATTAGGTATTTGGAATTTGGCATCAGGTAAAAAAGCAAATGTATCCGTTCGATTTTTGACCTTTTCTTTTCCTGCATCGTGGTATTGCCGTATTATCGCATTGTCACATTCCCTTACTATCTTTATACAAAACTCATACGCCCGATGCGTCTTCCACAGTTTGTAATAGTACTGGCGGCACTTGTGTTATCACACAACGTTTATGCCCAGTTCGGGTTATCGACGAGGATACACCGAACATTTCCCGATGTGACCCTGGGCATCAAGGCCGGTCTCAATATGCAGCGTACGTTCGGCAGTACTATTTTCGGTGGCAGCTATTCGCAGATGCCTATGGCTGGTATCTATGCCGACCTCACGAAGAGGCAATGGGCCTTTAGGGTAGAGATACTGGCAAAGATGGCCAGGCTGGACTATCTTCCCTACCATGCCGACCTTAAAACATCTTACCTGGATATACCCCTGCTGGTGCAGTACAACATTTTTGATGTGGTATGGCTGCAGGCGGGGCCGCAGTATACCCGCATGATATCGGCAAGGAATATGAGTTCGGGCTCCAACGTACGCGGTTTATGGTTCCAGAGCAATGATATATCGCTGGTGGCCGGTGCAGAGGTGGTGGTATTGCCACGTCTTACCGCCAGTGCGCGTTATGTGCATGGCCTGCTGAATGTGAACGGTGTAGACTTTCCCTACTATGGCAGATGGAGGAACTCTGGCCTGCAATTCGCGCTTGGTTATCGCTTCATTCACTGATCTTGCACCCATAGATACCCTCTTTTTTTCGACATGATATACCCACTCCGCATCTATATGGCCTTACGATACATTTTACTTCTATGCGGTCTGTGCGCCTGTATGGCGGGCTGTACCAAGGCGCCTGTATATTCCAATCCATCGTATGCGGTGGGTACGGTAATATCTTTCGATGCGGGCATCCTCAGGCGGTCGGGCACCACTTACTTCTTTTATGTGAATGGCAGGCGATACGAGGGTAGCAGCCGCAAAGTGCCTATAAACAAGAAGCTGGCCGAAGGAGAAAAGTATATGGTAGCATATGAGGCAGCACAGATAGATAAGAACATCATGATATTTGCCGACAAAGTGGTGAACGACAGTGTGGATTCTGCTACCTATGTGTCGCAGTACATTTTCCATCCGCCGTTCTGATGATCGCTAAGACATTTTGTACAGGCCAGCGAGCACAAATGGGGGCATAAAGTATCTGTTCAGTGATAATGGTCCTGTACCGTATATTTACCAAAGAAAGCCGCCTGACAGCGGCTTTCTTAATAAGTAACGCTAAAGAAATAAAAGGAGAACAACATGGTAGCTAAACCCGGAAAGCCCGCAAACGTAGATGCATACATCGCCTCCTTTCCCCCGGAAGTGCAGGCGGTACTGCAGCAGGTGCGCGCTACGGTACAGAAGGCCGCGCCAGCCGCAGAGGAGACCATAAAGTACGATATGCCCACCTATGTGCTCAATGGCAACCTGGTATACTTTGCCGGGTATAAGAACCATATAGGGTTCTATCCCGCACCTGTGAACGATGAGGCGTTCAAAGAGGTATTGTCTAAGTACAAAACAGGCAGGGGATCTGTGCAGTTCCCCCTTAGCCAGCCAATGCCGCTGCAGCTCATAACACGCATTGTAAAGCAGCGTATAAAGCAGAATGCTGAGAAGGCAAAAGCAAAGGCCAAAAGAGGATAAGCCCTTGCAAATGCCCGTGCTTAGCCTCACCCCGGCCCTCTCCCAGAGAGAGGGAGTGTCAATGTCCGCGCGGTCGCGCGGGTGTGTCGGAATAAAAGGATACTATAATTGATGTCCTTACAGCAGCAGGCCTGCAAATGCCCGGGCTGATATATCTTTACGGCATGGATCGCGCAGCATTAGTAAAGAACATATTCGCCAAACGCTCTGTGTTATGCGTTGGCCTCGATACCGACCTTGCCAAGATACCCCGGCACCTTTTGCAGGAGGAAGACCCTGCATTCGCTTTCAATAAGGGGATCATAGATGCCACTAAGGAGTTCGCCGTGGCCTATAAGATCAATACCGCCTTCTATGAGGCGCAGGGTGTAAAGGGCTGGCAGAGTATGGAGCGTACGCTCAACTACATTCCCAAAGATATCTTTACCATAGCCGATGCCAAGCGCGGCGATATAGGCAATACATCGGAGCAGTACGCACGCACCTTTTTCCATACATATCCCTACGATAGTGTTACCGTAGCGCCCTACATGGGGTCGGACAGCGTAAAGCCCTTCCTGCAGTTCGATGGCAAGTGGGCCATAGTACTAGGCCTTACCTCCAATGCTGGCAGCGCCGATTTCCAGCTACAGCAATGTGGTAATGAGCTACTTTACGAAAGGGTGCTGACGACGGTAGCATCATGGGGTACGCCGGGCAATATCATGTTCGTGATAGGCGCTACGCGCAAAGAGCAGTTGCAGGAGGTGAGGGCATTGCTGCCCGATCACTTCTTCCTGGTGCCGGGTGTGGGCGCACAGGGCGGCGATGTGGATACCGTATGCCGCAATGCCTTCAATAAAGATGCGGGTGTGCTCATCAATGTATCGCGCGGGGTCATCTATGCAGGCAGTGGCGAGGGCTTTGCTGCGCAGGTGCATGAGGCCGCACGCAAATACCAGCAGGAGATGGCGGTATACTTTTAGTGACCGCGTTCTATAGCTATATCGTATGGCTATATAAATAGGGGTGCGCCATTAATGCGCACCTTTGCTATATGGAACTAGGCATAAGCACATTCGGAGAGATAGCAGCAGAACATATAAGCGGCCATGCCACAGGCGCACAAAGGCGGGTGGCAGAGCTGATACAGGAGGCCATACTGGCCGATGAGACAGGGCTGGACGTATATGCACTGGGAGAGCATCACCGGCCCGACTATGTGGTATCGGCGCCAGAGGTAGTACTGGCGGCTGTGGCTGCGGTCACCAGGCATATAAGGCTTTCCAGCGCTGTGACCGTGCTTAGCTCTGCCGATCCTGTGCGCGTGTTCCAGAATTTCGCTACGCTGGACCTTATATCAAAGGGCCGTGCGGAGATAATGGCAGGCCGTGGCTCATTCATAGAATCCTTCCCGCTCTTCGGGTACGACCTGGACGATTATGATGAGCTCTTTACCGAAAAGCTGGAACTGCTGCTGCAACTGAACGATAACGAAGTGGTGACCTCGCAGGGCAAGCACAGGCCTTCCATACCCGGGCTGGGTGTGTACCCGCGGCCATACCAGCAGCGCCTGCCGGTATGGATAGCTGTAGGCGGCACACCGGCATCGGTGGTGCGTGCAGGTGGCCTGGGGCTGCCCCTCACCATAGCCATACTGGGTGGCGACCCTGTACATTTTACCCAACTGACCAAACTATACAGGCAGGCCGCAGAGCGTGCAGGTCGTGACAGCAGCCAGTTGCAACTGGCCATAAATCAACACATGTATATAGCTGAGAGCTCACAGCAGGCGGCCGAAGAGTTCTGGCCCGTATACAGCAGGCTGATGAACAAAGTGGGCCGTGAACGTGGCTGGCAGTCCCTCACGCGCGAGCAGTTCGAATACATGCGGTCGCCCAAGGGCTCGTTGATGGTGGGCACCGCAAAAGAGGTGGCCGACAAGATAGTGGCTGAGTACCAGTTGTTCGGTAATACCCGTTTCCTGGCGCAGACCATAGCCGGGGATATTCCGCATTCTAAACTGATGAATTCCATCCGCCTCTTTGGTACCGAGGTAGCACCTATGGTAAGGGCCGCGATAGGGTAGCTCCTCCCCATCCTTCCCCCGTCGGGGAGGGTGAGGTCGAGTCAGGGTATTTTACCGGGACGGTCAATATATGGCCGTCCCGGTCTGTTTTTCCCATTCTTGTGTGCACCCTAAAGTAGCATTTATCACATTGTAGTGTTAAATAGATAGTACTATGTGTTGCATAGTACTAAAATTATGCATAGTTTTGTCTCAGAATTCAGGAATAACCATTTAAACAAGGAGCCAAATGAGTATCGAGAACACACAAAGCCAGATGCGCCGGGGCATACTCGAATTCTGCATCCTGTCGGTGATAAGAAGGGGAGAGGCATACCCCAGCGATATAGTAGAAGAAATGAAGGCATCGCGGATGATAGTGCTGGAGGGTACGCTATACCCCCTGCTGACCCGACTGAAGAACGCAGGTATGCTCACCTACCGCTGGGTAGAGAGCAATTCGGGGCCGCCGCGCAAATATTTTTCGCTCACAGAGCAGGGTATAGCATTCTACAAAGAGCTGGAAGATACCTGGAACGAACTGGCCTATGCCGTGAACACGCTAAAGAGCAAAGAGAATTCTTTACCACCCATCACCGACCAACAATAACCTACCACACAAACCAACAACAATGGAAAAGATAATAAACATAAACTTTCAGGGCAGGGTGATAGCGATAGAAGAGACCGCCTATGACCACCTGAAACGATATATAGATGGTCTGCGTGGTCACTTTGCCAAAGAGGAGAGCCACGAGGAGATAATGAACGATATAGAGGACCGCATAGCCGAGCTGCTGAGCGACCGCCTGAAACAGGGTGTGCCCTGCATAGGTATGGCCGATGTGAACGCGGTGATGGACAGCATAGGCCGCCTGGAGGATATAGCCGCTGCAGATGCGGAAGAGAACCCCGGGCAAAGCCAAAACCAGGCGCACACCAGCACGCCGCCGCCTAACAGCGAGGATGCATGGAAGGGCCGCCTGTACCGCAATGGCGACGATACCCTGATAGCAGGTGTGTGCAGTGGGCTGGCTGCGCGTTTCGGTATAGATCCTACCATAGTGCGTATACTGTTCGTGCTGCTGGCGGGCGCATTGTTCTGGGTATATGTGCTGCTGTGGATACTGGTGCCATCGCGCAGCCTGCGGTCACAGTCCACAAGGCGTTTCTTCCGCGACAGGGAGGGCAAGATGATAGCAGGTGTGTGCAGCGGCCTGGCCGCCTACTTCGGTGTAGACCGCTGGATACTGCGCACGATAGTGGTGGTACCCGTAGCCATAGCCATTTCCTCGGGCGATGGGTTCTCTATGGGTTGGGGCCATGGCTTCCCGGGTATATTCGCGGGTTCGGTAGGGGGTACTTTGTTCATACTATATGCCATACTATGGGCAGTAGTGCCCTATGCACATAGTGCCACAGAACGTATGGAGATGCGTGGCGAGCGCATAGACATGAACAGCATAAAGGCCGCTACACAGGCGCGTGCAGGTGAGGCCGTGAGCGCAGGTCGCCGTGCCGGACGTGGCTTCGGCCGTGTGATAGGCACTTTGTTCAAGGCCTTTTTCCTGCTCATAGCGGGTTGCATAGCCCTTAGCCTTTTTGGTGTGCTCATAGCACTGTTGTTCGCCGGGGCTGCTGTTCTGCCCTTTACCAATTTCATATTCTATGGCGAGGGCCAGCATACACTGGCATGGGTAGGCATTGTGCTCACACTGGGTATACCCTTGCTGGCCATAGTGGTATGGATGATACGCAGGATGATGAGGGTACACACACGCCGCCACTACCTGGGCTATGTGTTCACGGGGCTGTGGCTCACGGGTATCACCTGTATCATCATCACTGCCGGTACGCTGGCGAGGGGCTTCAGCACCATAGGCGAGGTCGAGGATGTGTATGCTATACAGCAGCCATCTGCCGGGGTACTGTATATAGATGTGAACAAGACCGGCAACAACCACCATGCCCGCCACGACAGGTGGTTCGGCGAAGGTGCTAACAACGATGCGCCCTTCAGGTGCATCAGCGATGATTCTCTGTGGCTGAACAATGTAAGAGTGAACATAGAGAAGAGCCAGGACACACTTTTTCATGTATATCGCACACGCACCAGCAGGGGCAATACAGGCAGCGAGGCAAGGCAGCGGGCAGAACATTTCGGCTTCGATATAACACAGCAGGATAGCGTGATAGGACTGGCCGATGGGTTCGTGATCAGCAGCAGGGATAAATTCCGTAACCAGCAGGTACTGGTGACGGTAGAGGTGCCTGTAGGCAAAAGGATAAGGATGAGCGAAGCGGTGGACAACTATAGCTGGTATACCATAAACACCCGCAGGCAAAGGAACTATGAGCGCCACTGGCAGGACCATGACGACATAGACACCGATACCGAGTACATAATGACAGAGGGTGGCCTGAAACAACCGACCGACACGGCGCAGACCAATGTGAGCATAGTGCAGTAAGCGTGCTGCATCACTGCAGTATGCCGGCTATGCAGGCCGAAAGGTAGGAGGCAAGCGTACCGCACAGCAGCGCCTTCAGGCCCAGTTTGGCAAGGTCGGTGCGGCGTTCGGGGGCTATGGAGCCTATACCGCCTATCTGCATGCCTACACTGCTGAAGTTGGCAAAGCCGCATATGGCTATAGATACTACGGTGAGGCCCTTTTGCGTGATGATGGGCACAGTGCCATTGGTGAGGCTGCGGAAAGCCACGAACTCATTGATGGTGAGCTTTTGCCCCAGCAGGGTGGCAGCATTGTGTACATCGGCAGTGGGTATGCCCATGGCCCACGCCATGGGGTAGAACAAGGTGCCGAATATCGTATCGAGCGAGAGGCCGGGCGATATGTGATGCAAGCCCCAGTTCACCATGGCTATGAGCGCTATAAAGGCTATGAGCATGGCTATCATGTTCATCGATATCTTGAAGCCATCGGCCGCGCCATGCGTTATGGCATCTACCAGGTTGGTATACCCGCTTTTTACATCCAGTTTCACGGTGCCCATAGTGGGCGACGCCTCTGTTTCGGGAAATACGATCTTCGATATCACCAGCGCGCCGGGTGCGGCCATCAGGCTGGCGGCTATGAGGTGGTCGGCACGCACACCCATATTGGCATATACCACCAGTATGCTGCCCGATATGCAGGCCAGGCTGCCGCTCATAGATGCCAGCAGCTCACTGGCCGTCATGGTAGGCAGGTAGGCGCGTATCATCACCTGTGCCTCTACCTGCCCTACAAAGGCGCTGGCCGCATTGCTCAGTGCCTCGGCACCGCTCACGCGCATCACTACATGCATCACTCTGGCTACCATAGATACTATGAACTGCATGACCCGCAAATGATACAGTATGGCCACCAGCACACACAGCAGCGTTACCGTGGCCGTGATGTTGAACGCGAAGACGAACACATGCGCTATGCCATAGTTCACGGCATTGCCATTGGCATCTATGGCCGCGAGGCCGCCGTATACAAAGGCTACGCCTTCCCTGGCAAAGCTCTCCAGCTTTTGCATGGCGCGTCCCATACCCTGGAAGAACTGATTGAACGCGGGCACCTTCAGCACCAGCAGGGCTATGCCTATCTGCAGCACCAGCCCGCTCAGCACTAGCCGCCTGTCTATGCGTCGTTTATTGTTCGAGAAAAGGAATGCTATTCCCAATATCAGTAATATGCCTATGATGCCGGTAAAACGTTCCATTGTCTGTTCTCTTTGGTAGCCGGGGCGGCGATCACCCCATTGTGGTCCTTTAGAATGCGAATGGCAGCAACTCGCCTATCGTTCTTTGTATCACCTGTCCCTCCTGCCTGAAAACTATAACTATATCTCTGCCGAACTCTATGATGTACTGCCTGCATGCGCCGCATGGCGATATGGTATCTGTGGCAGACCATACCGCTACGGCCACTATATCTCTGCGGCCCTGTGCTATGGCCTGACCCAGCGCGGTGCGCTCTGCGCAGATAGTGACCCCATACGATGCGTTCTCTACGTTCGTTCCATTAAAGATAGTACCATCTGTGGTAAGTACTGCGGCGCCCACCGCAAAATGCGAGTAGGGAGAATAGGAGTATGCAGCCGCGGCCTGCGCATGCTGCATCAGCTCTGCGGCCTGTGCTTCGGGTAGGTACTTCATCATTTCTTCAGTCCTATTTCCATCAGCCTTTCATCCAGGTACTGGCCTGCGGTATAGTCTTCGTAGGCCTTGGGGCGCTCATCGCTGATGCAGCTATCCAGGCAGACCAGGCTCATATCGCTCACCGGGTGCAGGAAGAATGGTATGGAGTAGCGGGGTGTATGCCACTGCTCGCGGGGCGGGTTCACTACGCGGTGAGTGGTAGAGCGCAGGCGGTCGTTGGTGAGGCGTTGCAGCATATCGCCCACGTTCACCACTATCTGTTCCGGCAGCGATGTCACAGGCACCCACTCGTTCTGGCGGGTGA
The DNA here is from genome assembly GCF_039540515.1 of Nemorincola caseinilytica. Taxonomy (NCBI): domain Bacteria; kingdom Pseudomonadati; phylum Bacteroidota; class Chitinophagia; order Chitinophagales; family Chitinophagaceae; genus Nemorincola; species Nemorincola caseinilytica. The sequence goes on along the minus strand of NZ_BAABFA010000019.1, from coordinate 40,692 downwards.
GTATCTGCAGGCCGTCGGCCGATGCGCCCACCAGCAGGGTGATGAGATTTATATCCTCATGCTGTTCGGCACGGATGGCCGATAACGGCTCTGTAGTGATAGGCGGATAATATATGGCCCTGAGTATGGAGTTGCCGTTCTGCACATACCGGTCGAAGTAGTGCTCATCGAGCCCCAGGTATAGGGCTATAGCGCGCAGCATGGCCAAGCCCGTACGCTCGAAGGCCCTGTAGGCTTCCAGCATGGTAGGGGTGAAGTACGGCGTCTCTGCTACCGATACATTGCCGGGGTACTGCTCGGGGTTGGGAGCGCCCGGCTCCACTATCTGCCCGAACTGGAAGAACTCCTTCAGGTCGGGCGCATCATAGCCTTTGGCGTGTTCTGTGCCAAAAGATGTATAGCCACGCTGGCCCGATAGTTCGGGTCTCTTGTACTTTGTTTTGGTGTCTGCAGGTAGCGAGAAGAAAGCCTGTGTTTCGGTGTACAGTTTGGCTATCAGGTCGTCGGGTATGCCATGGCCCTTTAGGGCCACGAAGCCTACTTCCTCATAGGCCTTGCCCAGGCTTTGTACAAAATGTTGTTTCTGTTCGTCATTGCCGCTGTGCATATCGGCCAGGTCCACTACAGGAATGTTCATAATGCTGCTGTTGAATTGTTAGCAATAGTAGTTCTTAATGAAGGTAGCGTATATTGTGTTATCGTTAAGTTTCGGTGATGGTGGGCTTGCGAAGCATATAGCGGCTAATTTTCCCCTCCCAATATCTTTACTACCATGAGCGGCAGACACATAGAACCATCGGAACTCATCATCACAGAGCGCGGCACCATTTACCACATAGATATAGCACCGGAGCACCTGGCGCCCACCGTTATCACCGTAGGCAGCCCTGACAGGGTAAAGGAGGTGTCCAAATACTTCGATAAGATAGAGCATAGGGCGCAGCATCGTGAGTTCATCACTCATACGGGCTATGTGGCCAACAGGCGCATCAGTGTTATCAGTACAGGCATAGGCGTGGGCAATATAGATATAGTGCTGAACGAGATAGATGCCCTTATGAACATAGACCTTGCCACGAGGACCATAAATGAACACAAGACCTCGTTGTCCATCATTCGCCTGGGCACATGCGGTACTCTGCAGGCCGATGTACCTGTAGATAGCATGATCGTTTCTACCTACGCTATGGGGCTGGACAACCTGATGCTGTTCTACGATATGGAAGTGAATGCAGCGCAACAAGAACTGCTTGCGGCATTCGCACAGCATATAGCTACCACGGGCAAGAACATACACCCATATATATGCGAGGGCGCTGCGGAGTTGCGTTCGCATTTTACCGATGGCTATGTACATGGCATCACCGTCACCTGCCCCGGCTTTTATGGTCCGCAGGGGCGTACGCTGCGCCTGCAACCTGCATTCCCGCACATACTGGATGCACTGGCATCGTTCGGGCACAAGGGCCATCGTGTGGCCAACTTCGAGATGGAGACATCGGCCATATATGGTATGGGCGCACTGCTGGGGCACAAGTGCCTGTCTATCAGTACGGCCGTGGCCAACAGGGCCACAAAGACCTTCTCTGCCGATACCGACCGTGCCGTGGATAACATGATACGGCAGTCGCTGCAGGTGATAGCCGATAACGACCTGTAATAAGAATTGCTTAACGCAGATCGGGGTATCTTTGATAGTGTATGGCAGAGACAGTTCTCGTACATCATATTCCCGGCAGGGTAGAGGAGATCTATCCCTATTTCTGCGATATGCCCCGCTTTGTAGATATGCACCCGGTGATATACAGGTGCGAACCGCTGGGCGGCAACGACCATATGCTGTATGAGCGGTTGCGGGTGATGGGCATAGGCATATCTTTCTCTTACCCTGTAAGCATAATAGAGGCTGTGCCCAATGTGCGGGTGGTAATGCATTCGCCCATACGCAGGGGCGCCGACCTGCGACTGGTGTTCGATATGGTGCAGAACGGCCATGGCACCATAGTCACAGAGACCATCACTTTTCGCGGGCCTTTCTTTGTATGGCCCTTCTTTATAAGGCTGCTAAGGCGAATGCATTGCAAGCTGGCAGAGAATATAGGATGTGCCTGCGGCCGATGATGGATATTATTGTTTCCGCATAGGTATATTTGCCTATGACCCACCCGAACGAGGAAATAGCAAAAAAATGGTTCGCCGCTTTTAACGAACATAACTTAGAATACCTGCTGGCACTCTATGACGATGATGCTGTACACTACAGCCCCAAGCTGAAGATACGCCACCCCGAGACCAATGGACTGGTAAAGGGTAAGGACGCCCTGCGCACATGGTGGCGCGATGCGTTCGACAGGCTGCCTACACTGCACTACAGGTATACTACCCTCACTGCCAATGAGGAACGCGTTTTTATGGAGTATGTGCGCAGTGTAGAAAGTGAGCCAGATATGCTGGTGGCCGAAGTACTGGAGGTGACCGGTGGCCGCATAGTAGCCTCGCGGGTGTACCACGGCTGATGGCAGTAGCTGTCGCGATCGCCCTGTTTATTGTCGGACCCGTGTATCGTTGTCTTGGCAGAGGTGGTCTATCTTTGCCTTATTAAACTCAATGACACATGGAAAAGAAACAGTACAAAGTGCAGATAGATGCACCCCGCGAAAAAGTATGGGACATACTCTGGGACGATAAGACCTACCGCGAATGGACAACGGCATTCTCGCCCGGATCCTATGCCGTTACCGACTGGAAAACGGGAAGTAAAACATTGTTCCTCGGCGAGAATGGCGATGGCATGGTATCTCGCATAGCAGAGAGCAGGCCTGCCGAATTCATGTCCATAGAACACCTGGGCGAGGTGAGAGGTAGGGTGGAAGATACCACCAGCGAAAAAGTACGGCAATGGGCGGGATCGCTGGAGAACTACACCCTGCGTAACAGCAATGGCGGCACCGAGCTGGTAGTAGATATAGATGTCCCTTCCGACTTCGTAGAGATGTTCGACGGTATGTGGCCCAAGGCAATGGCCAATATAAAGGCGATAGCCGAAAGATAGGCCGCGACCATACAAGGCATTTTTTTTAACAAAGTACATAGCCATACGGGGGATATTCGTATGGCTATGTTGTGGTATATTACGCCATATCTATCGCCCACACATGAGCCTTACCGACTGGATAGTACTGCTGCTGACCCTCGCCGCCATGATAGGGTATGGTATGTACAAAGGCCGCGGGCAGGATGGTGCTAATTCTTACCTGTTGGCCGACAGGCGCATGCCATGGTATGTGGTGTTGCTGGGGGTAATGGCCACGCAGGCCAGCGCCATCACCTTTCTTTCGGCGCCGGGGCTGGCCTATACCGATGGTATGCGCTTTGTGCAGAACTACTTCGGGCTGCCGCTGGCCATGGTGGTCATATGCATCACCTTCATACCCGTCTTCAGCAGGCTCAATGTATATACGGCATACGAATACCTGGAGCAGCGTTTCGACCGGCGTACGCGCCTGCTTACCTCGTTGCTGTTCCTGCTGTCGCGGGGACTGTCCACGGGGGTCAGCATCTATGCGCCCTCCATCATATTATCGTCCATGCTGGGATGGGACATCTACCTCACCAATATAGTGATGGGCGGCCTGCTGATGGTATATACCTATACCGGCGGCGCCAAGGCGGTAGCGCATACGCAAAAGCTGCAGTTCCTAGTGATACTGGCCTCTATGGCGCTGGCAGGTGTGCTGGTGGTAAAACAATTACCTGCAAGCATAGGCCTGGACGATGCACTGTACATAGCCGGACGAGCGGGCAAGCTGAACGTGATAACCACTAAATTCGACTGGCACGATAAGTACAATATATGGAGCGGGCTGATAGGCGGGTTCTTCCTGGCGCTTTCCTACTTCGGTACCGATCATAGCCAGGTGGGCCGCTACATAACGGCCAGCAGCACCCGCGAGAGCCGCCTGGGCCTGCTGCTGAACGGCCTGGTGAAAATACCCATGCAGTTCCTCATACTACTGATAGGTGTGCTGGTATTCGTGCTGTATAGTTTCCGCCCGGCGCCGGTATACTTCAATACAGGTGCATATGCATCTTACCAGGGGCAGGAACCTGCCAAGGCTGGGGGAGAGAATGCCCGCTACACACAGCTACACGAGCGCTACCAGCAGCAGGCCGTGGCCATAGCAGACCACAGGAAAGCGGGGAATGAAGCACAACTGGGTGCCGACATAGCTGCATACAAAAACACACAGCAGCAGATGAACGGCCTGCGAGACAGTGTAGTAAAATATATAGCCGAAAAGGGCTATGCCCCCGATAAGAACGATACCAACTATATCTTCCTCTACTTTGTAAAGAACTCCCTGCCAAAGGGATTGGTGGGCCTGCTGTTCGCGGTCATCATACTGGCATCGTGGGGTTCCATATCGGCCGCGCTCAATTCGCTGGCGGCATCATCGCTCATGGATATACACCTGCCCGGCGGCCATCCCGATAAACGTACCGAGCTGCGGCTGGGCAGGCTGCATACACTGGCATGGAGCGTGTTCTGTATAGCGGTGGCCATGTTCGCGGCACGCATGGGCTCGCTCATAGAGGCCGTGAACATACTGGGCTCGCTGTTCTATGGTACCATACTGGGTATCTTCCTTGTGGCCTTCTATATGAAGAGGGTAGGCGGGAAGGTGGTCTTTTATGCGGCCGTCATTACAGAAGCGGCCATCATAGCTATCTACCTCGCCGACCTCGTATCCTTCCTGTGGCTGAATGTGATAGGTGCGCTGCTGGTGATGCTGCTGTGCGGTATCGCTACCATTGGCAGGCGCTCACCGGCAGCAGGCATCAATAGTAATTGATGCCTATCAGTTTCCTTGCCTCGGCTATGGTAGTGGCGCTGCTGGCGCGGGCTTTTTCTGCACCCTCTTTCAGTATCTTCTTTATGGCTGCTTCGTCCTTCTGAAGCTCGGCAGCACGCTCGCGTATGGGGCGCACAAAGGCCGCCATATCCTCGGCCAGTTGCTTCTTCATATCGCCATAGCGTATGTTGCAGTTGTTGTAGGCTGCCTTGAAGGTAGCCGTGGTCTCGGGGGCAGATGATACATCCATCAGCACAAAGAGGTTGCGGATGTAATCGGGCATTTCCATATTGGGCTCTGTGGGGCCCTGGTCGGTCTTTGCCTTCATTATCTTCTTGCGTATGGTATCATCATCATCGCTCAGGTATATGGTGGCGTTCACGTTCTCGCTCTTGCTCATCTTTCCATTACCGTCCAGGCTCATGATCTTCACCGTATCATTGTTGAAACGATATACCTGCGGCTCGGGGAAGAGGTCGGTGCCATAGCGTGTATTGAAGCGGTGAGCGAAGTTGCGGGCCATTTCCAGGTGCTGCTCCTGGTCTTTGCCTACGGGTACTTTCACTGCCTTGTGTATCAGTATGTCGGCGGCCATCAGCACGGGGTAGGTAAGCAGGCCTGCATTCACATTGTCGGGCTGCATGCGCACCTTCTCTTTGAAGGTGGGCACTTTTTCCAGCTCGCCCATATAGGCCAGCATGTTCAGCATCAGGTATAGCTCGGGTATCTCGGGTATGTCGCTCTGTGCATACAGGGCCACTTTTTCGGGGTCCAGGCCGCTGGCCACGTTCTCGGCCACTACGCGGTACACGTTCTGCTTCAGGTCCTCGGGCTTGGGGTGGGTGGTAAGGGAGTGATAGTCTGCCACAAAAAAGTAGCAGTTGTGCTCTTCCTGCATCCGCACATAGTTCTGTATAGCGCCAAAGTAATTGCCCAGGTGCAGGTATCCTGTAGAGCGGATGCCGCTCACTACTATCTCTTTCTTGCTCATAATGCGGGCAAAGATAATGTACCTATCGTTATGGGGCCACTGTGCGTGCCGTACCGCCCAGTGCAGCGCGGAAGGTGCTATCGGCACAGAGGGCCTTGCAGAACCGGGTAGCGCCTGTCTCGTTCAGGTGCAGCATATCAGAGAAATATACCACGCTATCGGGAATGGTATTCCTGTGCATATCTATGTAGGGTATGTCCAGCTCGCGGCACATCTGGCCCGGCAGCTCAAAGCCTTTATCCTCGTACACCATGCTGAAGAGGGGCGTGTGCACGCATATCAGCTTGCTGCCGTTCTTTGCGCACAGGTCTTTTACATAGCGCATCTGGTCTTTTATGGGCGCATACCTTATGCGAAAGGTATCGGCATGGCCACGGCTCACGGCATCTTTCTGCTTCACGGGGTCGAAATTCCATACCCCTCCCTGCTCCAGGTAGCCCTTTTTCATCCAGTTCCTACCATCCTTCATGGTAATGCAGTCGCCCAGCATCTTGTACTTCAGTATGGCATACATGGGCAGGTATCTTTCTGCCAGGTTGAAGCCAAAGTACTGCGATACCATTTCGTTGTGCGGCTCAGCAAAGAATGCATAGCGTGCGAAATAGTGTTTTGCCAAATAGTTCCTGTTCTGTGCCGGGTCTTGCGGGCCATTTATGGTAGCCAGGTCGAAGTTCATGATCACATACCGTGGGGCAGGGTGGTACAGCAGGTAGTAGTTCAGCTTCAGCAGGAAGCTGGGGATATCGGCATGGCCTATGCATCCCATGTTCAGGGATGTGAGCCCTACGTCCTGTTTGAAGACACCGGGAATAAAGTGGTCGGCGCAGCGGGAGCTGCCCAGGAACAGTATATCGAACTTTTCGCCGGGGTATATCGTCAGGTGGTCGTGACCGGTAGTGGTCTTGTTCTTTATGCGTACAGTTATTAGAGCCTGTACCACCGCCGCTACAAGCAGCAGTGCTATACCAAATGCCAGTGTTTTTTTCAGGAACTGTTTCATCGCCTAGAATTGGAAGTAGATAAAGCTGGCATTGTTATTGGAATGGTATATGATGACGACGAACATGACCGCATAGGTAATGTACCGCAGTGCCCTGTTGCGGGGAAAGGCCAGTGCACGCTCATCCCTGCGGAAGTACCAGTCTATGAGTACCAGCGGTGCCACATAGAACAGCATGAACGACTTGAGGGCCGGAACGTGGAAGAAATTCACCGTCATCTGCTTCAGTATGGCAAAGCTGGTGGCCATATCGGGGCAGCGGAAGAACACCCATGCCAGCGTGGCCAGCGTGAAGGTGAGCAGCATCTGTGCCAGCTCTTTTAGTGTAGGCAGGCTGCGGTCGTAGGCTACTATGGGGCCGGTAAATTGCCGGTTCTTGTTGCCCAGCAGCAGGGGTATGAACAGCAGGGCATGTATACCGCCCCATACTATGAAGGTCCAGTTGGCGCCATGCCAGAAACCGCTAACCAGGAAGATGATAAAGGTATTGCGCACGGCCTTGGCACGGGTGGTACGCCCGCCGCCCAGTGGTATATACAGGTAATCGCGGAACCAGGAGGAAAGCGATATATGCCACCGCCGCCAGAACTCGGCTATGTTGCGCGAGAAATAGGGGAACTTGAAGTTGGTGAGCAGTTCGAAGCCGAAGAGTTTGGCAGTGCCCAGCGCTATATCGGTATAGCCGCTGAAATCGCAGTATATCTGGAAGGAGAAATAAATGGCGCCCAGCGCCACGGTAGAGCCCGAGTAGGTATGGTAGTTCTTATATATATCGTCTACTATAGGGGCAAGGCTGTCGGCCACCACTACCTTTTTGAAGAAGCCCCATAGCATCAGCCGCAGGCCTTGTACTCCCTGAGCATAGCTGAATTTGCGCGAGGTGGTGATCTGCGGCAGCAGGTGCGACGCACGCTCTATAGGCCCCGCCACCAGCAGGGGGAAGAAGCATACGAAGACCGCATAATCGACAAAATTGGCTATGGGCTTGAAGTTGCCACGGTATATATCCAGCACATAGCTCATACCATGGAAGGTATAGAACGATATGCCCAGCGGCAGTACTATGTTCAGCACATAAGGGTGTGCATGGAAGCCTAAATTGCCCAGGAAGATGGCCGCCTCTGTAACAAAGAAGTTGTAATACTTGAAGAAGCCCAGTATGATAAGGTTATTGAATATACTGAGCCAGAGGAAGAGCTTTTTCTTCCGCTCGGTACCGTTGGCCACCCAGAAACCGAAAGAATAATCGATAACGGTAGAAAGTATGAGCAGCCCAAGGAACCTCCAGTCGAACCAACCGTAGAAAAAGTAACTGGCACCCAGCAGCATTATATTCTGCTGCCTGAAAGAGTTCTTCAGTACGAACCAATAGAGAAAGAAAACTATGGGCAGAAAAATGAAAAACTCGGAGGAATTGAACAGCATCTATTTTCTGCGTTTAATATGATGACCCACTGTAGAATGAGTTCCCATATTCGCAAAAATGGAAACATATAGCATGCCGGGGTGTGCGCAAAAATACTGTCTGGGGGCCTAATATCAAAATAAGGCGCTATGGCTGCCGCACCCTCACCGGCGGCAACTATACATAATTCTCCCACCATTTTTTGGTGGCTGCGTAGCGCTGCAGGTTTACGGGCTCACCTATGGAGGGGTGTATCAGCGGCATGCCCTTCCTGTCGGCCTCGGCCACTACACGCTTTATCGATTCATCCCAGTCGTGGAGCGAGAGTGCGAATTTTGACCAGTGTACAGGGAACAGTGTCCTGGCTCCCAGGTCTATAGCGGCCTGTACCGTCTCCTCGGGCATCATATGTATGTTCTGCCAGTAATCATTGTACTGCCCGTTCTCCAGTATGGCCAGGTCGAAGGGGCCGTGCATTTTGCCTATCTCGGCAAAGTGGGTGTCGTAGCCCGAGTCTCCGCCTATGTATATCTTATGCTGTGGGGTATATAGTACAAAGGAGCTCCACAGTGTTACATTCCTTTTAAAGCCCCTGCCCGAAAAGTGCCTTGCCGGCGCTGTGAACACCCTGAAGCCATCGCCCAGGTCTACCTCCTGGTGCCAGTCGCGCTCGATTATCTTGCGTGGGTCATAGCCCCAGCGTTCCAGGTGGGCGCCTACACCCAGGCCCGTCACTACAGCCTTTACCTTATTGTTCAGTGCGGCTACGGTCTTGTGGTCCAGGTGGTCGTAGTGGTCGTGGGTTATGAACAGCACATCTATCTCCGGCATATCGTCTGCGGTATATATGTCAGTACCGGCAAAGCTGCGTGTGGTAAAACTGACCGGTGATGCACTGCCACTCAGCACAGGGTCTACCAGCATGCGCTTGCCGCCCACCTGCATGTAGTAGGACGAGTGGCCGAACCATACTATCACATCCTCCCTGGGGTCTAGCTGTTTCAGGTCCACCTTGGTGGCCTGCAGTGCTGTGGTGGGGGCAGAGCGTTTGCTCTTCTCGAAGAAGAACTTCCGGGATACTTTCAGGAAGGTGCCGCCATTGGTAAAGGACGGCGTATGGCTTTGGTTCTGAAATGCACCGTCCTTATAGTTAGGCGATCCTGTTATCTGTGCCAGCCTGTCGCCCGCCGGCCTTCTGCCGAACTGTGGCTGCTGCATATAGGCCCATACCACTATTATGAAGGCCACTATTATTGATGCGATAGTTATTATCATGTTCTTTCTTTTTTGTTGACCGACCGGTCACTCTATTTGTTGTTCAAATTTTTTATGCTGCTATCATTCCCCACACCATATCGAACGACTCGGCTATTATCCTTTTGCGCGCCTGTGCCGACAGGTTCGCATTAGTTATATATTGGTTCACCCCGAAGAGATGGCTGGACAGTATAGAAGTTATATAGTCTACCGGAAGGGGGTTTATCTGTTTTGCCTTTATACCGGCCTTTATCAGTTCTATCCACGCATGACTTTGTGCTTTTAGCTCATCTGGTAACAGAGTAGCATAGGGCGAGTTCATGAACTGCTGCAGGAAGCGGAACTCCGTACTATTGTCCAGTCCCCAGTTCAGTGCATTGGTATAGAACTGCCTGCAGGTCTCCTTTAGTGGCAGGTCTGCCATGCCGTCGGCGGCTGCGCAGTCGGTCATTTGCTTTTTCACGGCCACATAGAGGGCGGTTATGAGCTCGTCCTTGGTCTTGTAGTAGTGAAAGAGGGTGCCATTGGCCACACCTGCCTGTTTGGCTATCATAGATGTAGGCGTTCCGTGGAAGCCATGTTCTACGAAAAGGGCAAGCGCAGCTTTCAATATCTCTTGTTGTTTATCCATTCGACCGACCGATCACTCCACAAAAGTACATGAGCTGTATATGCGCACCAAATATTGCAACGTATATCACATATTTTTAACAAAGGCCTCTCTGTAGCCCTCTCGAAAGACATGATAATACCATTTAGAGCATCTACCTGCTATATTTGGTTTAGCCCCTCCCAGCCTCCCCGATGGGGAGGAGATAGTCTCTGACAATGCTACTTTATGTTTTTTCATACAATAGATAAATGTCTGGACGGCATAAACTGGCATTTCCTACAAACCTTTTGCTCCTACGGAGCATTTCCGGCGTATCCTTATTACTGCAAAAAATGTGGGTACATGGCAACCCGAGGGAGAGGGAGGTATTATCCGTTCCGTATCGATGAATGCGTTTGCGCCGGAGCCATCACTCGTAGCGCAGCGCTACTATAGGGTCCAGCTTAGAGGCTTTTATGGCAGGGTATATGCCCGATATGATGCCCACAAGGGCGCACAGGGTAACGCCCATGCCCATCCATAGCCATGGCACCACGAAGCCGGTGCCAAAGATGCCGCCTACAGAGTTGCCCAGCAGTATGCCCAGTATGATGCCGGTGATACCGCCCAGCAGGCTTATAAGCACCGACTCTGTAAGGAACTGCTGCTTGATGGTGGATGAACGCGCGCCCAGCGCCTTGCTCACACCTATCTCGCGCGTGCGCTCTGCCACCGATACCAGCATGATGTTCATAAGACCTATGACCGAGCCCAGCAGGGTGATGATGCCTATGATAACGGCTGCAAGGCTTATATACACTATGCTGTCCATCACTATCTCCACCAGGTCGTTGTTCTGGGTAATGGAAAAATTGTTCTCTGTACCCAGGGGCAGCTTGCGAATGACCCTGAACACCCCTTCGGCTTCCTCGGCGGCCAGGTCCTTTTGGTTGATGTTGTCTATCTTGATACTGAGCAGGTAGGAGTCGTCAGACTCGCCGAACTGCGAACGGGCCGTCAGCAGGGGTAGTACTACCTTGTTGTCGGCATTCATTATCATGCTGCCGCCCTTGGTCTCCATAATGCCTATCACGCGGCATTTCATATTGCCTACAGACACTATCTGGTTTATGCCCTCCCTTAGCTTGTTCTTGAACAATTTTTTGGCTACGCCATTGCCCAGTATACATACATAGCCGCCCATCTGCACCTCTGCTACAGAGAAATTTCGCCCGGCCTCCAGCTTTGTGTCCGATACGCCAAGATAAGCCTCATCGCCGCCCACCACGCGTATATTGGGGTTGGTCTTCTGGGAGCGGTACTGTACGGTAGCTATATCGGTAGCGCCAAAAGATACACCCACCTCGGATGGGAACCTGTAGCGCTCGCGGAACATCTTTGCCTCTTCATAGGTAATGCTTTTGCCATCCACCACGGTCACATTCACGCCGCCGCCCTTGTGCTTCTTCTTTTTCAGTATCTCGCTCGTTATCTGGAAGGTATTCACCCCCATGCTGCTGAAGTTGGAGTAGATGCTGGCCTTCATCACCTCTATGGCGGTGAGGATGCCTACAAGCGCCATGATGCCCAGCCCTATGATGGCTATAGTGAGGGACGACCGCAGCTTATTGGTACGGATGGCCCTGAAGGCAAGCACAGCATTGAAGAATAATTGCATGGGCTATGGTGCGCACCGGCGGGAATGGCCGCCGGTGCATAAAAGTAAGAAACATCGGGCTACCGTGAGCGGTCGACGGTCAAAGTCGCTGTTTCAGTATGGGTAGGCCTCTCCCCAGCCCTGTCCCAGAGAGAGGGAGCGATAATGTCCTCGCTGTCGCCCGGGTGTACCGATCATTTTGAAAAGTACTCCTGGGAATACCCTTAAAGTCGCTGTTTCAGTATGGGTATCATGCTGTTCTTCCAGGTGGTGTAGTCGCCGGCCAGTATGTGCTGGCGGGCCTGGCGCACCAGGTGCAGGTAAAAGGCCAGGTTGTGTATACTGGCTATGGTAAGGCCCAGTATCTCTGAGGATATGAACAGGTGACGCAGGTATGCTTTGGTATAGAAACGGCTGGTGGCGCAGTCGAGGCCCTGGTCTATGGGCGAGAGGTCATCGGCCCACTTCTTGTTGCGGATGTTGATAACGCCCTGTGTGGTAAAGAGCATACCATTGCGGCCATTGCGGGTAGGCATCACACAGTCGAACATGTCTATGCCCAAGGCTATGTTCTCCAGTATGTTCCAGGGTGTGCCCACGCCCATCAGGTAGCGGGGTTTGTCTGCAGGCAGGAACTCACAACAGTGGGCACACATTTCGTACATCATTTCCTCGGGCTCGCCTACCGACAGGCCGCCTATGGCATTGCCGTCGCACTCCATACCGGCCACAAATTCTGCCGATGCCCGGCGCAGGTCTTTATAAGTGCTGCCCTGTACTATGGGGAAAAGCGATTGCTCGTAACCATATTTCGGTTCGGTGCTGTTGAAGTGCTGCACACAACGGGCCAGCCAGCGGTGGGTAAGCTCCATAGATGTTTTGGCATAGCCATACTCTGATGGGTAAGGCGGGCATTCATCGAAGGCCATGATGATGTCGGCGCCTATGGTGCGCTGGGTGTCCATCACATTCTCCGGCGTGAACAGGTGCCGCGATCCGTCTATATGCGACTGGAATACTACGCCCTCTTCCTTTATTTTCCTGTTGGCGGCCAGCGAGAACACCTGGTAGCCACCGCTATCGGTAAGTATGGGCCTGTCCCAGCCGTTGAATTTGTGCAGGCCGCCGGCCTGTTCCAGTATGCCGGTGCCGGGGCGCAGGTACAGGTGGTAGGTATTGCCCAGTATTATCTGTGCGTCTACTTCGTCCTTCAATTGCTGCTGCGATACGCCCTTTACACTGCCTACGGTACCTACAGGCATGAAGATGGGTGTCTCTATAACACCATGCGCGGTAGTGATGGTGCCCGCCCTTGCGGCAGAGGCGGTGTCGGTGGTATGTAGCTGGAACTGCATGAGGGCCGCAAAATTACCAAATATCGGGCAAGGTAGCGGCCCGGCGATCGTTAAGTCTCCGGCATCAGCATTCGCTCAGGCCCAGTGGTACCTGTACGGCCAGGCCGCCCTCGGCTGTTTCCTTGTATTTGTGGTTCATGTCCAGCGCGGTCTCGTACATGGTGTTCACCACGGCGTCCAGTGTTATGCGGGCATTGCCGGGGTTGCCCTGCAGGGCCAGTTGGGCTGCGGTTATGGCCTTTATGGCGCCCATGGTGTTGCGCTCTATGCAGGGTACCTGCACCAGGCCGCCTACAGGGTCGCAGGTAAGGCCCAGGTGGTGCTCCATAGCTATCTCACCGGCCATCAGGCATTGCTCTACGGTGCCGCCAAGGGCCTCGGCCAGTGCCGCTGCCGCCATAGACGATGATACGCCTATCTCTGCCTGGCAGCCACCCATAGCGGCCGATAGTGTGGCACCCTTCTTGAAAATGCTGCCTATCTCTGATGCCGTAAGCAGGAAGTTGACGATCTTGTCGTCGCTGTCGCCATCGCAGAAGGCTATGAAATATTGCAATACCGCAGGTACCACGCCTGCCGCACCGTTGGTAGGGGCTGTGACCACGCGGCCGAAGGAGGCGTTCTCCTCGTTCACCGCCAGCGCGAAACAGCTTACCCAGTCCAGCGTATACTGGAAGGAATGGCCGCCGCTGCGTATCACCTGCAGCCACTCGTTATAATTACTATAGGTATTGCCCTTTGTCAGTTTTTTGTTCAGGTCGGCTGCGCGGCGGGTCACATTCAGGCCACCGGGCAGTTCACCACCTATGTGGCTGCCACGGTATATGCAGTCGCGCATGGTGTGCCATATACGCAGTATGCCCTTGCGGGTATCTTCCTCGTTGCGCCAGGTCTTTTCGTTCTCCATCACCACACCCGATATGGGTAGTCCCGTTCTTTTGCACGCGGCCAGCAGCGAATCGGCTTTTTCTATAGGGTAGGGCAGGTGCACGAAATCGCCACTGCCGCCACCTTCTTCGCCCTCCTTCACTACAAAGCCGCCACCTATAGAGAAGTAGGTCTCTGCTATCTCCTCGCCATTGCCGAAGGAGCAAAGGAAGGTGAGCGCATTAGGATGGTATTGCAGCGATTCCGTCATCAGGAACACTACATCCACCGCCGGGTCAAAGGCTATTTTGTGCATACCACCAAGGTCCAGCGTCTTTTCTGCGCCTATCTGCTGTATGCGGGGTGTTATCTCGTTCACGTCAAAGGTCACAGGGTCTTCGCCGCACAGGCCCAGTAGTACGGCCACATCTGTACCGTGGCCCTTGCCTGTTTTCGCCAGCGAGCCATATAGGAGTACACGCACCTGCTGTACCTTGTCTATACCTTTTGCCTTTATGCTGTCTATGAACCGGAGGGCGGCGCGCCATGGGCCTAGTGTATGCGAACTGCTGGGGCCTACTCCTATCTTGAAAATATCGAATACCGAAATGCTCTCTTTGTTCAAAACCTGTCTGTTGTATTAGTGGGAGAGGCACCAAAATGCCATCTACGCAAATATAGTATGAAAATGATATTGAGGACAGCAAGCACATCCTGCCCGGGACAAAAGTTAACTTGCTGTATACTAAAAACCCCCGCCGGGTAGGGCAGGGGCTTTTGTAGTAAAATGGTATCACCTTAGTCGGCGGGCTGTGTAGCACGTTTCTGCTTGTTCAGGTCGTCTATTATCTTCTGGTTGTTGCGCTTGTACTCCAGCTCATTGGGCGTGCCTGTTGCCAGCTCTATCGATTTTTTGGCTGCAGACATGGCCTCTTCGTTATTGCCCAGCCTCTTCTCTATGCGGGCCTTCAGGTACCACATATAGAATGCCTTGGGGTTCTGGTCTATGGCCATGTTCACATATTTCTGGGCCAGCTCTGTTTTCTGGTTGGTCTCGTAGTAGTAGCTGGCCGCCTGGAAATAGGGCACATTGGTGCTGTTGATGGCCTTATCTATGTTACCGGCCACCACATCTTTGTTGTCGGCCACTACGGGCAGCACTATTTTAGTGCGCTCCCACATTATCTCTATCTTACAGCTATTGAAGGTGATATCGGTTATCTGTACGGTGAATGTCTGCACGTCTTCATTAAGTTGTGTAGGTTTCACTTTTATGCGCGCGGCATCGTACTCGCGGGGGAAACCATCGGCCGTCCAGTTACCTGTGGCCGTGCTGAATATCACTTCCCATTTGTCCCTGTCGGGTATGGTATATACCGAGTATTCGCCGGCCTTCAGCCTCATGCCGCCTATCTCCATATCCTCGCCCAGCTTCACTTTCGTGGGGGCGTTGGCGCCGGTGCGCCATACTTTACCATAGGGTATCACATCGTCCATTATCTTGCGGCCCCTCATAGACGGGCGGCTGTAGGTGATCTCTATATTGGATACAGAGAAATCTTGCGTGATCTTGGCGGTAGGACTGAGCGATGGAACCTTCAATTGAGCCTGGGCATTGCCCGATGCCAGTATGGCGGCGAACAGGAATGCCGATAAGAAAAGACGTTTCATGATGTAAAAAGTGTGTTTAAAAATGGAAAGCTAAAGTACAAAGTTTTGCCCCAAAGGTTTCATAAAAATAGCCGATGAAGGTATAGGCATGTAGGATGGTATGGCTATATCCCGGAAGGGATGATAAGAGGAGGTACGCGGATATGGCAAAAAAAAAGTTCCCGACATACCATGGCATGTCGGGAAAGGACTGTACTTACTGACCCATCGCTGAGTGGAACAAATGTCTGCAAAAAGTTCGGTATTCCGAAATGAAAGATATGTTATATGTATGTCGTGCGCATGTGTGTGCCGAACGATAGCATGGCAGAACCGGGCCGGATCTTTTGGCAAAAAATAGCGGCCGTACTTTATGGTACGGCCGCGTAGGGTTATGATCCTCTGTTATAATAGTTATTCCACAACTATTTTGTTGTTGTAATTCAGGCCATTGGCCTTTATGCTGATGATGTATATGCCCTTGGCCACACCATTCAGGTTCAGGACAGTGGTACCGGCAGTAGCGCCCAGGTCTGCAGTAGTAGCAAATACGCTGCGGCCAGTTACGTCGGCAAGGCGCACCTCGGCCATACCTGCGTTCTCTACACCCCAGGATATGTTCAGCACACCGTTGGTGGGGTTGGGGAAGATAGCTATGCTGCCTGTAGCTATCTTCATATCCTGCACGCCCGAAGTGATGGGAGTGATGGTATGTGATACTGTATGCTGTACAAAGCTGGCGCTGGTCATAGACGATGAGCCTGATGTGAGCGTGATAGAAGTATACGGAGTAGTAGCATAGTTCATCAGCTCGGGGTATATCTTATATGTACCCACTGGCAGGTTGCTGAACGAGTAGTGACCGGCCGAATTGGTAACTGTCTGCTGCATGATAGCGCCTGTAGTGTTGTTCACACAGTATATCAGCAGGCCTACAGCGGGTATGGGGTCGGCAGTGCCTTTGTTGGCGCCTGTGGTCACATCGCCTGCTATGAAGCCGGGGCCCGATGTGGTCGCACCATAGTTCATATTTATGTTCTTGCTCATGTCATGAGTGCCGGTCACATGGTATACCACGGTAGCGGCGCTCCAGTATGCGCTGGCAGTGTGGTAGGTAGGCTGGTAACCCATGGGGGCGCTAAGTACCGATGAGTCGCAGGCGGCCTTTACACGGAACGAATCGGTGCCTATGCCGCAGAAAGAATAATGAGCGCTGGTGCCGCTGGCATATGCGTTCAGAGAGTCTACTGCATACAGCATATGGGTAGAGCCATTGTATTTGATGAGCCATACCTTCACCATACCGTAGTAAGGAGAGCCTGAGAACAGTACATCGCCCGATATGCAGTCGGCCGCGCTTACACTAATGGTGAATATGGCATATGCCATGCCGCTGCACCCGCTAACACCATAAGATATGGTAGCGATGCCGGGAGCCACACCTGTTACCACGCCCGATGCGCTTACGGTAGCTATAGCCGTATTGCTGCTGCTCCATGCGCCACCCGGAACGGTGCTGCTGAGTGCTGTAGTGAAACCGACCATTACGGTACCTGTGCCCGATATGGTGCCGGGGCTGGTGGTAGAGGTGATGGTAACGGTACGCGTGCGCAAGCCTGTGCCGCAAGCGCCTGTTACCAAATAGGAGATGATGGCAGTACCGGCCGATACGCCTGTTACCACGCCACCGCTAACAGTGGCCACCGAGGTATTGCTGCTGCTCCATGCGCCGCCTGCTGTGGTGCAGGTGATGGTACCCGTAGCACCTACGCATATGCTGCTAGCGCCAAGTAGAGAGTCTACGAATGGTACGCCGTTCACCGTCACTACAAAGCTCGAAGAGCAACCCGTAGATATGCTATAGTATATGGTAGCCGTGCCGCCAGATATACCTGTCACCACACCTGTGGTAGGGCTCACCGATGCTACGCCAGAACTGCTGCTCCATACACCGCCTGCAGTAGGGCAGGTGAGGGTGATAGAAGAGCCCGCGCAGAAGGGTGTTGTGGAGCCCGATATGGCCCCGGGTGCAGGATTGACGGTAAATACCGCAGTGCTCGTCACCATCAGGGTAGAGGTGTACGAAATGGTGGTCGTTCCCGCAGAAATGCCGGTCACAAGTCCGCCACTGCTTACAGTAGCTACTGCTACGTTGCTGCTGCTCCAGGTGCCGCCCGTGCTGGGGCCGGAACTGGTGCTGTCATACAGCAGGCTGGTGTTGCCCACGCAGGCGCCGAGTGTACCATGTATGGTAGCCGAGGCATCGCGGGAGAAGAGTAGGGCGCATAGGCCGAGTACGAGGATAGATAGTTTTTTCATAAAAAAGAGACAATGGTTGGTTTAAGAATAGAGTAATGTGCATTTTGATGTACGATAATTGGCGCAGTACTGTCTCCCGATGTTAGTAAAACAAAAGATATTTATTTTTTGGCATCAATGACTTTATCTGTAGGTTTATATTAATGAGTTAAAAATAAATTCTATAATATGTGTCGCTAAAAATGAGGTGTTCCCATACTGCTGTTCCTGCTACGTTTTTCACAACCGTCGCCGCCTTTGTATATATGTCGGTCAGGGTATTTTACCTATCTTTCCGTAAAAGAATATTCATACCGGGCTACTAGTATTAATATTACCTTTGCACAACGAAAAAATGAATATATAAATTTTATTTATTATATTTATATTTCGGTCTTACAAAACATACTCCTTTGAAACAGATAATACAGTCATTTAAGACCGGAGATACCATACTGGAAGAAGTGCCTGCCCCTGTAGTGAGGGATGGGTATGTGCTTATAAAAACGTCGCGTACGCTGGTATCGCTGGGTACAGAGCGTATGCTGGTAGAGTTCGGCAGGGCCAATATGCTGCAGAAGGCCATGCAGCAGCCCGAGCGTGTGAAGCAGGTGCTGAACAAGGTGAAGACCGACGGGCTGAAGCCTACCATGCAGGCCGTGTTCAACAAGCTGGGCCAGCCATTACCATTGGGATATTGCAATGCAGGTACCGTCATAGCCGTAGGCGCAGGCGTAAAGGGTATAGCCATCGGCGACCGTGTGGCATCGAACGGCCAGCATGCCGAATATGTGTGTGTGCCGCAGAACCTGGTAGCACATATACCCGCCAATGTGAGCGATGAGGCCGCTACATTCACCGTCATAGGCTCTATAGGGCTACAGGGCATACGCCTCTGCGACCCCAAACTGGGCGAGACCATAGTAGTAGTGGGACTGGGCCTGATAGGCCTTATCACTGCCGAACTACTGCTGGCCAACGGCTGCCGGGTGATAGGTATAGATACCGACGCCAACAAGGTAGAACTGGCAAAGAAAAAAGGCGTAATAGCCATAAACCCCACCGCCGGTACCGACCCTGTGCGCTATGTACACAGCATGACGGGCGATGCAGGTGCCGATGGGGTCATCATCACGGCATCGGCCAAGACGGACGAGATAATAGCACAGGCGGCCAAAATGAGCCGTAAGCGGGGCCGCATCATACTGATAGGCGTTATAGGCCTCAACATCAGCCGGGCCGACTTCTATGAGAAGGAGCTCACCTTCCAGGTGTCCTGCTCTTATGGTCCGGGCCGCTATGATGATAGTTACGAAAAGGAGGGTAACGATTACCCACTGCCATTCGTACGGTGGACAGAGCAGCGCAACTTCACCGCTATACTGGATATGATAAGCCGTGGCAAGGTAGATGTGACATCGCTCATCACCAGCCGTGTGCCCCTCGGCGAGTATGGCAAGATATACAACGACATCAGCAACCGCGATGCCATAGCATCTATACTGGAATACCCCGAGGATAGCAGCCCGGCAGAGACCGTCACGGTAACGGATGGTAGCTTTGCGGCAGGCCGCGGAGGTATAGGTATCATAGGTGCGGGCAATTTTACCGGCATGACCATGCTGCCTATACTGGGCGCCATCAATGCGCCGCTATACAGCATAGCCAGTGCGGCGGGCGTTACCGGTACGGCGCTGGCCAAAAAATACAAGATAGGCAAGAGCACCACGGACTACAAAAGCATACTGAACGACCCCGCTGTAGACCTGATGATAATAACCACCCGCCACAACGAGCATGCGCATATGGTGGCAGAGTGCCTGGCGGCAGGTAAGCATGTATTTGTAGAGAAGCCACTGGCCATAGACCGCCAGGGACTCAATGATGTATTGGCGGCATACAATGGCAGCAAGACACTTACCGTGGGCTTCAACAGGCGTTTCTCGCCACACAGCGTGGCCATAAAAAAGGCCATAGGCGATGCCCCCATGAATGTGATAGCCACCATGAATGCCGGTGCCATACCTGCCAATGTATGGGTACACGATATGAAGGTAGGCGGCGGCCGCATAGTAGGCGAGGCATGCCACTACATGGACCTGATAACCTACCTTACCGGCAGCCGCATAAAGGCGGTTTGCATGAATGCCATGGGCGTGAACCCGGCCGAGAATACCGATAATGCCAGCATACTACTGCAGTACGAGAACGGCAGTACAGGTGTCATCAACTATTTTGCCAATGGATCTAAGGAATACTCCAAAGAGCGTATAGAGGTATACTCGCAGGAGCGTACCCTCATCTGCGACAATTTTCAGCTCACTACCGGCTATGGTGTGCGCGGCTTCTCAAAGCTGAAGACGAATACCGATAAAGGCCATAATGCCCAGTTCAGGATGCTGGTAGAGCGTGTGAGGACCGGCGGATCCGCCCTCATACCGTTCGATGAGATAGTGAATACCACGCTGGCAGGCCTGGCCGCCATAGACAGCCTGCGCACAAGGCAGTGGGTAGAGGTGGGTCAATTGGTCAATTAGTTAATTGGTCAAAAGGTTAAATAGTTAATAGGGTAGGGAAGAGGTGCAGAGATAGGCGGATATAGGATACAGAGATACTTTTTAGACAATATCAAAGCCCATCATCCTCTCCGGAAAGAGAGAGACGGGGAGAGGTTAAAGAAGAGATAATGCTGATAGATATCATAGCGGGCGCAAGGCCCAACTTCATAAAGATAGCGCCCATAATAGACGCTATAAGTGCACGGCAGGCAGCGGGTGTGAACATACACTACCGCCTGGTGCATACCGGCCAGCACTACGACAAGAAGATGAGCCATGATTTCTTCGAACAACTGGATATACCTGCACCCCACCACAACCTGGAGGCGGGATCGGGCACACAGGCCGAGCAGACCGGAAAGATAATGACCGCCTACGAGCGCCTGCTGATGGGAAAGCCCTGCGACCTGTGTATAGTGGTGGGCGATGTGACATCTACCATGGCATGCTCTATAGCAGCCAAAAAACTGAACAATATAAAGGTAGCGCATGTAGAGGGTGGTATTCGCAGCGGCGATATGACCATGCCCGAGGAGATAAACCGCATCGTTACCGACTCCATAAGCGACTATTTCTTTACCACATCCGTTACTGCAAATGATAATCTGCGCAGGGCTGGTGTGAGCGACGACCGCATCTTCTTCGTGGGCAATACCATGATAGATACGCTGTACAAGCAGATGCCCCGCTTTACAAAGCCCCCTATATGGGAAAAGGCAGGCCTTGCAGCGGGCGAATACCTCATTATGACCCTGCACCGCCCCGCCAATGTGGACGATGCAGGCAAGCTGCGCGAACTGATAAGCGAGATACTGCTGGGGGCTAAAGGAATGCCGGTCATATTCCCCGTTCACCCGCGTACCGCCAAAATGCTGGATGCCACAGGCATAAAGGCCGACAACCTGCATGTGGCAGAGCCCATGAGCTACCTTGAGTTCAACTACCTAGTGAAGAACGCCCGCGCCGTGGTGACCGACTCTGGCGGCATTACCGAAGAGACCACCGTGATGGGTGTGCCCTGCATGACCCTGCGCGACAGTACCGAGCGGCCCGAGACCTGCACCACAGGTACCAACGAGCTATTGGGTACCCACCCATCGGCCATAGCGCCGGCATTCAGCAGGCTGTTCGCCGGCGAGTGGAAAAAGGGCCAGATACCCGAATTGTGGGATGGCAGAACAGCAGAACGCATCGTTAAACAATTGATCCATATTTTTGCATTGAAATAAAATATGATAAGCGACCTCGCCCATACTACAGACACTGTTGTGAGCACATTATTGCTCATGGCCGACCGTGTACTGGAAGTATCACGCGATGGCGCTATCGTAAATGAATGGGCCTCGCCCGAGGGTGAAGGAAAAATGACACCTGCGGACAGCAATGCGCTGGTGTATAAACTGAGCTACCTCGTTAAGGCATGTATCGATGAGAAGAAGAACGAGTCGCTGGAATATAGCATCACATCGGGCGATACGGTATCGAAATACAAGGTAAGGGTACTATCAGGCCAGCCCGGGCGAATGGATAATGTGCTGGTGGCCATAGAGCTCCTGTCTGCCAAAAAGGTAGGCAAGATAACCGAGCTGGTATGGAAGCAGGTGCTCGATGCATCGGGCGATGGCATGTGGGACGTGAACATACCCGAGCAGACCATATCTTTCTCTGCCCGCTGGCACAAGACCTTCGGCCATGCGTCGCAGGATATAAGGACCATAGCCGACTGGGTGGCCATGATACACCCCGACGACAGGAATGCTGCCCTGCATAACAAGGATGAATACCTGGAAGATGGCATGACATCCTATCGCTCCGAATTCAGGGTGCTCTGTTCGGACGGGTCTTATAAGTGGGTGATGAGCAAGGGCATGATAGTGGCCCGCGACAACGATGGCAAACCCCTTCGTTTCATAGGCACTCATACCGACATCAATGCGCACAGAACGGCCGAAGAAAGATATTTCTCTACCGCGCAGCTACTCTCCAAGCTCATAAACAACCTGCACGATGGTGTGCTGGTGATAGACGAGAACAAGAAGATACTCTATGCCAACCAGATGTTCTGCGACATTTACAATGTAAGCGAGCATCCGTCCCTGCTTATAGGCATGGATGTGTACCAGAGCATAGCATCGCGTATGCCGTTCTATAAGGACCCCCAGCGTTTCTATGACCGAACCGTAGAGGTGCTGACCCGGCAGGAGATAGTGCTGAACGAGGAATGGGAGATGGTGAATGGCAAGATAATAGGCCGCGACCATATACCGCTCACCCTGGGCAAGGACAATAAAGGATGCATCTGGAAGTTCAGGGACATAACGGTGCAGAAGAACACCGAGAAACAGCTTGCCGATCTGCGCAATTTCTACGAGCAGATACTGAACCAGATAGCTGCCGATATAGTGGTGTTCGATGATGAGCTCAGGTACTTGTTCATCAACCCCACGGCCATAAAGAACAAAGAGCTGCGCGAATGGATGATAGGCAAGACCGATGAGGACTACTGCCGTGTGCGCAATAGGTCGTTCGAACTGGTAGAACGCAGGCGCAGGATATTTGACGAGGCCATAGCTACCCGGCACAACGTGGAGTGGGAAGAGATGCTTGTGAACAAGGACGGAGAACCGGAATATCACCTGCGCAATCATTATCCCGTTTTCGATGAGCAGGGCAAACATGTGATGAGCATTGGCTATGGCCTCAACATCACCGACAGGGTAAAGGCTCAGCAGGAGTTGCAGACCAGCCGTGATACGTTCGCCAGCGCCTTCAACGACTCCGGTATAGGTATGGCCCTGCTCAGTCATGAAGGCATGTGGCTAGATGCCAACAGTGTGCTGTGCGAGATAACAGGCTATACCAAAGAAGAGCTGCAGCGCCTGAGCCTGAAGGATATAACCCATCCCGAAGATGTGAACACCTACAGGGAACAGGTAGAGCGTATGCTGCGCCGGGAGATCTCTACATACAACGGTGAGAAAAGGCTTGTCTCCAAGCGTGGCGCCACCTTACTGGTATCGTTCACGCTATCGCTGGTGCGCACCAACGATGGCCTGCCCAAATTCTTCATAGTGCAGGTCATAGACATTACCGGCAAGAAGGAAATGGAGCTGGAGCTGCGCAAAAAGAACGAGGAACTGGAGCTGGCAAGGCAGAACCTGCTGAACAAGGTGAACCAGCTGGAAGACCTGAGCCACATCATAGCGCACAACCTGAGGGGGCCGGCCGGCAATATAAAGATGCTGTCGGAAACACTGCTGGAACAGCAGACACAAAGGAACAACGGAGAGCCTGCGCAGGACGAAGTATTTACGCAGGACGAGGCGCTGCTGCTTATACACGACAGCAGTATGTCGCTTATGGATAGCCTCTCTACCCTCATGCAGATAACGCAGATAAAGCTGAACAAGGAGATACCCAAAGACGATTGTGATGTGGTGGCCATAGTGAACGATATATGCAACCAGTTGCAGAGCGCCATTCTCGAGAAGCAGGCCGTAGTACGCATAAAGCTGGATGTGACCCGGGTACAGTACCCGAAAGCATACCTGGAGAATATATTGTATAACCTTATCAGCAATGCGCTGAAATATACCATCAGCGGCCTGGTGCCCGAGATAGATATAACTACCGAAATGCAGGATGGGCATGTGTGCATCGTGGTAAGGGACAATGGCCTGGGTATAGATATGGACAAGTATGGCGACAGGCTCTTCAAGCTGAATCAGGTGTTCCATCAGGGTTTTGAAAGTAAAGGTATAGGACTGTACATCACCAGGACCACTGTAGAGTCGCTGGGTGGCAAAATAGAAGTAAAGAGCGCTCCCAATGAGGGAAGCGAGTTCATAGTTACATTGTGACAGGCAGGGAATGATAACAAAGCTAAAGAGGATAATAGACCTGGTACGCAATATGGGCTGGCGGTGGGCCGCCTTCAGGGCAAAGCATGAATTGCTGCGCCGCACCGGCCTGCTGAAAAAAAGGTTCCCTGCCGATCCCCCTTTTCACAGGTATATAACGCTGGATGAATGGAGAAAGAGCACACACAGGTTCTTCTTCCATTCCCGCGATACCCTTACCATACCCCGCAGGCCCGATGAGGGCCTTGCCGTGGCATTCCGGCATTTGGAACAGGGAAAACTACTGTTGTTCAACAGTGTGCTTGCCGACCTGGGTCCTGACCACGATTGGGTCACCAATCCCGATAACGGCTACAGGTACGATGTGAGCAAGCACTGGACCGAGATACCCGACTACTCTGCCACCGCAGGCGATATAAAATATGTATGGGAGCGTTCGCGCTTCTCCTACCTTTACGACATCATCAGGTACGATCATCATTTTGGTGAGGACCATAGCCAAATGGTATTCGATGATATGCTGTCGTGGATCGGGAGTAACCCCGTGAACCGTGGCCCCAACTACCGCTGTAGCCAGGAGATGTCGCTGCGTGTGCTCAACTGGACCTTTGCCCTGCATTTTTATCGCCACTCGCCCGCCCTTACCGAAGAGGTGTTCGACCAGGTGCAGCATACCATATACTGGCACCTGCACCACATATACCACAACATAGATTTTTCGCGCATAGCCGTGCGCAACAATCATGCCATCACCGAGACACTCACGCTTTACCTTGGCGGCCTTTTGTACCCCTCCCTGCCCGGCGCCGCCGTATGGAAAGAACGGGGCAAGGCCTGGTTCGAGGAAGAGGTGGCCTACCAGGTATATAAGGATGGTACCTTCCTGCAGTTCTCTATGAATTACCATAGGGTAGTGGTACAGTTGCTTACCTGGGGTATAGTGCTGGCCGATAAGAACGGTGAGCGCTTTGCCGATGTGGTGTACGACCGTGCCCGCAATTCTGTACGCTTCCTGCGTACCTGCATGGTAGACGAGAACGGCTGGCTGCCCAATTATGGTGCCAATGATGGTGCGCTCTTCTTCAAGCTCAGCAATGCCCATTACCGCGAC
The DNA here is from genome assembly GCF_039540515.1 of Nemorincola caseinilytica. Classification (NCBI taxonomy): domain Bacteria; kingdom Pseudomonadati; phylum Bacteroidota; class Chitinophagia; order Chitinophagales; family Chitinophagaceae; genus Nemorincola; species Nemorincola caseinilytica. The sequence continues at coordinate 15,238 of NZ_BAABFA010000019.1, read as the reverse complement.
TACCGGTCACAATTGCATGCGCTGGCCGCGGCCCTGGGCCTGGATGCCGGTATAGATGGCAGCCACGAGGATAGGTCGTGGTACGGTATAGACAAGCTCACCACGCAGCAATGGCATCCCGGCAATGGGCTGCATTCCTTTTACTGGGGCGGGTACTACATCATTCGCGAGCCGCACACACTTACTTTCATACGCTGTGGCAACCATAAGGACAGACCTTCGCAGGCCGATAACCTGCACATAGATGTATGGCACAATGGCGAGAACATACTCACCGATGCAGGCAGCTATAAGTATAATACCGATGCCGCTACCATACGCTACTTCAGCGGCACACGCTCGCACAATACGGTGATGGTGGACGATAATGACCAGATGCTGAAGGGCGGCAGGTTCATATGGTATCACTGGACGCAAAGCCGGGGTGTGGAAATGACCGAGGATGCAGGCAGCTACAAGTTCACAGGCAGGATAAGCGCTTTCAGGCATTTGCACAAGCGCATTCGCCACCAGCGTACGATAGTAAAGGAAAAAGGCCGTCCATACTGGACGGTGACCGACGAGTTGCTATGCGTACCTGCAAAGATGTCTATGCGGCAGCTATGGCATGTGCCGCTGCCGCTTACACATAAAGTAAGGATAAGGGCCGAGGGCGATGATGGGGTAGCGATGCTGCCCGCCAAATATGATGGCTGGAGCTCTTCGCTCTATGGGGCCAAAGAGCCTACCGATGAATACTGTTTCACCACCGCAGGGCGGGTGATAAAGACAGTCGTAGAGTTATAGTATCTTCGCCGCCGCCATGAACATCCTGCTCATTCATCAGTACTTCCTGGAAGAGGACGACCCCGGCGGATCGCGCTGGAACGAGTTCTCCCGCATCTGGACCGCAGAGGGCCACTCCGTGACCGTACTGGCAGGTATGATGCACTACAATGGCCATGAGAAGCGGGCCGAATACAAGGGCAAGTATTTTGTAAAGAAAAAGCAAGGAGATATGGATGTATGGCGCTGCCATGTGTCTGAGGCATACAATAAAAGTTTCCTTGGCAGGCTGTGGGGCTATTTCTCCTTCATGTTCTCGGCCTTCTATGCGGGTCTGTTCAAGGTAAAGGGCAGGTACGATGTGGTCATCGTCACCTCGCCACCGCTGTTCGTAGGCATTACGGGTTACCTCATATCGCGGCTCAGGCGTATGCCCTTCGTGTTCGAGGTGCGCGACCTGTGGCCTGAATCGGCTATAGATACAGGTGTGCTTACCAACAAGCTCATCATAAAGCTGGCCTATTGGGTAGAGGCTTTCATATATCGTACCGCTCGCCTCATAAATGTACTTACACCTGCCTTTTACAATGCCCTGCGCGATAAAAAAGGCATGCCCGAACGCAAGCTGATACAGATATCCAATGCCGCCGACTTCAGCCTGTCGGAGAAGCTGCTGCGCGAGGTGGACAGGGATACTTTTCGTAAAGAGCATGGGCTGGATGGTCATTTCGTTATCACCTATGTGGGGGCGCACGGTGTGGCCAATCACCTGGAGCAGGTGCTGGATGCAGGTGAGGCCCTTGCCGATACCAATGTGCTCTTCCTGCTCATAGGGCAGGGTATGGAAAAAGACAGGCTGAAAAAGCTGGCCGCCGATAGGAAGATAACCAATGTGCGCTTTCTGGATGCTGTACCCAAGGCCGAGGTGTTCCGCTATATACTGGCCTCGGAGATGGGGGCATCGGTGCTGAAGCGGGTAGATACTTTCAAGACCGTATACTCCAACAAGACCTTCGATTACATGTCTTGCAAGCGGCCCATACTCATGGCCATAGATGGGGTATCGCGCGAGCTGGTAGAGGCCGCCGGTGCCGGCATATATGTAGAGCCCGAGAACACTGCCGAGTATGACCGCATCATTCGCCAGTATCTTGCCGACCCCGGCCGCATCGCGCGCGAAGGCGAGAGCGGTTACCGCTATGCTCGCGAGAATTTCGACAGAGAGGTACTGGCAAAAAGATACCTGGAGCACATAAAGGATGTAGTAAAGAAGTAATGTCAGGTCATGCAGCAAGTATAGGATGATCGAACCTTTGGCTTACATATTTCAGGGCAGCATCGATATCCTCGTTCTCAAGGTCGGGCAATTCTTCCAGTATCTGAGCTCTGTCCAGTCCTGCGGCCAGCAGGTCCAGTATATCTGTCACCCTTATCCTCATTCCGCGTATACAGGGCCTTCCGCCACATTTTAAAGGATCGGTGGTTATACGGTCTTTCCACGAAGAGCTTTCCATAGTTACATTCTTATAATTACAAAGATATATCATTAGGTCATTTGCGTTCTGCCAATCCCTTTATCCTGTTCAGGGCCAGTGGCCAGGTGCGGGCAAAGTATTCGCTGTATTCCTGTGTCACATCTACCTCTATGGTCAGTTCTGTCTGGTCTCCTGCTTTTTTCAGGGTGTAGTTCTCCATGGCGCCCATCCATTCCCTGCTTGCAGGGCTATCGGGCTGCACTATGCCGTTCTTTACCTCTGCCATATGCCTTATAGACATCAGTTCATTCGGTATAGCGGCCACTATCACCCCCGCCATGCCATTATTGGTATTATCCAGGAACAGTACATTGCTGCCTGCTTTCCAGTCCGTCTCTGCACGCGATCCCGCGCTGAACGCCGCAGACCACGACATATACGTCAGGTCGTTCCACAGTACGTTCCATATTCTTTCGGGTGGTGCGTCTATCAGTATCTTATGTGTCTGCCTGTTCATGGCGCTTGGAATATGCTCTTCTGCAATTTAGGTCATTATTCCTGTAAGCCCTGTTAAATAGGGCGTAGCGGTATATTGGATGGCCCGTTCACCACACGCCCGTCCACGGCATCATACCGCGATCCGTAGCACGGGCAGTCCCACGAATGTTCCAGCCCGTTCCACACTAGCACACATCCGCTATACGGGCATATGGCAGAGAATTGGTGCAATATGCCCTGCGGATCTTTATATACTGCTTTGTGGTACAGCCAATGGCTTATTATAGCGCCCTCTCCCGGTCTTATTTTCTCAGGTGTCACATGGTTCACTGCAACGCGTTCTGTCCATTGTGCCAGGTTGCCCAGCCGGTATCGCAGCAGTTGCCCGTACCGGCGTATAGGGCGCAATGGGTCGTATATGTGTTGCCATTTATTGGGTATGCCATTCAGCAGGTCGGCTATTATCATGCCCGCTATGGTGCCATGCGTCAGTCCATGCCCCGAGCCGCCTGTGACCACAAACAGGTCTTTCCCGGTCTCTATGCGCCCTATATATGCCAGGTGGTCCATGGGTTCCATCACCTGCCCCGACCACCGGTACAGCACCTCTCCCGCACCGGGTACATATGCCCGTGCCCATGCTTCTATAGCTGCAAAACGCTCACGGGTCTCTTGCAGGCCGGTATGCCTGCCGGTGCGGTGGTCGCCACCACCGGCCAGCAGCAGGTCGCTGGCTTCATCCAGCCTGCATGCCCGCATATGGTAGTAGGGCGTATGGGTATCCCAGAAGAGGTGTGGTGGCATTATACCCTTTGGGCAACGCATACCCACTGCATAGCTGCGGTAGGCTATGTTCTTGCCGGGTATGGCGCTCTTTACTATAGGGTCGTTGGTAGCTACCACTACGCTCTGTGCTACTATGCATGCATTTTGGGTGTTTATGGTAAAGGTCTTCTCATCGTACATTACGGAAGTGGCGCGTGTATGGGTATATATGCGGGCGCCCATATTTTGTATCGCTTTAGCCAGCCCATCCAGGTAGCGCATGGGGTGGAATATGGCCTGGCCGCCAAAGCAGAGCGCATCGCCTGCGGCCATGCCCGGCAGGGGTATACCGTTCTGTATGGCTATGTTCTGTATGCCGCTTTCCCGGGCGGCCTGTAGCTCTTGTTGCAGGTCCAGCAGTTGTTGGCCATAAGGGTTAAAGAGGTAGCCGTTCACCCTTTGCAGCCCGCAGTCTATACTTTCACGCGCTGTTATCTCTTCTATTTTGTCTATGGCCGCCATATGGCTTTCGGCCGCCAGGCGTGCGCCTGCCTTGCCAAATAGGCGCTGTAGTAATGTATAGGTATCATCGAGTGCGAACGAAAGATGCGCTGTCGACCGGCCGGTCTCTCCACCGCCTATGGCTCCATCGTCTATCACCGTTACCTGCCTGCCGGTAGCGGCCACCATATAGGCTACCGACATGCCTGCTATGCCGCCCCCTATCACACATACGTCCGTCGAAATATTCTGCAGCAGTGGCAAAAAGGAGATGCGAGGGCCGCTATCCTGCCAGAATGCTTTCGTAGGGCCTGTCATATACTATCTATTTCTGCCTTTTCCTTCTCTTTTTATACTGGCCTATCATCACCAACCCTACGCCCGCTATCCAGATGATATTTTCTACTCTGTCTATAGTGTAGAAGGCCTCGCTTTCCAGGTTCATTTTCCATAGGGTGATGAAGAAGGCAACTATCAGTAGACCTATCCCTATACCGGTATATATCCTGTGCGCACGGTCCATATATTAAAGTTACTCCTTATTGTTCGAAGGCTTTGTTATTTCTGGCATAAAAATGTAACTTGCGCCCACTAAATTCACGAACATGAGCCATTTGATGCTGGGTGCTTTTTATGATGCCGTTAACCTGAGCGTAGGTCCCATACTTACTTACACATTTTTCTTCCTGCTGGTGATAGAGTTCCTGTATGTGAGCTTCAAATATACCGGTACATCTGACGATAAGTAATTTTCTGTCTTGTCCCACAGACCGCTAAATATCGCGGAGATACGCATGGATTACAGTCGCGAGGCCCTCGATGAGCAGGCGACGGGAGATGATCCCATGCATTTTTTCATGAAATGGTTCAGCGAGGCAGAGTCGGCACAGATTACCGAGGTCAATGCCATGACCCTAGCTACCGTAGATGCCGACCATCGTCCCCATGCACGCATAGTGCTCCTCAAAGGGGCGGACGAACGTGGTTTCTCCTTTTTTACCAATTACGATAGCGCCAAGGGCACGCACATAGCTGCCGACCCCTTTGTGGCACTGCTTTTCTTCTGGAAAGAGCTGGAACGTCAGGTGCGCATAGACGGCCGTATAGAAAAGCTGCCCGCTGCCGAAAGCGATGAATACTTCTATTCGCGCCCCGTGGGTAGCCGCCTTGGCGCCTGGGCATCGCCCCAGAGCCGCGAGATACCCGGCCGCGAGGTGCTGGAGCAGAATTATGAGCGCTACCAGAAAGAATTTGGCGAGAACGTACCCCGGCCACCACACTGGGGCGGCTACCTGGTAGTACCGCAGCGCATAGAGTTCTGGCAGGGTCGCAGCAGCCGCATGCACGATCGTATCTCTTTCTCCCGCAACGAAGATGGTAGCTGGAAACGTTGTCGTCTGGCGCCTTGATCTTTTTGGGGAATTAGGAATTGGGTTTAGGAATTAGGTATTGGGGGGAATTAGAAATTCCCCTTTGGAATTTCCCCCTTTGTAATTTGGGCTTTGGAATTTGGAATTTTCCCTTGGAATTTGAGATCTGGAATTTCAAATTTTTATATTTGATATTTGGTTTTCCGAAAATGGAACTTATCTTTATCTGGATAAAGTTCTTTCATCATGCGGAGAAGAATATTAAAGCTTATAGCATCGTCGCCCCGTCTCTGGGCATTGCTGCTATGCTGCCTTGCTTCGCATACATCCTTCGGCCAGCAGCTTACCGCCCAGGTGGCCGATACTAATATCCACTTTCTTTACAGCCTCTTCATATGTGCGCCCATGGAGCCGGGTGCTTTTGCCGCCCAGGTAGCCGATACCATTGTCATCAATGATAGCATAACCCTTGTGGCCGAGCCTGTAGACTCTGCCAAGGCAGAGATGGATATGCAGGTGGCCACCGCCTTCGATACCGAGACAGAGATGCTGATGGAGCGCTTTGCCGAAATGCTGGAAGAAGAGCCCGAAGACCTGGGCAACCTGAGGCTTTACAAGTTCATAGACGACTGGTATGGCGTGCGCTACAAGTATGGTGGCACCACCATCAGGGGTATAGATTGTTCTGCCTTTTCACAAAAAGTATACGGGCAGATATTCTGTATAGACCTCTCTCGCACATCGCGCCAGCAATACCGCCACAGCGAGCGTATAAAACATCACGATGAGGCCACGGAGGGCGATCTCGTGTTCTTCCGCATCAATCGTATCCGCATTTCGCATGTGGGTATATACCTGGCCAATGGATACTTCGTACATGCATCACGTTCGAGGGGTGTGGTGGTAAGCAGCCTCAACGACCGCTACTGGAAACGCCGCTACGCAGGTTGTGGTCACATAGCCAGGGCCGAGCGTACCACAGAGTCGGGCCTCATGCCCGAGTTGTAGGGTTTACTTAGTTCACAAAATCGTTCAGGCTATCAGGTTTGGGCATGTGCGGCCTGTAGCGGAATACCTGCTCCTTCGTCAGTTTACCTGTGCCATACCGTCCCTTTATCTGTACCTCCCTTACCATAAAGGTGGTATCGTTCAGTACCTCGCCCTTGCGCCATACGGCCTGTGCGCCGCATTTGGCAGGCTTCCAGTGCGCTATATTAAGGATGCTGTCTATGCTATATGCGCCCCAACTGGCCTTGGAGCTGCGTATGCCCGTATAGCCGCCTATGGCCCGCAGGTACAGTTCCTCGTTGCCCTGGCTCACATTGCCGGGCAGCAGCACTACACCATTCTTGTAGAATACCATCAGCTCGTTCATTACCTGGCCATTCTCGTCGGTATCGGCAGGGCTGTAGTAGTAACCGTCCAGGCGCAGCCTGGCGGTGGTATCGGCATGGCGCTCTATGTTCAGGTCACGGTCTACACATATACCCAGTTTCTCGCAAGAGCATAGCGAGGCGATGGCGGCAAAGAGCAATAAGGTGAGTAAGATGCGCATGGGTGTGTACGTTATGTCAAAGGTAATTATAATAGCTCAGTACCGCTATTACACTATTACACAGCTTTGGCCGCCGGTACTTTTTAACAGTGCTTTCTCAGGTTTTACCGTAATTTCAGGCCATTGTACACACAACACTGTTAGCATGAAGATATCCTTCCATGGCGCGGCGCGTACCGTCACCGGCTCCAAGCATTTACTGCACATCAACCCCACTAAGAAGATATTGCTCGACTGTGGCATGTTCCAGGGCATGGGCATAGATACCACCCGCCTCAATAGCGAGTGGGGCTTCGAGCCTTCCGAGGTCGATCATGTCATCATCTCGCATGGGCATATCGATCACATAGGTCTGCTGCCAAAGCTGGTAAAGGACGGCTACAAGGGTAAGATATACTGTACACCACCTACGGCATCGCTGGCCAGGCTGCTGCTGGTAGACTCTGCCCGCATACAGGAGGCCGATGTAAAGTATGTGAACAAACACCGGCAGAAAGAACACAAGCCACCCGTTGCCCCCCTGTATACCGAAGAAGATGCCACTGCGGTATTTCCTCTCTTCGAGACCATACCATACAACGAACCATACATTGTGGACGAAGGTATAGAGCTGCTTTATACCGATTGCGGCCATATACTGGGCTCTGCGGCCATCAACCTGAAGATAAAGGAGAAGGGTGTGACCACCCACCTTACCTTCAGCGGCGATGTGGGTCGTTACCGCGATATGATACTACGCTCGCCACAGGATTTCCCGCAGGCCGATGTCATCATCATGGAGTCGACCTATGGCGACAAGCTGCACGACCTGCAGGCCGTAGCCACCGACAAGCTGCTCGATCATATAGTAGAGACCTGCCTGAAGCGCAAGGGCAAGCTGGTGATGCCTGCCTTCAGCCTGGGCCGCACGCAGGAGATACTGTATATGCTGAACCGCCTGGAGCTGGAAAAACGCCTGCCGCCGCTCACATACTATGTAGATAGCCCGCTGTCGGTGAAAATGACCGAGACCATAAAGCGGTACCCAGCTTGCTTCAATAGCAATGTGCAGCACCTCCTTCGCAAGGACGATGATGTGTTCTCCTTCAAGGGGCTAACATATATAGAGGATGTGGACGATTCCATACGCCTCAACGACAGTAAGGAGCCCTGTGTCATCATATCGGCATCGGGTATGGCCGAGGCCGGCAGGGTGAAGCACCACATAGCCAACAACATCACCGATAGCCGCAATACCATATTGCTTACCGGCTACTGCGAGCCGGGATCGCTGGGGGGCAGGCTCAAGGCCAACCCGCCCGAGGTGCGCATCTTTGGCCGTGCCTTCCCTGTAAAGGCCCATATAGCAGAGATAACCAGCCTGAGCGCCCATGGCGACTACGAGGACATGAGCCAGTGGCTGGCCTGCCAGGACCCCCGCCAGGTGCGCAAGCTCTTCCTGGTGCATGGCGAGTACGAGGTACAGCAGCGTTTTAGCGACAGGCTGCAGCGAAAGGGTTTCGAGGACATAGAGATACCTGCCCAGCACACCGTATACGGCATATGAACAGCGGAAGGGTGATCATATTTTACTAATTTTGCGCCTTTATATAAAAGAACATGGGCTTATTCGACAAACTTTTCAGGCGGAACAAAGATCAGCAGGAGCAGAAAGAGGCGCTTGACCAGGGTTTGCAAAAGACCAAGGAGGGATTTTTCTCAAAACTTGCCAAGGCCGTTGCCGGGAAGGATAAGGTAGACGAGGAAGTGCTGGACCAGGTGGAAGATGCCCTCATAAGCGCCGACGTAGGTGTAGATACCACGGTGGCCATCATAAACCGCATAGAGCAGCGCGTGGCCCGCGATAAATACCTGGGCACATCGCAGCTGAACGATATACTGCAGGAAGAGATAATGAGCATGCTCACCTCGGCCCCTTCCAACGAATTTGCTACGTTCGATGTTCCTGCAGGTAAGAAGCCCTATGTGATACTGGTAGTAGGTGTGAATGGTGTGGGCAAGACCACCACCATAGGCAAGCTGGCCCACAACTTCAAAAAGAACGGCAAGAGCGTACTGCTGGGCGCGGCCGATACCTTCAGGGCGGCGGCTGTAGACCAGCTCACCATCTGGAGCGACCGTGTAGGTGTGCCTATAGTGAAGAAAGAGATGGGCAGCGACCCCAGCTCGGTGGCCTTCGATGCCGTACAGAGCGCCATTGCCCGCGATAGCGATGTAGTGATAATAGATACCGCAGGCCGCCTGCACAACAAGGCATACCTGATGGACGAGCTGGGCAAGATACGCCGCGTGATAAGCAAAAAAATGCCCGATGCCCCGCACGAGGTACTGCTGGTGCTGGATGGCAGCACCGGGCAGAACGCCATAGAGCAGGCGCGCCACTTCACCGCTGCTACCGATGTTACGGCCATAGCCGTGACCAAGCTGGATGGTACGGCCAAGGGTGGGGTAGTGCTGGCCATAGCCAACCAGTTCAGGATACCGGTGAAATACATAGGCGTAGGCGAGCGCATGGAAGACCTGCAGATCTTCGACAAGGCCGAATTCGTGGATAGCCTTTTCAGTCTCAAATAGTAGAAAGTACCTTTTCCCGTTTATTTACTGTTACGCAACAGTTCCAGTAAGTGTGCCATACCCGTAGTGGCGGGTTGCTCTATAGGTACTACATTGCGAAAGCGCTTCACCTCGGGTATGCGCTTGTCCACCACATACTTCATTACATGGTCGGGTACATGGTCTACGAGTCCCGCTGCCGGGTATACCGCCAGCGATGTGCCCACCAGCACAAAGACATCGGCCTCATACATCAGCGGTATGGCCTGTGCTATCATAGGCACCGGCTCCTCGAACCACACTACATGCGGCCGGTATCGTCCGCCGTCCGCGGCTATCATATCAAGTGTTATATCGGTGGTAATGGGGTATAGCTGGTATTCATTGCGCTCGCTGCGCATCTTCAGTATCTCGCCATGCAGGTGCATTACATTGCGCGATCCCGCCCTTTCGTGCAGGTCGTCTATATTCTGGGTCACTATATGCACATCATAGTGCTCTTGCAGGGCCGCAAGGGCTATATGTGCGGCATTGGGCACGGTGGCCAGCACATCGCGGCGGCGCATATTGTAAAACTCCTGCACCAGCGCGGGGTCTCGGCGCCAGGCGCGTGGAGTGGCCACATCCTCTACCCTGTGGCCTTCCCACAGGCCATCGCTGTCTCTGAAGGTGTGCAGCCCGCTCTCTGCGCTTATGCCTGCGCCGGTCAGCGCCACCAGTCTCTGTTTTGCCATCGTTCTACCTTTTAAATGACCCCTTTGGCGGTATATTGCCGCCACTGTAAATATACTCATCATAGTGCGCTAATTTGCACTTGCATCATGACCACCATTACCGCAGACAGGCTGCATATAACAGAGTTCTCCGTTTACGATACCTCTTTTATCATAGAGCTGCTCAATAGCCCCGGCTGGCTACAGTATATAGGCGATCGCGGTGTATCGGATACCGAGACGGCTTTGGCCTACCTTATGAACGGCCCCATGAAAAGCTATAACGAAAAGGGCTTTGGCCTGTGGCTTGTAAAGCTGCGCGCCACCAATGCCTCTATAGGTATGTGCGGCCTCTTGCAGCGCGAATATCTGCCGCATCCCGATATCGGTTTTGCGCTGCTGCCGCGATACGAAGGCCAGGGTTATGCTTTCGAGGCCGCAAATGCTGTGCTGCGTCATGGGGCAGAGGTGTTGGACATGCGCACCATCATGGCCATAGTTACACCCGGTAATGAACATTCCCTGCGACTGCTGCAAAAGCTGGGCTTTGCCCATAAGGGTCCCATCACCGTACATGACGAGGAACTGGTATCGCTGGAGTGGAATGCTGCGCCCTGATACAGGCCCCCACCTGTGGCAGTACACACCCAACAGGTGGGGAGAATATTCCCTCTCGCATCGGTACATCTCTTACATTCCCCAAGCATATTGTTAAAAAGCGGTCTGCTTTTTATATGTTCTTTTTACAAAGTCACTGATCGTCAATTCTTTGTTCCCCGTACGCTTTTATAGGCCACATAATGGCCCGCCCGTGGCAACGTTTTTGCGATATTTCATAATGATCTCAATATCATTGTTATGGATAGGGATGGCGCATCAAAGAGCATATGGCAGCACGCAGTAGGTAACTATATACCTGCCAACGACCGGGATGAACATACAGTGTATGACGTACTGGTGATAGGTGGAGGTATCACGGGTCTCACAACAGCATTGCTGCTACAGGAGAGCGGGCAGAAGTGCCTGCTGGTAGAAGGACACAATATAGGTTTCGGTACAACGGGCGGCACTACGGCCCATCTCAATACTGTGCTCGATACACCCTATATCGACATCGCCCGCCATTTTGGTCACGATGCTGCATGCCTTGTGGCCAAAGGGGCAAGAGAGGCTATAGATCTCATAGAGCAATTCACCAATAAGTATGGCATAGAAAATGACCTCGCCTATAAGACGGGCTATCTCTTTGCCACTACGGGCGAAGAGGCCGATATGCTGCAGGAAATGATGGAGGCCAGCGACCGTGCGGGTGTACCCATGCAGCGCAGTGATATATTGCCTGTTCCTATTCCATATGTCAAGGCGGCCTCTGTGGCACGCCAGGCGCAGATGCATGCGCTGAAGCATCTGCTGGGCCTTGCAAGAGTGTTCGAGATGAAGGGAGGCGTTATTGTGCAGCAGTGCATGGTGCACAAGCTGCATGATGATGATATAATTACTGCCGAGACATCACAAGGTGTTATCAGGGCCAGGTATGCCGTATATGCCACGCATCTGCCTCCTGGTGTCAATGTATTCAGCTTTCGCTGTGCGCCCTACCGCAGCTATGCCATAGCCTTTACCCTTAAAAGTGGCGAATACCCCGATGCTATGGTATATGACCTTAAGGAGCCATATCACTACTATCGCTCGCAGGTGGTAGATGGTGTTAAGTATGTCATAGCCGGTGGGCTCGACCATAAGACGGGCCACAATGAAGATACCGCACATGTACAGCGGGAACTGGAGCTATATATGCGGCAGTACTTCGATATAGATACTGTGGCCTACCGGTGGTCATCGCAATACTATAACTCTGTAGATGGCCTGCCCTATATAGGGCTTATGCCCGGCCATAGTAAGGTCTATGCGGCCACGGGGTTCGGGGGCAATGGCATGATATACGGCACCCTGTCGGGAAAGATATTGTGCGACCTCATCACTAAGGGTACGTCTTCCTACGAAAAGCTCTTCGATCCCGGCAGGATAAAGCTGGCAGGTCTTGGTACCTTCCTCAAAGAGAATGCCGATGTCATACACCAGTTCGTGGCGGGCCGTTTCAGCGCCGAGGAGATAGAGGAGTTATCGGGCATAGCGCCCGGCGAGGCTAAAATGGGTGAATGGGAGGGCCAGAAGCTGGCCATATACAAGAGCGATGAGGGCAAGCTGCATATACTCAGCGCCATTTGTCCGCATGTGGGCTGTACCGTAAAATGGAACAGTGCCGAGTGTACATGGGACTGCCCCTGCCATGGCGCACGCTATAGCCCTGATGGGCATTTGCTCACGGGCCCTGCGCAAAAGGGGCTTACACCTGTAAGACCCTGGGGCAAAGCTGATGAAGGGAACAAGGACAGCAGGGAGGACAAACCCGCCGCATAGTTGCCAATGGTGTAATTTTGCAGCCACTTGTACAATGCCGGAAAAAATACACAGCTCATAAAAGCCGAAGCGCAGCGCCTCGGCTTTATGTCGTGCGGGGTGGCAGAGGCCGTGCAACTGCAGGACGATGCCCGCCGGCTAGAGCAATGGCTCGGCAAGGGCTTCCACGGTACTATGCAGTACATGGAGCGCCACTTCGACCTCCGCACAGATCCCCGCAAGCTGGTGCCCGGTGCGCGCTCAGTGGTCACATTGCTGCTCAATTATTCTCCTGCGGCAGAACAATTGCCGCAGGCCCCAAAGGTGGCCAAGTATGCATGGGGCACCGACTACCACTATGTGATACGCGAAAAGCTGAACGAGCTGCTTGCATACATCAATGCCCACATAGGCGCTGTTAACGGTCGTGGCTTTGTAGATAGTGCTCCTGTGCTGGAGCGTAGCTGGGCCGTGCGCAGCGGCCTGGGCTGGGTGGGCAAGAATGGCAATTTGCTCACGCGTCATTCCGGCTCGTTCTTCTTCATAGCCACCCTCATCACCGATCTGGACCTGGTGGCCGATGCGCCCTTCTCTACCGACCATTGCGGTACCTGTACCCGCTGCATGGATGCATGCCCTACAGAGGCCATAGTATCGCCCATGTTGGTAGATGGCAGCAAGTGCATATCCTACCTTACTATAGAGCTGAAGGATGCCCTCATACCCGGCGACCTGCAAACAAAAATGGATGGCTGGATGTTCGGCTGCGATGTGTGCCAGGACGTATGCCCGTGGAACCGTTTCTCCCGCCCCAATAGCGAACCTGCTTTTACACCCATACCACAGGTGCTGGACCTTTCCCTGCGCGAATGGGAGGCCATGAGCGAGGAGGCCTTCAATAAGATATTCAAAAGCTCGCCCCTAAAGCGCAGCAAATGGAAGGGCATACAGCGCAACATAGGCGCTATAAAAGATAATGGCTGATGCTACATGCCTTGCTTTAGTTGTTTGCGTGCTTTTTGCAGCAGGGCTGTCTCCTTTTTATCCTCAGGTGGGAACTGCGGATCCATCTTGCGCAGCTTTTCCAGTACTATGCGCGCTACCTGCAGGTGTGTAAATGGTTTGTGATCGGCAGGTATCACATACCATGGCGCTTTCTTTGTGCTGGTGTGTTCCAGTGCCTGTTCGTAGGCTTTCTGGTACTCCGGCCAGAAGCCACGCTCGGTAATGTCCGCTGCCGAGAATTTCCAGTGCTTTTCTTTATTGTCCAGCCGGGCAAAGAAACGGTCGCGCTGCTCGTCAAAAGACAGGTGCAGGAAGAACTTCACTATCTCTATGCCGTTCCTTACCAGCCCCTTCTCAAAGCCGTTTATCTGTTCGTAACGCTCCTTCCAGAATTTTTTGTCTACCTTCTTTACGGTATCTATGCCCGGTCTGCGCTCTGCCAGTACCAGTTCAGGGTGTACTTTGCATATCAATACGTTTTCGTAGTGCGACCTGTTGAAGATGGCTATCTCTCCATGCTGGGGTATCTTCTGTATGTGCCGCCACAGGAAATCGTGTTCCAGCTCCAGGTCGGTAGGGTGCTTGAAGCTGTGTACCTGTGTGCCCTGCGGGTTCAGGCCACGCATCAGGTGTTTTATGGTGCCGTCCTTGCCCGAGCTGTCCATACCCTGCAGAATGATGAGCAGCGACCGCCTGTTCTCTGCATACAGCCGGTATTGCAGCGCCGATATCTCCTCTACACATGCAGCCAGTTTTTCCCGCAGTTCTTCCTCATCATGCAGCTTGCCCGGTGCGGTGGCTACCTCGGACAGCCTTACTTTCTCCCCCGGCGATATTTTATATTTGCGCACATCCATAGTGGCTTCATTACCGGCATACCCCATGCCTTTTCTAAAGATAACGTTATAGATCGGTATGCTCTTAAAGTTTTGCGATATTTGTTCGCAGCTCATATCCGCATCCCTATGGCCTACTCTAGCTATGGTCTTCTTCAGCATATCTTATTGCCGCCTACGGCGGTAAATGAGCGGCGGCTCGGGGAAAGGTGTAATGGCAGGAACATCCTCATCACCGGTGCCAGCTATGGCATAGGTGAAAGCCTGGCCTATATGCTGGCCGGTACAGGAGCTACCTTGCTACTTGTGGCCAGGACAGAGGAAAAGCTGCTACAGGTACAGGGAGAGGTAGCCCGGCGCGGTGGTACGGCACACATATTCCCCACCGATCTTTCAAAGTCCGAAGAGGTAGCGGTACTTACGGAAAAACTCCTGCAGTTGCCCGGCGGTATACACATAGTGGTGAGCAATGCAGGCAGGTCCATTCGCCGTTCCTTGTACGATTCCCTGAACAGGCATCACGATCTTACCCGCACCATGGCCGTCAATTACTTTGGCCCCACGCAGCTCATACTTGCGCTTATTCCTTCGATAGAAAAGAACCGGGGTCACATCATCAATATATCTGCTGTCAATGTGCTGCTGGCACCTGCGCCCTACTGGGCGGCCTACCAGGCATCAAAGGCCGCGTTCGATAATTGGTTCCGCTGCGCCGTGCCCGAACTCAATGCCGGGTAGTGTCTCAGTTTGAAATTATTTGCTACGCTCCCTGACCATTTCATCAAATTCATCGGAATACCAA